>JAAYTZ010000109.1 GCA_012517965.1 Propionibacterium sp. | reverse complement strand
TCGGTCGCTCGGCCGGTCAGCGAGCGCGTGGCTGGGTCGGCGAGCCGGCGCGGACCACTCGGTCGCTCAGGCGGTCAACGCCACGGTGCCGAGGGCGACGAGGATGCTGGCGAAACTGCCGATCAGGAAGTACTCGGTGATCTCGTCGATCCGCGGTGATGCCGGGGAGCCCTTCGATGCCGCGTTGAGTTCCGGGAAGCGGATGAGCCCCTTGGCGGCGACCACCAATCCGGCCGCGGCCAGGTTGCCGGACGCCCCGAAGCCGAGGATGAGCAGCCGCTCCATCGCGCCGAGGGCGCGCCCACCCCGCAGCCGCCGCGGGCCGAGCAGCGCAGGTTCTCCGTCGGAGTGACCCCGCGTCAGCGGAGAGGTGCCCGTCGCGACCAGGGTGTCGCGAACGATCAGGTTCGCCGTCTCGACGTTGACCAGGGCGGCGCCGAGGAGCAGCAGCGCCCGGTCCGGACCCGCCGTGGGCAGCCCGAGCAGCGGGATCGAGCGTAGCCAGTCGGCCAGCGGCCCGGACGCCGGCGGCGCCAGCCCCGAGCAGGCCACACCCACCGCGACCGGCCCGGCGGCGGCCAGCAGACCCAGCAGCGCCTGGGTCCGGCCGCGGGGGTGCGCGGCATGGGTGGCCCGCCAGGCACCCAGCGCCAACAGGCAGGCCGACGCGGCGAGCGCATTCGGCAGCGTGGGGGCCAGCGCGAGCGCCGCTGTCACCCCGATGGTGCTCGCCCCCGCCAGTGCCCCGATCCAGCGGCGCCGCGGCCCCGCCACCGCTTGGGCCAGGTCGGCCGCGCCGAGGCCCAGGAACAGCAGCGCCAGCCACGTCATGGTTCCTCCCACAGTTGCCGCATGGCGTCGGCCAGGACGCCGAGCCCGTGCCGGAGAACCCGCTGGTTGACCGCCTGGGGGGTCAACCCGAGTTCACCGGCGATCTCACTCTGCCGTCTGCCTCCGACAATGCCGAGGAGGATGCGCTGCGACGTCGCGTCCAGCCGCGCCAGCGCCAGGTCGATGGCTGCGGTGGCGGCCCGCACCGCGGGGCGGAAGGTCGCTGGCTCGGCTGCCACCAGGCCCGTCCGCAGGGCGGCGCGCGACGCATGCTGGGCTGCCTCCTCGACGGCCATGATGGCGTCGCGCGCCGCCCACCACGCCGAGCCGTCCTGTAGGAGCCCGCCCTCATCGAGCGGGAACACCTCGCCCCGGCCCAGTCCGAACCGCACCTCGCCGATGCCGGCGAGGGCGAGTCGGATGCGGTGGGTCGCCTCGAGCGCCGCGCCCACGGTCGCGTAGACACCCTGGAACTCGTCCCCGACCACGACGGCCGGCGCGGCCAGAGCCGGACGCGCACGGTCGGCCTCGGCCAGCGCGGACACCAGGGCCTGGTGCAGGGCACGGCGATCCACCGCCTCGCGCGAACGGATGAGATCGCCCAGCAGGGCGACGACGGGTGTGTCCGGCAGCCTCATAGATCAACCATAAAGCTTGATATGAGAGGGTATCAGGTTATCTCCTTGATTCAGTCCGGAGCCAGAGTCTGGCTCGCCCGGGCCGTGCGTGGGCGCGGCGGCCGCCGGGTCCAGAACGCCGAACAGGAGCAATTCGGAGGGGCATCCGAAGGGGGCGGGCAGGTGGGTTGGCGACCGGGGGGTGCGCGGGTCCGGGGAGCGGCTGGGAGGGGTGGGGCCGGTCGGAGCCGGGGCGCGTCCAGGGAGCGGCTGGGAGGATCGAGGGGTGGGGCCGGTCGGAGCCGGGGCGCGTCCGGGTCCAGGGCTCGGGCTCGGAGGCGCGTCGGCAGCCGCCCATCGGCCGGCGGGCCGGCGTCCGGAGGCGGTCAGCGGGTCCGGAGGACGTTCAGCGGCGGGTCGGCCGGGGGGAGCGAAGCGGCGATGGCGGACGCCAGCGCGCGCAGTTCGGCGTCCTGCCCGTCGTCGAGCGAGCTCTTGATGGCGAACGGCTCGCCGACGGTCGTGAGGTTCTTGCCCTTGGCCAGGATCTCGGACGCGATCCGGGCGCCGTGGCCGCCCCAGCTGACGTTTCCGATCACGGTGACGCCGCGATTGTCCCATCCGGTCGCCATCAGCTCGCGCAGGAAGGCGTCCATCTTGGGGTGCAACTCGGTGTTGTAGGTGGTGCACACGAAGACGGCGTTGCTGAACCGGAAGCAGTCGGCGACGATGTGCGACCAGTCCGTCTTCGCCAGGTCGTGGACGCGCAGGTGCTCCACGCCCGCCTCCGCGAGCCGCATCGCCAGTTCGTCTGCCAGCAGCGCCGAGTGGTTGTACATCGTTCCGTACACGAGCACGACCCCCGGCTGCTCCGGCCGGTAGGCGGCCCAGCGCCGATGCCGCTCGATGACGTACGCGACGGTCTCCGGGGTGCGGAAGATCAGGCCGTGCAGGGGACAGATCATGCGGACGTCCATCGCGTCGATCTTGCCCAGCAGCCGCGTCATCTGCGGGCCGAACTTGCCGATGACGTTGGCGTAGTAGCGCCGGGTCTCCGAGAGCCAGCGCGGCGTGTAGTCGACCTGATCGGCGAAGATGTGGCCCTCGGGCGCCCCGAACGAGCCGAAGGCGTCCGCCGAGAACAGGACGCCGTCGGTCGGGTCGAAGCAGACCGTCACCTCGGGCCAGTGCACGTTGGGCGCAGTCAGGAACTGCAGCCGATGCCGACCGGTGGGCAGCACGTCTCCGTCACCGACCGTCTGCACGCGGGTGTCGGCGTAGTCGTGGCGGCGGAAGAACTGGTGCAGGATCTCCAGGCCCTTGCGGCTGATCACCAGCTCGCAGTGGGGGAACCGGGCCAGCGCCTCGTTGATCGCCCCGATGTGGTCGGGCTCGACGTGGTTGACCACGAGGTAGTCGAGCTCCCGGCCGTCCAGCACCCGGGCCACGTCGTCGACGAACCCGGCCGCCACCGAGCTGTCCACGGTGTTGAGCAGCACGGTCTGCTCGTCCAGCAGCAGGTAGGAGTTGTAGCTCACCCCGCGGGGAAGCGCGAAGAGGTTCTCGAAGCGCTCCAGGCGGCGGTCGATGCCGCCGAGGTAGACCAGATCGTCCGTGATGCGCCGGATCAGCACGCGGCAGCCCCTTGCCCTCGTCGGTGAGATTGCCCCCTCACTCTAGCCGGGCGTCGGCCCCGTCGACCGGATGGCATCGGCGACCGCCAGCAGCGCCAGCAGCCGCACGACGTCCACGGGCACGGGCACCGCACCGGTCGCGGCGGCCACGAAGCCGTCGCCGTCGAAACGGGTGTGCGGCGGGTTCACCGCCCGGGCCAGCCCGTCGTGGGCGCCCTGGGCCACCACCCGGCAGGCGACCTTGTCGAGCCGGGCATTGGTCACGACGCAGCCGATGGTCGTGTGGTCGCGCCCGCCGAAGTCGAACGCGGCGCGCAGCGACTCGACCGCGGCGAGCGAGCCCGCACCGGCGGCGTCCGTGACGATGTCGCCGAGGGCGTTCACCGCGACGACGGCGGCGACCGTCACCTCCCCCGGCAACGTGATCGTCAATGACCTGCGCCCGAGCGTTCACCGCGACGACGGCGGCGACCGTCACCTCCCCCAGCCGGCGCTCGGCGAAGCCGAGTCCGCCGCCGCGGGGGCCGTCCGGCCGCCACTTCCCGGCCCGCGCCCCCGTGCCGGCACCCACGTGCCCCGTTTCGAAGACGGACGCCGCCGCCGCGGCCGCCGCGTACCCGGCCTCGGGGCCCGGGCGGGCGGCCGGGTCGCCGACGGCGAGGTCGAACAGCCCCAGGGTCGGGACGATGGGGACGGGGCCGGCGGGCGTCCCGACCCCCCGGCCGCGCTCGGCCAGGTGCCGGACGACACCGTCGGCGGCGGCCAGGCCGAACACCGAACCGCCGGTGAGGCACACGGCGTCCACCTGGGCCACCGACTTGTCGGGGCTGAGCGGGAGCAGCTCGCGGCAGGCCGGCGCCCCGCCGCGCACTTCGAAGGACGCCACCGTTCCGGGCGGCAACTCGATCACGGTGCAGCCGGTCAGCCCCGTGGTGTCTGTCCAGTGCCCGACCCGAACCCCCGGAACCGTGACCTCCGTGCGCATGCCCAGACTGTAACTCGGGCGTAACACGGCACCGGGCAGACTGGGCGCCATGGACAAGCAGACCGAGTACGTGCTGCGCGCGATGGAGGAGCGGGACATCCGGTTCGTCCGGCTCTGGTTCACCGACGTGCTGGGGTTCCTGAAGTCCGTGGCGATCGCACCCGCCGAACTGGAGGGCGCGTTCAGCGAGGGCATCGGCTTCGACGGGTCCTCGATCCAGGGCTTCGCGCGCGTCTACGAGTCCGATATGGTCGCCCACCCCGACCCGGCGACGTTCGAACTGCTGCCGTGGCGCAGCGCCCAGCAGGGCACCGCCCGCATGTTCTGCGACATCCGGCTGCCGGACGGCTCGCCGGCGCTCGCCGACCCCCGCCACGTGCTCAAGCGGGCGATGAAGAAGGCCGCCGACATGGGCTTCACCTTCTACACCCACCCCGAGATCGAGTTCTACCTGTTCAAGCAGCCGATCGTCCCGGGCCAGCCTCCGGTGCCGGTCGACACCTCCGGCTACTTCGATCACACGACCGCGAACGCCGGCACCGACTTCCGGCGCAAGTCGATCACGATGCTGGAGCAGATGGGGATCTCGGTGGAGTTCAGCCATCACGAGGGCGGCCCCGGCCAGCAGGAGATCGACCTGCGCTATGCCGACGCGCTCACGATGGCCGACAACATCATGACCTTCCGGGTGATCATCAAGGAGGTCGCGGTCATGCACGACCTGTTCGCCTCCTTCATGCCCAAGCCGCTCCAGGACGCCCCGGGTTCGGGGATGCACACCCATGTGTCGCTGTTCGAGGGCGACGCCAACGCTTTCTACGACGCCTCCGCCGAGTTCGGGCTGTCCCGCACCGCACGCCACTTCATCGCGGGTCTGCTCCACCACGCCGCCGAGATGACGGCGGTGTTGAACCCGTTCGTCAACAGCTACAAGCGCCTGGCGTCCGGCGGCGAGGCGCCCAGCTACATCTGCTGGGGCCAGAACAACCGGTCGGCGATGGTGCGGGTGCCGATGTGGAAGCCGAACAAGTCCAGCAGCGCGCGCATCGAGTTGCGGTCACTGGACACCTCGGTCAACCCCTACCTCGCGTACGCCCTGATCCTGAGCGCGGGGCTGTCCGGCATCGAGCAGGAACTCGAACTGCCCGAGCCCGCCGAGGACGACGTCTGGTCGCTCACCGACCGGCAGCGCCAGGCGCTCGGGATCCGGCCGCTGCCGTACGACCTGGCATCGGCGGTGAGCGCGATGGAGAAATCCGAGTTCGTCGCCGAGACCCTGGGCGACCACGTCTTCGACTTCTTCCTGCGCAACAAGCGGGCCGAGTACGAGCAGTACATGCGGCAGGTCACCCCGCTGGAGCTGACCACGCTGCTGCCGACGCTGTAGCGGCGTCCCTGGCGGTTCGAGAACCCCGCCCCGCTGCGGGGCATCGACGGCATCACTAGGCTGGACGCCCGGTCTCACGGACGGGACGCCCACCGGGGCGTCCCGACTTTCTGGGAGGGTGTCTCCCACTGTGCTTTACTTCGCCGATTACGAGCCCGACGCCCACGGCGTGCCGTTGCCTGAGCTGGCGGTGCGCCGGGCCGATCCCGCCGACCTGCCCGTCTGCGCCGCGCTCATGGCCGAACGCGAGGGCGACGACCAGGCCGCGTGGCTCGACCGGCTGCAGTTCTGGTCGGCGGCGGGCCAACAGCTGTTCGTCGCCGAGCTCGGAGGCCGGGTGATCGGGTGCGCCCGCCTGTCCTGGCTGACGCCCGGCGCGGAGGGGGGCCGGAACGCCCCCGACGGCTGGTATCTCAACGGCATCGTCGTCGCGCGCGGTTTCCGGCGGCGTGGGCTGGGCCGGGCGCTCACCCTGGCCCGCTGCCGCTGGGTCTGGGAGCAGGGCGGGCGGGTCTACTTCGTCGTCAACGCCCGCAACCGGGCGTCGATCGACCTGCACCGCGAGGTGGGGTTCCGGGAGCTGACCCGCGACTTCGTCGTGCCGGGGGTCACGTTCACCGGCGGCGAGGGCATCCTGTTCAGCGCGGACGCCTCAGGCCAGGGGCAGCAGGTCACCGAGTTGCGCGTGCGGGCCGCTGGCTGACACCGCGTGGGCGGCGACGGCGTCCGCCCAGGCCAGGGTGCCGGCCGCGAGCCGCAGCCAGGTGGCGGCGTCGGTTTCGACGACGTTGGGGGGAGTCCCGCGCCGGTGCACCGACGCGACGCCCGGCCGGCCGACCTGCACCGCGCCCCACGGCGGCACCCGCACCTCGATGACCTGCCCGGGGTGCCGCTCGGCCAGAACGCCGAGCGTGGTCCGCACGGCGGCGGCCAGCGACGCCCGCGGAACGGGCGGCGGGCCCCCGGGCAGCGCCGCCGCCAGCGCATCGGCGTCGGTCACAACGGCGGCCTCGAGCCTGAGGGCGTCCCCCGGGTTCAGGGCGGACGCCGCGGCCCGCGCCTCGCGCAGGCGGTCGACGACGACACCCACCGACGCGCCCCGGCGGGTCGGGGTCGCCAAGTCGGCCGGACCGAGCCCGGACGCCCACGCGTCGAGGTGGTCCAGCAGTCGGGTCAGTCGCTCGGCCGCGGCTGGGTCCCGGCGCACCATCAGCGCGGCGTGGAGGTCGGGGTGGGCGTCGGCGTCCGGGGCTGGTACTGCTGGAGCCCGCCCGGTACCGGCAGGCGGCGATCGGCCAGCACCACCCGCTGGCCGGGCTGGAGCCCGGAGCGGATCTCGATCCGGGCGGTGCCGTAGGCGCCGGTGGTCACCGGCACGGTGTCGGCGGTCTCGGCGTATTCGTCGGTCACGACCTGGACGGTGCCGGTGGTGTCGGTGGTCATGGTGACGGCGGACAGCGGCACCGTGACCACGTCCGTGACGGTCCGCAGCGGCAGCGTGACCTGTGCCTTGGCGCCGACCTTGAGCAGCAGCCCGGGGTCGTCGACGGCCACCATGGCGGTGTAGCTGGGGGTCCCCGCGGTGGAGGACGGCAGGACGCTCACCCAGGCCACCTGGCCCCGCAGGGCGGGGTCGGCCCCCACCAGCCCGACCGCCGCCGGCTGACCCGCGGCCACCAGGTCGCGGAGCCGCAGCGGCACCTCCACCGGGATCTCGGCCAGGCCCGGCCCGACGACCGTGATGGAGCGTCCGGCCGAGCCCTCGCCCGGGACCAGCGACAGCGCGCCGACGATGCCGTCCGCCGGACTGGTGAGCGTGGCCCCCGCGAGGGCGCGCTCGGCCCGGGCGACGGCCTGCTCGGCCTGCAGCAGCCGGGCGCGGTCGGTGGCCAGCGTGGCCTCCGTCACCGGGACGCTCAGGGCACGCTGGGCCTGCGCCGCCAACTGGGCCTGAGCGTCCGCCATCGCCTGCGCCGCGGCCTGCTGCGCGGCGGCCCGGGCGGCCGCCACCATCTGCTCCTGCGCGGCGAGCAACTGCTGCTGGGCCGCGGCGAGCTGCTGCTGGGCGGCGAGCGTGGCCTGCTGCAGTCCGGCGGCCGCGGTCAGGATCGCCTGGCCGGCCTCCGCTTCGGCCGCGGCGAGCGCCACGAACGAGTCGGTGCAGGCGCGCAGTTGTCCGGCCAGCTTCGCGGCCTCGTCGACCGACAGGGACGCCCACGCGCTCGGCAGCGCGGTGGGCAGCGATGCCGAGCCGGAGAAGCCGCGCACCGTCTCCGGGGACGGGCTGGGGCTGGACGAGGGCGAAGAGGGCGCCGGGGTCCGGGCGGGCTCGGGGGAGCTCGGCGTGGCGGTGGACTGGACACCCGGGTCGGCGCCGGGGGAGTCGTCGGCGCCGGGGGTTGCGGAGCCGGTGGGGGTTGCGGAGCCGGTGGGGGTTGCGGAGCCGCTGAGGGTTGCGGAGCCGGTGGGGGCCGGGGGTTCGCTCGCGGGGCTCGCGCCCGTCGGGGTGGCGGACGGCCGGTGGGGAGGCGTCGGCAGCGCGGGGCAGCCACCGGGGCACGCGGTGGGGTGCGCGGTGGGGTGCTCGGTGGGCAGCACGGTGGGGTGCTCGGTGGGCAGCGCGGTCGGCAGCGCCGTCGGCAGCGCGGTCGGCAGCGCCGTCGGCAGTCGGTCCTGGAGGTCCCCCAGCGTCCCGAGCGCCGCGTAGACGGGGGCGCAGGCGGCCTGCTGGGTCTCCACGGTGGTCTGAAGCTTCGTCAGCGACGCCTGCAGGGCGAGCACGTACGCCGGGGTGCCCGGCGTCCCGGTCATCCCCCCGGGCAGGCCCCCGGTGGGGAGGCCGCCGGTGGGCAGGCCGCCGGTGGGCAGACCGCCGGTGGGCAGACCGCCGGACGGCAGGCTCCCGGTCGGCAGGCTCCCGGTCGGCAGGCTCCCGGTCGGCAGCGACCCGCCCGTCCCCAGGCCGGGAAAGAGCGAGCCGGACAGCCCCCCGGCGGCGCTGCCGCCGCTCTCCTTGGCGGCGAGGTCGGCGTCCAGGGTGGCCCTGGCCTGGGCGAGCTGGGCCTGGGCCTGGAGCAGGCTCACCTGCAGCGGAGCGGTGTCGACGGTGGCGAGCTTCTGCCCGGCGCGCACCGGGTCGCCGACCCGCACGGACAGCGCGGTCACGAGCCCCGCCGTGTCGAAGGTCAGCTCCTGCTGTCCCGGCCGGCTCACCACGCCGGACGCGGTGAACTCCTGGGTGATGGTTCCGGTGGCGACGACCGCCGTCGTGTAGGAGATCGTCCGGGGCCGGTTCTGGGCGGCGACGGCCACCCCGCCGATGCCGAGGGCGGCGACGAGGGCCGCCGCGATGATCGAGCTGGGCTTCATCATTCGCTCCTCAGGGCGTCGATGGGGGCGAGCTTGGCCGCGCGCGTGGCGGGGTAGACGCCAGCGATGAGCCCGACGCTGAGGGAGACGCCCAGCGCCACCAAGGTGGCGGGCACCGACACCGACACCTCGAGATTCAGGATCGGGGTGAGGGCGGCCGCGCCCGCGATGCCGGCGACCACGCCCAGCAACCCGCCCAGCAGGCCGAGGATCGCGGCCTCGACCAGGAACTGCCGCCGAATCAGGGCCGGGGTGGCGCCGAGGGCCTTCCTCAGCCCGATCTCCCGGACGCGTTCGCTCACCGACACCAGCATGATGTTCATCACGCCGATGCCGCCGACGACCAGCGAGATCGCGGCGATGCCCGACAGCAACGTCGACAGCACGGCGGTAGTCGTGTTGAGGGCGTTCATCAGCGCCTCGAACGTGATGATCGAGAAGTCGCGGTTCGCCTCGGTGGTGGCGTGACGGGCGGTCAGCGCCCGGGTGATCTCCTGGTGGGCGGCCGAGATCGAGTCGGCGTCGCGGGCCCCCACGTAGATCACGTTGACGGCCTGCGTGTTCGTCGAGCCGGACAGCCGTTGGGCGAACGTGCTGATCGGCACGACGATCGTGTCGTCGTCGTTCGTCATCGAACTGGAGCCGACCGAGGCCAGCACCCCGATGACGGTGAACTGCTGATCGTTGAGCGTGATGCGCTGTCCCACCGCGGGCGTGGTGCCGAACAGCCGGGCCGCGGTGTTGGGGCCGAGCACCGCGACGGTCTCGGCGCGGTCCTGCTCGTCGGCGGTGAAGAACCGGCCGTCGCCCAGGACCCGGGCGCGGACGCTCTGCCAGGCGACGTTGGTGCCCGTCACGAGGGTCGTCCAGTCGTTGGTGCCCCACTTGGCGGCGCCCTGCGTCGAGACGACGGGGGCGACCCCCGCCACGTCCGGTGCGACGGCCGGGTCGGCGATCGCGGCGGCGTCCGCCAGGGTCAGGGAACTCCCGCCGCCCGCGGTGCGCACGCCGGACAGCGATGTGCCCGAGCCCGGCGCCACGATGAGCAGGTTGGAGCCCAGGTTGTTGATCTGCCGGTCGATCTCGCGGCGGGCGCCATCGCCGAGGCCGACGGTGAGCATCACGGCGGCGATGCCGATCAGGATGCCCAGCATGGTCAGCAGGGACCGCAGCCGGCGTCCGTTCAGCGACTCCAGCGCCGTGCGGAAGGTCTCACCCCAGCCCATGGCGGCCCCCCTCCTCCGGGCCGGACGCCGCGGGCGGCAGGTCGGTCTCGCTCAGCAGCCCGTCATCGATGCGCCAGCGGATTGCCGCGTGGGCGGCGACGTCCGCCTCGTGGGTGATCAGGACGATCGTGCGACCCGCGTCGTGGAGTTCGTCCAGCAGCGTGAGCACGTCGCGGGTGGACACGGAGTCGAGGTTGCCCGTGGGCTCGTCGGCGAGGATCAGCGTGGGCTCGGTCACCAGGGCGCGGGCCACCGACACCCGCTGCTGCTGGCCGCCCGACAGCTCGCCGGGGCGGTGGTCGAGCCGGTTGCCCAGGCCGACCCGCTGCAGCGCCTCGGTGGCGCGGCGGCGGCGTTCCGCCTTGCCGACGCCGGCGTACACCAGGGGCAGCTCGACGTTGCGCAGCGCGGTCATCGAGGCCAGCAGGTTGAACTGCTGGAAGACGAACCCGACCCGGCGGTTGCGGATCTGGGCCAGCTCGGTCTCGTCGAGCTGGGCGACCTCGGCGCCGTCGAGCAGGTAGCTGCCCTCGGAGGGCACGTCCAGGCAGCCGATGATGTGCATGAGCGTGGACTTCCCCGACCCGGACGGCCCCATGATGGCGACGTAGTCGCCGGGGTAGACGGCCAGGTCGATGCCGCGGAGCGCCTCCACCTTGACCGCACCGGTGTCGTAGGTCTTACGGACCCCGCTCATCCGCAGCAGGGGCCGACGCTCGGCGGCCGGGGTCACGTCGCTCACCGCGTCCGGCTCGGGCTGGCGGTCGGAGTAGGCGTCGCGAACGCCCCGGGCCCGAACCGGGGGGCCTGCGTCTCGACGACCTGGGCCTTCGGGACGCGGATCACCTCACCCTCGCCGAGGCCGCCGACGATCTCGACGGCGGCGCCGAAGCGGCGCCCGACGGTCACGGTGCGCGTCACCGGCTGCCCGGCCTGGACGACCTGCACCGTGGCGACGCCCCCCGACTCGGTGAGCGCGGTCGTGGGGATCGCCAGCACCTGCTCGTAGGTCGCGGTCGTGACGACGGCGTCCGCGCTGGAGCCGGCGAAAAGGCGCGGGCCGGCGTCCGTCACCCTGAGGGAGACGGGGAAGGTGGCCGCGGCCCCCGCGTTCTGGGTGGCGACGATGCCGATCGTGTCGACGACGCCCCGGACCGACACGCTGGTGCCGGTGGGGGTGATGACGGCCTCCTGGCCCTGCCGCAGCGCGGGCAGGTCGGCGGTGCCGACCGAGGCGTCCAGGCGCCAGGCGTCCGTGGCGATGATCTCGATGCCGGTCCCCACCGAGCCGCCGGTGGCCGCGGCCGGCAGCGCGATGCCGCCGAAGCCGGCGAGGCCGCCCAGCGCGGACGAGGCGCTGACCGACGCGCTGGAGCCGCTCACCTGATCGCCGACGGAGTAGCCGACCCGGGCGACCGTGCCGGCGATGGGGGAGGTCAGGATGGCGTCGTCGAGGCGATTCCGGGCGTTGACGAGGGAGGCCTCCGCCGACCGCACCTGCGCCCGGGCGGCCTCGAGTTGCGCGTCGGTCGCGACCCCGGCGTCCTTCAGGGTCGTGACCTGGGCGCGGGCAGCCGCCACGTTGGCGTCCGCGAGTGCGACGGCGTCGGCGAGGTCGCGCGTGCCGACCGCCGCGAGGGCCGCCCCGGCGGCGACCTGGTCGCCCACCTTGACCCGGACGGAGGTCACGGTGCCGGGGACGCGGAAGGTGGCGTTCGCCTGGGACTGCGGCTGGATGGTGCCCGACAGCGTGACGGTCTCGGTCTGGGTCGACCGGGTCACGGCGATCTCCTCGTACCCGACCGGGGCGACCGGCGCCGGCCGCAGGAGCCACCACACCCCGACGCTCGCCACCACCAGAACCAGGGCGCCGATGCCGATCAGCCACCGGGCCCGCCTGCGGACGCGTCGTCGGCTCGAGGGCATGGATACTCCAATCGCTGAACGGCCAAGGCCATGCTAGTTCGCCGACCCAACGGTCCGGGCGCGGGGGAGCCGGGTGCCGACCGAGCCGTAGGATGCGGCGCATGAGCCGCATCTCGACCACGGCCGGTGCCCTCGCCCGGGCGGGGTTCGCGGATCCCACGGCGGCGGAGGCGCTGCTGCGGGACTGGACGGACTCACTCGGGGTGGACGCCGAGGCGCGAGGTCGGCTCGTGGAGGCGCTCGGGGAGGCGGCCGACCCGGACCAGGCGCTGGCCGCCCTCCACCGCCTCGGCCGGGCCGACCCCGCCGAGGTCGCCCGACTGGCCGCCGATCCTGTCTGGTTGCGCCGGACGACGGCCGTGCTCGGCGCCTCGGCCGCGTTCGGCCAGCACCTGGCGGCCCGGCCGGCCGACCTTCCGCTGCTCGCGGGCGACATCGCCGCCCGGGACGCCGCCGGCCTGCGCGCCGAGCTGCTGGCCGCCGTGGGGGCGGACCCCGGGGCGGCGTCCCCCGTCGCCACCCGGGACGCCGACGAACTCCGCCTCGCCTACCGCCGGGCGCTCCTGCGCGTGACCGCCCGCGACCTGACGGCGGCCGACCCGCTCGCCGAGGTCGAAGGCGTCGGGCGCGAACTGGCGGACCTCGCCGACGCCGTCGTCGAGGCCGGGCTGGCCCTGGCGCGCGCCGAGGTGCCCGGCTGGGAGGCGGTCCGCCTCGGCGTGGTCGCCCTCGGCAAGTGCGGTGCCGGCGAGCTGAACTACGTCTCCGACGTCGACGTGCTCTACGTGGCCGAGCCCACGCTCGGCCCGCACGGCGAGCCGCTGACCTCCCCCGAGGAGGCCGTCGCGCTGGCGTCCAAGCTGGTCGGCACCCTGTCGCGCCTGACGTCGGCCCACTCGGCGGCCGGCACGATCTGGCAGTTGGACGCCGCCCTGCGGCCCGAGGGCAAGGCCGGGCCGCTGGTGCGCTCGCTGGCCTCGATGCGGGCCTACTACGAGCGCTGGGCCAAGAACTGGGAGTTCCAGGCGATGCTCAAGGCCCGCCCGATGGCCGGCGACCGGGCGCTGGCCCAGGCGTTCGTCGACATGGTCTGGCCGCTGGTCTGGGAGGTCGGCGGCCGCGAGGACTTCGTGCCGGCCGTCCAGGCGATGCGCAAGCGCGTGATCTCGCTGATCCCGGCCCGCGAGGCCGACGCCGAGATCAAGCTCGGCGCCGGGGGGCTGCGCGACACCGAGTTCAGCGTGCAACTGCTCCAGCTGGTGCACGGCCGCAGCGACGACCGGCTGCGGCTGCGCGGCACGTTCGAGGGCCTGCGGGCGCTGGTGGCCCACGGGTACGTGGGCCGCGAGGACGGTGCGAAGCTCGACGCGGCCTACCGTCTCCAACGCGCCCTGGAGCACCGCATCCAGCTCGCCCAGTTGCGCCGCACCCACCTTTTCCCCGCCGACGAGGCGTCCCGGCGGCGGCTGGCCCGCAGCCTTCACCTGGCGGACGCCGCGGCCGTCGACGACGCCTACCACGCCTCGAAGCGCCGGGTGTTGCGCCTGCACCAGCGGTTGTTCTACTCGCCGCTGCTGGAGGCCGTCGCGCGCATCCCGTCCGCGGCCGTGCACCTCACCTCGGAGGCCGCCGAGACCCGGCTGCGGGCGCTGGGCTACCGCGACCCGAAGGCGGCCCTGCGTCACATCGAGGCGCTGACCCAGGGGGTGACCCGCAGCGCCGAGATCCAGCGGCAGCTGCTGCCGGCGGTCCTCGGGTGGTTCGCCGAGGGCCCCAACCCCGACCACGGGCTGCTGGCCTTCCGGCAGGTGTCGGAGTCGCTCGGCCGCAGCCCCTGGTATCTCCGGGCCCTGCGCGACGAAGGCTCGATGGCCGAGAACCTGGCCCGGGTGCTGGCGTCCAGCCGCTACGCCGTCGACCTGCTGCTGCGGGCCCCGCAGACCGTGCAGCTGCTGGCGGACACGGATGCCATCCGGCCGCGTCCCCTCGCCGAGATCCGGGCCGAGATGGGGGCGTCCGCGCGCCGCCACGACGACCCCGAGAAGGCCATCGCGGCGATCAGGGCGGTGCGGCGGGCCGAGCTGCTGCGTCTGGCGATGGGCGACCTGCTCGGCTCCTTCGACGTGGACGCCCTGGGCGCCGGCCTCGCCGACGTCATGGGGGCCACCATCGACGCCGCCCTGGAGGTGGCCGTCCGCGGAGTGACCGACCCGCCGCGTCTCGCGGCGATCGCGATGGGACGGTGGGGCGGCCGCGAGCTCTCCTACAGCTCGGACGCCGACGCGATGTTCGTGCTCGCCGACGCCGAGGGGGACGCCACCCGGAAGGCGCTCGGCATCATCGCCACGCTGCGCCGGCTGCTGGCGCTGCCGGGCCCCGACCCCGCGCTAGAGATCGACCTCGACCTGCGGCCCGAGGGCAAGGGCGGGCCGATGGTGCGGTCGCTGGCGTCCTACCGGGCGTACTACGAGAAGTGGGGGTCGACCTGGGAGCGGCAGGCCCTGCTGCGGGCCGCCCCCGGCGCCGGGGACGCCGACCTGGCGGCGGACTTCCTGGCCGCGGTCGAACCCGTGCGCTATCCGGCCGGCGGGCTGACGGCCCGGCAGGTGACGGAGATCCGCAAGCTGAAGGCCCGCATGGAGGCCGAGCGGCTGCCGCGCGGCACCGACCCCAAGCGCAACGTCAAGCTGGGCCCCGGTGGGCTCTCGGACGTGGAGTGGGTGGTGCAGTTGCTGCAACTCCAGCACGGTCACGAGGTGCCCGCGGTGCGGTCGACCACGACGATGGCCGCGCTGGCGGCCGAGGCGGCGGCGGGGTTGCTGACCGAGCAGGACGCGCGCGTGCTGGCCGACGCCTGGCGCTGGGCGTCCCGGATCCGCAACGCGGGGATGCTGCTGCGCGGCAAGGCCTCGGACGCGATCCCGCCCGACGTCCGCGACCTGGCCCCCGTGGCCGAACTGCTCGGCTACCCGAAGGGGTCGTCGTCGGAGTTCGTCGAGGACTGGCTGCGGCACGCCCGCCACGCCCGCAGGGTCATGGACCGCCTCTTCTGGGACGCCCCCTGACCCTGGGGTGCGCCTCTCGGCCGACCTCAGGCGCGGATCGCCAGCGAGGTCTCCGGGTCGAAGAAGTGCATCCGGGCGGTGTCGACGGTCACCATGATCGCGTCGCCGGGACGCGTCCGGGCCCGCGGGGCGAACGACGCGACCCACCGGACGCCGCCGCTGACGAGCGACTTCGCGGCGCGGTCGCCGTGGTCCTTCTCCAGCAGCTTGATGTCCTCGGTGTCCGCCGCGCGGGCGTCCAGCGTGAAGTAGACCATCAGCTCCGAGCCGAGCGCCTCCACGAGGTTCGCGGTCGCCCGCAGCCCCTCGCCGCCCTTGACGCGCGAGTCCTCCATGTCCTCGCTGCGGATGCCGATCACCACGTCCCGGCCGACGTACTCGGCGAGCCGCGGGTGCGCGGCCAGAGCCTCGGGGGAGAGCCGCAGCGTCTGCTCGCCGAGCTGCACCGAGTACGTGTCGCCGTCGCGGTCGAGGCGGGCCGCCGCCATGTTCATGGGCGGCGACCCGATGAAGCCGGCCACGAAGATGTTGTCGGGGTTCTCGTACATGTGCTGCGGCTCGGCGATCTGCTGCAGGACGCCCTTCTTCATGAGCGCGATCCGGTCGCCCATCGTCATGGCCTCGACCTGGTCGTGGGTGACGTAGATCGTGGTGGTGCCCAGGTCCTGCTGGATCTGGGCGATCTCGGTGCGCATCTGGCCGCGCAGCTTGGCGTCCAGGTTCGACAGCGGCTCGTCCATCAGGAAGACCTGCGGGCGTCGCACGATCGCCCGCCCCATGGCCACGCGCTGCCGCTGGCCGCCGGAGAGCTGCTTGGGCCGCCGGTCGAGGTACTCGGTCAGGTCGAGCTTGGCCGCGGCCTCGCGCACGAGCCGGTCGATCTCGGCCTTCGGGGTCTTGCGGATCCGCAGGCCGTAGCCGATGTTGTCGGCCACCGTCATGTGCGGGTAGAGGGCGTAGCTCTGGAACACCATCGCGATGTCGCGGTCCTTCGACGGGACGGTGTTGACGACCCGGCCGCCGATCCGCATCTCGCCGGAGGACACGTCCTCCAAGCCGGCCACCATGCGCAGGGCGGTCGATTTGCCACAGCCGGACGGCCCGACCAGGACGAGGAACTCCCCGTCGGCGATGTCGAGGCTCAGGTCCTTGACGGCGTGGAAACCGTTCTCGTAGACCTTGTTGACCCGATCGAAGACGACGTCTGCCATGGTGACTCCTTAGCGAACCTTCCACACCTGAAAACTGGGTCCCTCACTCGGGAGGGTCACGGCGCCGGAGCGGACCACGAGGTCCGCGGCGCCGCCGTACACGTTGGCCAACCCGGCGCCTTCGGACGCCCCCAACGCGTGGGCGTCCAGCAAGAGCCCCCGGCGGGGGCCGCGCGCGGCCAGGCACAGCAGGGTCTCGGACGCCGTCTCGCGCACGTACGCCAACGCGTCGTCGTCCGCGGCGAGCCAGCGGAGGCTGCCGCGTTTCAGCGCCTCGGAGCTCCCGCGCAGGCGCGCGAGGGCCCGGTAGCGCTCGAGGGTGACCGCGTCCCAGGCCTCGGGGCGTCCCCACGGCATCGGACGCCGCGCGTCCTCACCCCGGACGCCCTCGCCGCCGAGTTCGTCGCCGGCGAACACCATCGGCGTCCCGGGGAACGTGAACAGCAGGCCGGCGGCGACGCCCACCGCGTCGGCGTCCCCGACGACCGTCCTGATGCGCGGCGTGTCGTGGCTGCCCACCAGCGACCAAGACGCGCACACCGCCCGCCACGGCGTCACCGCCGCGAACGCGCGCATGGTGGCGTGGACGGCCGGACCGGGCAGGCGGGGGATCGGCACCGGGACGCCCAGGTAGGTCTGCTCGCCGCCGGGGGCGGGCCGGTACCCCGGCGACCGCAGCCACGCCCAGACGGGCCGCAGGAACCCGGCGTAGTTCATCGCCCCGTCCCAGCCTGACCCGGTGAGGTCGGCCGACGCGTCGTGGCAGTGCTCGGCGACGAGGACGCCGCCGGGCCGGACCGCCTCGATCGTCGCCCGCAGGGCGGCCGCGACCGCAAGGTTGGAGTCGTCGGCGCCGTGGCGCCCGGTCATGTTCGCGACGTCGATGCGCCACCCGTCGAGGTTGAACGGCGGCGCCAGCCAGCGGCCGGCCACGGAGTCGGGGCCGGCGGCGAGGCGTCCGATCAGCTCGGGGCCGAACCGGAACTTCGGCAGCGACTTCACGTCGTACCAGCCCAGGTACGAGCCGTCCGGGCGGAAGTAGTAGAACGACCGCTCCGGGGCCTCCGGCCCGGCGGACGCCGCCGCGAACCACTCGTGGGTGGCCCCGGAATGGTTGGTGGTGAGGTCGCCGATGACCCGCATCCCGCGGGCGTGGGCCGCCGCGGTGAGCCGGGCGAGGGCCTCGTCGCCGCCCAGCAACGGGTCGACGTGGGCGAACGACGTCGCGTCGTAGCGGTGGTTCGACGGGGCCGGGAAGAACGGCGTCAGGTAGAGCGTGTTGAAGCCCAGCCCCGCGATGTGGTCGAGGTGCTCGACGATGCCGTCGAGGTCGCCACCGTAGAACTGCCGGGGCACGTGGGGCATCCGGAAGTCGACCTCGTCGTCCCAGGAGGCGGGCCGGGCCCAGGCCGGCGTGGGGCGTCCGTCGGCGGCCGCGGAGCGGGCGAACCGGTCGAGAAAGATCTGGTAGACGACCGCGTCGGCGGTCCAGTCGGGCGGGGCCGGGTGGGCGCTGAGGGTGAAGTCGTAGGCGTCGGGCACGTCGTGCTCGGCGACCCCGGTGCCGGTCAGCCACCGGTAGCGGCCGTGGGGGCCGCTCAGCAGCCAGCGGTAGCGCACGATCGGGTTGGCGACGCGCACCGCCGTCTCGTACCACGTCGCGTGCGCGTCGGACGCCGCGGGCTCGGCCCGGTCGTAGTGGGGCTCGGCGTCGGGGGTGCTGCGAACGAAGACCGCGTCCGGCTCCTCGCCGCGGGGCACGCGCAGGCGCAGGCGCACCGTCTCGCCCAGGCGCGGGGCCTGGGTCGAGACGTAGAGCGCCGAGCCGTCGTGGTGCGGCTGGCCGGACAGGTCGAGCATCAGCCCTTCACCGCACCCGCCGTCAGGCCGCCGACGATGTACTTCTGCAGGGCGAAGAAGAGGGCGACCGTCGGGATCGCGGTGAGCAGCGTCCCGGCGGCGAAGATGCCGAAGTTGTTGTTCCGTTCGCCCGCGATCAGGCCGTAGAGGCCGATGGCGAGCGTCTTGCTCTCGGACTTCGTCAGGAAGACGTTGGCCATGATGATCTCGTTGATGGTGCCGATGAAGCTGAGCAGGCCGGTGACGGCCAGGATCGGGGCCACCAGCGGCAGGATGATGCCGAAGAAGATCTGGGTGTGCGTGGCGCCATCGACCTTCGCCGACTCGTCGAGATCCTTGGGGATGGTGTCGAAGAACCCCTTCATCAGCCAGGTGTTCACGCCCAGCGCGCCGCCCATGTACAGGATGATCAGGCCCCACCAGGTGTTGAAGCCGATCTGCGGGTAGAGCTGCGTGATGCGCGTGAACATGATGTAGATCGCGACCATCGCCAGGAACTGCGGGAACATCTGCACCAGCAGCAGGAACATCAGCCCGGCCCGGCGGCCCTTGAAGCGGTAGCGGCTGAACGCGAACGCGGCCAGCGCCGAGATGAACATCGACAGGAAGCCGGCCACGGTGGCGATGACGATCGAGTTGAGGAACCACCGGGCGAACTCGGTGGTGCTGAGCAGCTTGGCGAAGTTCTCCAGGGAGAACGCGTTCGGCATCAGCGTCGTGGACGACAGTTGACCGAGCGGGTTGAGGGCCGCGGACACCACGAACAGGATCGGGAACACCGAGAACGCGATGGCCGCCCAGGCCACCAGGTGCCGCCAGCCGACGCGGGCGAACCAGTTGCCCTGGGCGCTGCCCAGGTAGCGGGGGGCGTCCTGGGTGTCGGCCGGCGCCGCGCCGGCGGCGGTCGCGGGGACCGGACGGGGAGTCGTCGAAGCGCTCATGTCAGTTGATGTCCTCCAAGGCTGCGGTGCGACGGAAGCTGACGATCGAGACGGCGGCCACGATCAGGAAGATCAGGATGCTCATCGCCGCGGCCAGGCCGTACTGGGCGCCGCCGCCGCCGCTGAAGCCGGCCAGGCGGTAGGTGTAGCTGATCAGCAGGTCGGTGGCGCCGAGGCTGGGACTGTCGGGGGGGAACGGGCCGCCGTCGGAGGTGAGCCGGATCGCGTTGAAGTTGTTGAAGTTGAACGCGAACGAGCTGATCAGCAGCGGGGCGGTGGCGACGAACAGCAGCGGCAGGGTGACGGTGCGGAAGGCGAAGAAGCGGGACGCCCCGTCGACCGAGGCCGCCTCGACCAGGTCGGACGGGATGGCCTGCAGCGCGCCGGTGGTGACCAGGAACATGTACGGGTAGCCCAGCCAGAACTGGACGAGGAGGACCGCGATCTTCGCGGCGGTCGGCTCGCCGAACCAGTTGACGTTGAGGTGGAAGAGGTTGTTGATCAGGCCGAAGTCCTGGTTGAACATGTCGCGCCAGACCAGCAGCATCGCGAAGGCCGGCATGGCGTACGGCAGCACGATGAGCACGCGGTAGAACCTGAGCCCGCGGACCTTGTCGGAGTTCAGGGCCATCGCCATGAGCAGCCCGACGGCGAAGGTGCCGAACACCGAGATCAGCGCGAACGCGAAGTTCCACACGACCATCCCGACGAAGTGCGTGCGCAGCGTCGAGTCCTGGAAGGGCTTCGCCCAGTTGGCCAGGCCGACGTTGACCTGCCAGCCCTGGTCGAGGTTATTGCCCGCGGCGTCGACGAAGTAGCCGATCGTGCCGTCCGCGGTCCACGTCGCCCCGGTCGCCGCCTCCCTGATGCAGTCGCAGGCGGCGTCGTAGAGGCGGGTCGCCTTGCCCTCGACGGCCCGGGACAGGCCGTTGTTCTTGATCGCCCCCTGCGCCGTCGGCACGGTGAGCTGGGCCAGATCCGCCGCGCGCGCGGAGGCCTGGCCCAGGTTCAGGATGGTGTAGCCGCCGTCGATCGCGGTGACCTTGAAGTTGTCCGAGACCTGGGCGTTCTCGGCGGGCTGGAGGCCCTCCGCGGTGCCGACCTGCACGGTCTTGGTGGCGGGGTCGACGAGCAGCATGACGATCGGGCCGGTCGCCGGGTCGCCCTGCGTGGCGACCGTCAGGTAGTACTCGGGGGCGCCGGCGACCGGCTGCACGCTGCCGGCCTGGATGGCCGCGATGGCCTCCTCCTTGGTGCCGCGGTGGCCGTCGCCGAAGTTCGTGAAGGCGGTGCTCACCGTGAACACGACCGGGATGATCTGGAACGCGATCAGGAACACCACGCCGGGGACGAGGTACTTCGGTGGGATCTTCCACGGCTGGAGATAGATGAAGAAGATGGCGGCCGCGCTCAGCAGCAGCAACGCCAGCATCAGCCAGCTCCGGGTTGCCAGCAGCGGCGGGGCCATCCAGACGGTGACCGCGGCCACCAGGCCCAGGCCGACGACCTTGCCGAACAGCGCGAGCGGCGTCGACGAACTCAGGCCGAGCCCGCGGGGGCGGGAAGGCGCGGGGGCCTTCGCGGTGGTCGGCTGCACGGTCGGACTCGACACGACGTACTCCTTCGGGCCGGTTGGGTGGGGGGCGGGTGGGTGGGCCGGGGTCGTCGCCCGGCCCACCCACCGCGAAGGCGATCAGCCGATCGCCGCCTTGAGGGCGGTCTCGGCGGACTTCAACGTGCTGGTCACGTCGGCGCCGCCGACGATCGCGGCCTGGGCCTTGCCGACCGGGTCCCAGACCTTGCCCATGGCCGGGATCGCCGGCATCGGGATGGCGTCCTTGCCGGCGTCCAGGAACTTCTGCAGGTCGGGGTCGGCGGCCTTGACCTGGTCGAGCGCGGCGGTGAGGGCCGGCGGGCGGGCCTCGGCGTTGTAGAGCGCGACCTGGGTCTCGACCTTGCTGACGTAGTTGGTCACGAACTCCTGGGCCAGGGTGGCGTTCTTACCCTTGGCGGCGACGTAGAACGTGCCGGCGCCGTAGAACTGGGAGGCGGGGAAGCCGCCTTCCTTCCACGTCGGGATGGCGGTGATGTCGTACTTGATGTTCGCCTTCTTGATGTCGGCGGTCGCCCACGGGCCCGAGACCAGGAACGCGCACTTCCCGCCGGTGAAGGTCGAGATCGCGTTGTCGTTGCCGATGGAGCGCTTCAGGACCGGGGTGGCGGCGGTCTCGCCGATGGCCTTGATCTTCTCCATGGCGGCGATCGTCTTGGGGGAGGCGATCGTCAGGTTCTTCGGGTCGAACTTGCCGGTCGCGGCGTCATAGGCGAAGAAGCTGCCGCCGCCCGCCGACATCAGCGGCATCATGTGGTAGACGTCGCCGTTCTGCCCGACGGGCAGGCACAGGATCTCGGAGACCTTGTTGGCGGCCTTGAGCTCCTTGCCCTTGGCGATCAGGTCGTCGAGCGTGGCCGGGGCGGTGGGGGCCAGGTCGGTGTTGCGGATCAGGGCGATGTTCTCGCGCATGTAGGGGACGCCGTAGGTCTGGCCGTCGTAGGTGGTGGCGGCGAGGGCCTTGGGGTCGAAGGCGGCCTTGTCGGTGAGGGACACCGGGGAGATGGCGCTGTTCTGGACGAGGTTGCCGATCCAGTCGTGGGCGCCGACGACGATGTCGGGCGCGTTGCCCGCCTGGGAGGCGGTCACGAAGGTGTTCTGCAGATCCTGCGACACCGCCTGGATGTTGACCTTGACGCTGTTCTCGGCGGCGAACTTGTCGGCCACGGTCTTCAGGGCGGCGGCGCGCTTGTCGTCGGCCCAGATCGTCAGGGTGCCGGCCACGGAGCCGGCGGGAGCCTGGGCCGTGGGGCTGGCGCTCGTCGTGGCGGGGGCGGCCGTCGACGCGGCGGGGGTGGTGGCGGTCGGCGTGGAGGCGCACGCGGTCAGCGCGAGCGATCCGAGGGCCAGACCGGCCAGGAGCCGGATTCTCATGTGGTTCCTTTCCATGGCCCGGGGCGGTTCGACCCCGGGAGTGGGCTGGTCATCATCCAAGCACGCGCCTCGGACGGTGTGGAGCACCCTCGGCGGCGCTTCCGCAACAATCCGCCGCGGCGGGGCGGGAAACCTCGGGCCGAGCGGGGCCCCGGGGCTCGGTAGACTCGCTGCCGATGGCTACCGAGATTCCCACCCGTCCCGCCCGACTCACCGGCTGGGGGCGGACCGCACCGTCGGCGTCCCAGGTGTTGAGCACGCCCGACGTCGACCTCATCGCCCGGGCCGTGGTGCGCGCCGCCGAGGAACGCGCTCGCGGTGGCCGCGGAGTGGTGGCCCGCGGGCTCGGGCGCTCCTACGGCGACGTGGCCCAGAACGGCGGTGGGCTGGTCGTCGACATGACGGCCCTGAACACGATCCACGCGATCGACCCGGTGTCCGGCGAGGTCGACGTGGACGCCGGAGTCGACCTGGACACCCTGATGCGCGCCGCGCTGCCTTACGGGCTGTGGGTGCCGGTCCTGCCGGGCACCCGGCAGGTGACGGTCGGCGGGGCCATCGGCTGCGACATCCACGGCAAGAACCACCACTCGGCCGGCAGCTTCGGTGACCACGTCGCGGCCCTCGACCTGCTGGTGGCCGACGGCCGAGTGCTGACGCTGCGGCCCGAGGGCAGCCCGGACGACCCGGACGGCCGCCTGTTCTGGGCGACCGTGGGGGGCATCGGCCTCACCGGCATCATCCTGCGCGCCACGTTGCGGATGACCCGCACCGAGACCGCCTACTTCCTCGCCGACGGGGTCCGCACGCGCACCCTCGACGAGACGATCGCCGCGCACTCCGACGGCTCCGAGGGTCGCTACGCCTACAGCTCGGCCTGGTTCGACGCGATCTCGGCCCCGCCCAAACTGGGCCGGGCCGCCATCTCGCGCGGCAACCTGGCCACGCTGGCCGAACTGCGCGAGTACGCCCCGAAGCTGGCTGCCGACCCGCTCGGGTTCTCCGGCAAGACGTTCCTGACGCTGCCGGACGTGTTCCCCAACGGGCTGGCCAACCGGCTCACGTTCGGCGCCCTCGGTGCGCTCTGGTACGCCAAGAGCGGCACCTACACCCACAAGGTGCAGAGCCTCACCGGCTTCTACCACCCCCTCGACATGTTCGGGGAGTGGAACCGTGCCTACGGCTCCGACGGCTTCCTGCAGTACCAGTTCGTCGTGCCGCCGGAGGCGGTGGAGGAGTTCAAGCTGATCCTGCTCGACATCTCGGCGTCCGGCCACCACTCCTTCCTGAACGTGTTCAAGCTGTTCGGCGCGGGCAACCGGGCCCCGCTGTCCTACCCGATGGCCGGCTGGAACGTGTGCGTCGACTTCCCCATCCGGGCCGGGCTCAGCGATTTCCTGACCGGCCTGGACGCCCGTGTGCTCGAGTTCGGCGGCCGGCTCTACACCGCGAAGGACTCGCGGGTGGACGCCGCGACCTTCCACGCCATGTACCCCCGCCTCGACGAGTGGCTGGCCACTCGGCGCGCGATCGACCCCGACGGGGTGTTCGTGTCCGACCTGGCGCGCCGCCTCGAACTCGACTGATTCTGTGACCCGAGGAGAAGCCATGCTCAACGCCGTCGGAGACCCGCAGCGGATCCTGTTGCTCGGGGGCACCTCGGAGATCGGGCTCGCGATCGTCGACGAGTACCTGGCCCACGTCCGCGCCGACGTGATCCTGGCCTGCCGGCCCGGCGACCCGGACGCCGAGGGTGCGGTCGCGCGGCTGGCTGGCCGCGCCCGCGGCGTCCGCGTTCTGGAGTTCGACGCCGCGCGTCCCGAGACCCACGAGACCGTCCTGGCCGACGCCTGGGCCGACGGCGACGTCGACCTGGCCATCGTCGCCTTCGGCGTCCTGGGCGATCAGGAGGCGCTCTGGCAGGACCAGGCCCGGGCCGTCGCCGCCGCGAACGTGAACTTCACCGGCGCGGTGAGCGTGGGCGTCCTGCTGGGACAGCGGATGTCCGCCCAGGGCCACGGCTGGATCGTCGCGATGAGCTCGGCCGCCGGGCAGAAGGTGCGCCGCTCGAACTTCATCTACGGCGCCACCAAGGCCGGGCTGGACGGCTTCTACACCAACCTGGGCCAGGCCCTGGCGCCGGCCGGCGTGCGGGTGCTGGTCGTGCGGCCGGGGCAGGTGCGCACCCGGATGTCCGCGGGCGTCAAGGAGGCGCCGCTCACCGTCGACCCCCAGGACGTGGCCAAGCTGGTCTACGACGGCGTCCGCCAGGGCAAGACCGTCGTCTGGGCGCCCCCGGCGTTCGAACTGGTCATGCTGGCGCTGCGCCACATCCCCGGTCCGATCTTCCGCAGGCTGCCGATCTAGCCCCGAGCCCGACCCAGGACGACAACGCGACCGGGCCGCGTCTCGGCGTCCGGAATCGGCGCCCGGCGGGCGATCGCGGTGCAAGGATCGCGACGCTCGCGCCAGGCGTCGAAGGAGATGGGCGAATGTCGAATGTGAAGTTCTACGGCGGGGAGCAGTACCCGGTCGAGATGCACAAGGTCAGGATCATCCAGAAGCTGACCCTGTTGCCCATCGAGGACCGCCTGAAGGCGATGGAGGCCGCCGGCCACAACACCTTCCTGCTGCAGAACGCGGACGTGTTCCTCGACATGCTGACCGACTCGGGCGTGAACGCCATGAGCCAGGAGCAGCAGGCGGCCATGTTCCGGGCCGACGATGCGTACGCCGGCTCCGCGACGTTCACCCGGCTGCACGAGAAGGTCTCCGAGATCTTCGGCACGCCCTACTTCCTGCCCACGCACCAGGGCCGCGCCGCCGAGAACATCCTGTCGTCGGTGCTGGTGCGGCCGGGCACCTACGTGCCGATGAACTACCACTTCACGACCTCGAAGGCGCACGTCGTCGCCAACGGTGGCGAGGTGCTCGAGCTCATCAAGCCCGAGGGGCTGGAGGTCACCAGCGACCTGCCGTTCAAGGGCGATCTGGACGTGGACGCGCTGCGGCAGCTGATCGCCGAGAAGGGCGCGGACGCCATCGCGTACGTCCGCATCGAGGCCGGCACCAACCTCATCGGCGGCCAGCCGGTGTCGCTGTCGAACATGGAGGAGGTCTGCGAGGTCTGCCGCACCCACGGCATCCCGTCGGTCATGGACGCCTCGCTGATCGCCGACAACCTGTACTTCGCGAAGGTCCGGGAGCCGCGCTGCGCGGACCTGGAGATCGGCGCGATCATGCGGGCGATGTGCGACCCGTTCGACATCATCTACTTCTCCGCGCGCAAGGTGGGCTTCGGTCGCGGCGGTGGCATCTGCGTGCGCGACACCGCGATGTACCAGAAGCTGCGTGAACTCGTGCCGCTCTACGAGGGTTTCCTCACCTATGGCGGCATGAGCGTCCGGGAGATGGAGGCCATCACCGTCGGCCTCGACGAGACCCTCGACTTCGACATGATCAACCAGGGCCCGATCTTCATCGACTACATGGTGCGCGAGCTCGAGCGTCGCGGCGTCCCGGTGGTCACGCCGCCCGGCGGCTTGGGCGCGCACGTGGACGCCCGCCGGTTCCTCGACCACCTGCCCCAGACCGAGTACCCGGCCGCCGCGCTGGCGTCCGCGGTGTTCGTGGCCTCCGGCGTCCGGGGGATGGAGCGCGGCACGATGTCCGAGCAGCGCAACGCCGACGGCTCGGAGCCGATGGCCCACATGGAACTCGTCCGGCTCGCGATGCCGCGGCGCGTGTTCACGCTCTCGCAGGTCAACTACGCCATCGACCGCCTCGACTGGCTGTACCAGAACCGGCGGATCATCGGCGGCCTGAAGTTCGTCGAGGAGCCGGAGATCCTGCGGTTCTTCTTCGGCCGCCTCGCGCCGCTCACCGACTGGCCGAACCAGCTCGTCGCGAAGTTCCGCGCGGACTTCGGCGACTCGCTCTGAGCCGAACGGGCCTCTGAGGTCGGCCTCCGGGGCCCGCCCGCGAACAGTGCAGTAGATGCGGGGGCGTCTGCCCCACCGGATCTACTGCACTGTCGAGCGAGCCACCGATCAGGGGGGCGGAGCCGCCTCGCTACAGTGGGCGGGTGACTGCTCCCCGGATGCCCGTCGTCGTCGACGCCGCCTGGCTGGCGGACCACCCCGAGGTCGTCCTCTGCGACGTCCGCTGGTACCTGGACGGCCGTGACGGCCGCACCGCCTACCTGTCCGGTCACCTGCCGGGTGCGGTGTTCGTCGACCTGGACGCCCACCTGGCGGCGCCGGCATCCGTCGAGGGCGGCCGGCATCCGCTGCCGGCCCCGGAGGTGTTCGCCGAGGGCATGCGTGCGGCGGGCATCTCCGACGACTCGGTGGTCGTCGGCTACGACGATGCCGGCGGCGCCGTCGCCGGCAGGCTGGTCTGGCTGCTGCGGGCGCTGGGCGTGGACGCCGCCGTGCTGGACGGCGGCCTCGCCGCCTGGCGGGGACCCTTGGCCGAGGGGCCCGAGGACGCCCCGGCGCGTGGCGACTTCACGGCCCGCCCGTGGGCCCCCGCCGACCTGGCGACGATCGACGATGCCTGCACGGCCCCGCTCGTCCTGGACGCCCGCGCCCCCGAGCGCTACCGCGGGGAGACCGAACCGGTCGACGCCCGCGCCGGGCACATCCCGGGGGCGCTCAGCGCGTTCTTCGGCGACAACCTGAACCCCGACAAGACGTTCCGCAGCCCGGCCGAGTTGCGGCGGCGTTTCGCAGCCCTCGGCGTCACGGACGCCACCGACGTCGTCTGCTACTGCGGCTCGGGGGTCAACGCCTGCCACAACCTGATCGCCCTGGAGCACGCGGGCCTCGGCCGCGGCAGGCTCTACCCCGGTTCGTGGTCGCAGTACGCGGCCACCGAGCGACCGGCGGCGACCGGGCCCGAGCCCGGCGGCCGGCCCGCGATCGACCCGCACGGGGTCACCCACTGACCTCGGGGCCGCGACGCGGCCTCAGGTGAGCGTGCGGAGCCGGCGGACGGCCTCGGCGAGGGTGGCGTCGTTCTTGCAGTAGGCGAAGCGCACCAGCGACCGGACGTCCTGGCGGCCCGGGGAGCAGAACGACGACACCGGGATCGCCACCACGCCGCAGCGCTCGGGGAGCGCCCGGCAGAAGGCCTCCCCGTCGGCGACGCCGAGCGGTGCGGCGTCCGCGATGACGAAGTAGCCGGCGTCGGGCTCGGCCACGGCGAAGCCGACCTCGGTGAGGGCGCCGCACAGCAGGTCGCGGCGGTCGCGCAGGTCGGCGGCGATGGCGTCGTAGACCCGGTCGGGCAGGGCCAGCCCGGCGGCGATCGCGGGCTGCAACGGCGCGCCGTTGACGTAGCTGAGCCACTGCTTCATGCCGAACACGGCGTCCACCAGGGGGGCGGGGCCGGTGACCCAGCCGATCTTCCAGCCGGTCACCGAGAACGTCTTGCCGCCGGACCCGATCAGCAGCGTGCGGTCGGCGGCCCCGGGGAAGGTGGCGACGGGCCGGTGGGGGACCCCGAACGTCAGATGCTCGTACACCTCGTCGGCGACGAGGATCGCGTCGTGCTGCGCGGCGAGGGAGGCGACCAGGCTCAGGGTGGCGACGTCGAACACCATCCCGGTCGGGTTGTGCGGGGTGTTGACGATGATCATCCGGGTGCGGTCGGTGACGGCGGCGCGCAGGTCGGCGTGGTCGAGCCCGAACCCGGCCGGCCCGCCGGCCCCGGAGGCCCGCCAGCGCAGCGGCACATTGACCTGGACGCCCCCGGCGCGGGCGATGTCGGCGGCGTAGGCGTCGTAGTAGGGCTCGAAGCAGACGACCTCGTCGCCGGGACGCACCAGGCCCAGGATGATCGCGGCGAGCGCCTCGGTGGCGCCCGCGGTGACGCACACCTCGGTGGCGGGGTCCACTTCGAGGCCGTAGAAGCGCCGGTGATGCTCGGCGATCGCGTCGACCAGTTCGGGCACGCCTCGGCCGGGCGGGTACTGGTTGCGGCCGGCGAGGACGGCCGCGGCGGCGGCGTCCAGCACGTCCTGCGGGCCGGCGTAGTCGGGGAATCCCTGGCCGAGGTTCACGGCGCCGGTGCGCACGGCGATCGCGCTCATCTCGGCGAAGATGTTGGGACGCACCGCGCCGGCGGCGTCCACCAGGCCGGCGGCGCGGGCGGCGTCCAGCCACGGGCCGGACGCGTCGACGGAGTTGCTCACCCGCCCACGGTAGCCATCCGGCGATCTGTGCAAGGCCGGAGGCCCCTTTTGGGCGTCCGGCATTGCACAGCTGCGCGGCCGGCGGGCCGCCGGTCGCTAACGTGTCCCTGCGATCGAGAGGAGGCCCCATGGAGCCGGTGAAGGTGATCCCGTGCCTGGACATGAAGGACGGGCGGGTGGTGAAGGGCGTGCACTTCGTGGAGTTGCGCGACGCCGGGGACCCCGTCGAGAACGCCCGCTTCTACTCCGAGGCCGGCGCCGACGAGCTGGCGATGCTCGACATCGCCGCCACCGTGGAGGGCCGGGCCACCCGCCTGGAGTGGGCCCGCAACGTGGCGGCCGTCATCGACATCCCGCTGACCGTCGGCGGTGGCATCGGCTCGGTCGCCGACATGGCGGCCCTGTTCGAGGTCGGCGTCGCCAAGGTGTCGGTGAACAGCGCGGCGGTGCGGCGTCCGGAACTGCTCGCCGAGGGCGCTGCCGCGTTCGGCCCCGAGCGGCTCGTGGTCGCCATCGACGGACGCCGCAACGCCGACCTGCCGTCGGGCTTCGAGGTCGTGGTCGCCGGCGGCCAGCGCGGCACCGGGCTGGACTGCGTCGAGTGGGCCCGCCGCTGCGAGGAGCTGGGGGTGGGTGCGGTCCTGCCGACGAGCATGGACGGCGACGGGACGCTCGCCGGGTACGACCTCCCGTTCACCCGGGCGATCGCGGACGCCGTCACGGTCCCCGTCATCGCCTCCGGCGGCGCCGGGACGCTCGAGCACTTCGCCGAGGCCGTCGAGCAGGGCGGCGCGGACGCCGTGCTGGCCGCGTCGGTGTTCCACTTCCGCACGTTCAGCGTCCGGCAGGTCAAGGAGTTCCTGGCCGGCCGCGGGATCCCCGTCCGGCTCTGAGGCTCGGCGGGGGGCGTTGACACCGGCCCCGGCCGCCGGTGGACTGGGCCCATCGTGAGAGGAGCTGCGATGGCTCACCGACTCGTCGCGCTGGCCTGCTGTCTGGCGCTCGCGGGCTGCGCGCCCACCCCGACGGCGTCCCCGACGCCGACCCCCACGGGCGGCCCCACGGCGTCCGTCACCGCCACGACCGTCCCCTCGACGTCGGCGCCGACGACGGCCACGCCGGGGGCGCCGGGGACCCCCGGCCCCACCGCCACCCCCTGGGTGGACGCCCAACGGCACGCGGCGTTCGTGAAGGCCGCGCGGAAGGTCGACGGCCGGCTCGTCCTCGACCTGGACCTCGTGCTGTTCCTGACCGGTCCCGAGGCCGAGGACGCCGCCGAGGCCGACGGCGCCGAACCACCGCCCAACGATTTCTACATCGTCAACGACAGCCCGCGGGTGCGGACCCTGCCGGTGGCCGCGGACGCCCCCCTGACCGTCGTCATGGACGTCAACGCGGCCCTGGTGCCGGAGGGCATGTCGATGCCGTTGGGCGTCTGGACGGCCGCGCTGGACGGTCCGCACGGCGAGGCGCTTCGTAGCACGCCGTACTGGGTGACGGTCACGGACGGGACAATCACGGCGATCAGCCAGCAGTACGTGCCCTAGCCTGGCCGGGTGACTTCCCGGACGGCCATCGGCGTCCTCGCGGCCGTCGTCACCGAGGTGCTCTACGGCTGCAGCTTCGTCTTCACCAAGGGCGCCGTCGACCTGATCACGCCGGCCGCCCTGCTGGCCTGGCGGTTCGTGGTCGCGCTGGCGGTGCTGGGCGTCCTGGTCGCCGCGCGGGTCGTGCGGCTCACGCTGACCCGGGACAGCGTGCGGCCGTTGCTGCTGCTGGCCCTGTTCCAGCCGCTGCTGTACTACGCCGCCGAGACCCTGGGCGTGCAGCGCACCACGGCGTCCGAGAGCGGCATCATCGTCGCGATCATCCCGGTGGGGGTGCTCCTCGCGTCGTGGTTGATCCTCGGCCGTCCGCCGTCGCGCGGGCAGGTGGTCGGCATCCTGGTCACGTTCGGTGGCGTGGTGGCGACGGTCGTGGCCGGCGGCGTCCGCACCGGCTTCGACCCGCTGGGGTACCTGCTCCTGCTGGCGGCGGTGGCGTCCTACTCGTTGTACGCGGTGTTCGCCGAGCGGGACACCGCCACGACGGGCATCGACAAGACGTTCGCGATGGTGGCCGTGGGGGCGGCGGCGTTCAGCGCCCTGGCGGTGGGGGAGGCGGCCGCCGGTGGGCGTCTCGGCGACCTGGTGACGCTGCCGGTGACCCACCCGGAGCTGCTGACCAGCATCTGCTACCTCGCGATCGGCTCGTCGGTCGGTGCCTTCTTCTGCCAGGCGGTCGCGATCGCGAACCTCGGCTCGAACCGCTACTCGACGTTCATCGGGCTGTCGACGCTGGCCGCCCTGATCGCGGCCGGGGTGGTGCTCGGCGAGCGGCTCGCCCCGCTGCAGCTGGTGGGCGGCGCCGTCATCATGCTGGGGGTCTACCTCGCGAATGCCACCCCCCGGACGACCGTCGAGCAGCCCCAGCCGTGACCCCCTGGCCCCGGCCCCGGCCGGGGCCGTGCGAGGATGCCGGCATGCGTGGAGCGCGAGCGGCCGAGGGACGTCCCCGCCTCAGCCGGGACGCCGTCCGGGTCGCCGGCCTCCTGGACGGGCCTGCGGGCGCATACGTGCACGTCCCGTTCTGCGCCCGGATCTGCCCCTTCTGCCCGTACAACAAGGTCGTCGCCCGCAGCGGCCAGCCCGAGCGCGGGGGTGCGGTCACAGCAGGTGGGGGTAGCGGCGCAGCGCCTCCAGGACGACCCTCGGGTTGCCGCGGAACAGCAGCGACAGTTCTCCGGCGAAGGTGAAGCCGCACTGTTCGCACAGCCCCGGGATCTCGACGCACCGCCCGCACGTCCACTGCCGGCCTTCCTCGACGATGACGCACTGGGGGCAGGGCCGGGGGGCGGTCAGGTCGGCGATGCGGGGCAACGCCGACGCCAGGTTGGCGATGGGGTAGCCGCGCCGGATCAGGGCGGCGATGCGGTCGCAGACGTCGCGCCGCTGCTCGGGGCCGAGGGTCAACTCCTCGGTGCCGGGGTAGGGGGTGTGCACGTTGTAGGACGCCGATCGCACGGTGGGCAGCGCGGCGGCGAGTTCGGCCACGTGCTCGACGTCGTCGACGTTCGGACGCCGCCGGCCGCGGTCACGCCCGGCCCGATTCCTCGGTCGGCACCCGCGCATCGGGCCCGTCCAACGGACGCAATCGGACCACCCCCTCGTGTCCCTTCGTCTGCAGGGTAGCCCCCGTGTGGGGACGCGGGACGCGGCGGCCGGCGCGCGGTAGGGTCGCCAGCACAACCCGTCGAGGAGGTGGCCATGACATCGAACATCCTGGGACAGGACGCGTTCGTGCCCGACCCGGAGGAGTGGCGGACGCCTGAGGTCACCGGGCGATCCCCGGAGGCCGTGCGCAACGAGGCGGACGACCTGGCGACCTCGCTGCCCACCGTCGCCTCGACGGCGGAAGCCGACCCGGCCGACGTGTGGGAGCAGTTGCAGGACGTCGCGCTGGACGACCTGGACGACCTCCGGGGCGACTGAGCCGCGCGGCGGCGTCCGATTCGGGTGCCGACCGAGGCCACGCGTCGAGGCGGCGCGCGGACTGACGACGGACCCCGGCCCGCCCTGAGCGGGCGAACCGGGGTCTGACGAGGGGATCTGCCTACAGATCGTAGTAGAGCTCGAACTCGTGCGGGTGCGGGCGGAGCCGCACGGCGTCGATGTCCTCGCGCTTCATCGCGATCCAGGTGTCGATCAGGTCCGGGGTGAACACGTCGCCGGCGAGCAGGTACTCGTGGTCGGCCTCGAGCGCGTTCAGCACGGCCTCCAGCGAGCCCGGCACCTGCGCGACCTCGGCGTGCTCCTCGGGGGGCAGCTCGTACAGGTCCTTGTCGATCGGGGCCGGCGGCTCGATCCGCTTCTGGATCCCGTCCAGGCCGGCCAGCAGCATGGCCGAGAACGCCAGGTACGGGTTGGCGGAGGGGTCCGGGCACCGGAACTCGATGCGCTTGGCCTTCGGGTTGGGGCCGGTCAGCGGGATCCGAATGCAGGCGGAACGGTTCCGCGAGCTGTAGACCAGGTTGACCGGGGCCTCGAAGCCCGGCACCAGGCGGTGGTAGCTGTTGAGCGTCGGGTTGGTGAACGCCAGCAGCGACGGGGCGTGGTGCAGGAGTCCGCCGATGTACCAGCGGGCCAGGTCGGACAGACCGCCGTAGCCGGCCTCGTCGGCGAACAGCGGCTTGCCGTCCTTCCAGATCGACTGGTGCACGTGCATGCCCGAGCCGTTGTCGCCGAAGATCGGCTTCGGCATGAAGGTGGCGGTCTTGCCCGCCTCCCAGGCCGTGTTCTTGACGATGTACTTGTACTTCATCACGTTGTCGGCGGCGTTGAGCAGCGAGTCGAACTTGGTCGCGATCTCGCACTGGCCGGCGGTGCCCACCTCGTGGTGGGCGCGCTCGATGACCAGGCCCGCGTCCTGCAGGTGCCGCACCATGACGTCGCGCAGGTCGCCGAAGTGGTCGACGGGGGCCACGGGGAAGTAGCCGCCCTTGTACTTGACCTTGTAGCCGCGGTTGGCGGCCCCGCTGACCTCCTTCTCCAGGCCGGTGTTCCAGGCGCCGGCCTCGGAGTCGATGTGGTAATAGCCGGCGTTCTGCTTGGTCTCGAACCGCACCGCGTCGAAGACGTAGAACTCGGCCTCCGGGCCCATGTAGGCGGTGTCGCCGATGCCGGTCGACCGAAGGTAGGCCTCCGCCTTGCGGGCGATGTTGCGCGGGTCGCGGCTGTACGCCTCCTTCGTCAGCGGGTCGTGCACGAAGAAATTGAGGTTGAGCGTCTTGGAGGCGCGGAAGGCGTCCAGGTACGCGGTGGTGGGGTCGGGGAGCAGGGTCATGTCGGACTCGTGGATCTTCTGGAAGCCCCGGATCGAGCTGCCGTCGAAGCTCAGGCCGTCCTCGAAGATGTCGTGCGTCAGGAACCGCGCGGGGATCGTGAAGTGCTGCATGACACCGGGCAGGTCGCAGAAGCGGCAGTCGATCGTCTCGACGCCCTCCGACTCGACGAAGGCCAACAGGTCGTCTGCGCCTTTGAACATCGTTTCCTCCGATGGGTTGGGTTTGAACGCCCACAAGCTAGCGACGCCACGCTACCGGGCAGTTGCACGCTTGTTTCGGGCGTGTTACACGCCGGGGGCGTCAGGGGGAGGACGCCCGGGCGTGGGCCTGGTCGTGCCGGGTGCTCATAATGGGCCGCATGCTGGCCGCGCTGCCGTTCCTGCTGCTGGTGTTCGGGACGCCGATCGCCGTGCTCGCCGTGATCCCTGCCAGCGCGCTGTGGAACCGCCTGTACCGGCGCCGGGAGCGGGCGCTGTCCGCCCTCTACCTGACGGCGCCCGGGGCCGCCGGCATCGCGCCGCGGCTCCGCGGCGCCCGGGGGGCCGCGATCGCCGCCGTGACCGTGACGCTGGTCGCGGCGGGCGCCGGCCTCGCCGTGGCGTTCTCGGGGGCCGTGGACGGCTGGGTGGTGGCGATCGCCGGTCCGGTCGCCGCCCTGGCCGGGGTGCTGGTGCTGCTCTGTTGGCCCCTCCCCCGACCGTTGGACGCCGTCGCGCCCGTCGGCCTCGTGCCCCTGTCGCGGCCCGAGCGGCGCGGCATGGGGCTGCTGGGCGCCCTCGGGGGCCTGCTGGGGTTGGTCGTGGTCGCCGCAGGGGTCGTGTCGGTCCCGGATGTGCCCTCCCCGCACTACCGCGCGTTCCCGCGGGCGTCCGTCGTGGAGTGGTGGTACACCTACGACGGCTACCCCAAGGAGATCGAGTACACGCCGCACGGCGTCACCGCGCCCTGGCCGGGCTGGTGGTACGGCGTCCCGGTGCTGGCGGCGGCCGGGCTGCTGGTCGCCGCGGCACTGGCCGTGCTGTTGCGGGTGCACCGGCTGCCCCCGGCCGCCGCGCCCGCCCGGGAGGCCGACGACGCGGTCCGCATGCTGCTGAGCACCGTGGCGGTGGCGCTGGCGTCCGCGGGCCTGCTGGCGACTCTGGCGTTCGTTCTGACAATGATCGGCGACGTCTTCACCGCGGTCAGTCTCTACCCGAAGCCCAAGCTCGACCCGTACGGGATGCTCAAGCCGGTCGGCCACACCCAGCCCCTGTACGCGATCGGGCTGGCCGCGCAGTGGTCATGGGTGGCGCTCGGCGTGCTCGCGCTGGCCGCGGGCTGGGTGGCGGCGTTCGCGGCCCGCGAGTTGGCGGCGGGCGGGGACGCCGCGCGGCGCGTGGTGCGCCGGGCGGGCGGTCGGCCGCGCCCCGCACCCGGCGCGGTAGCCTCGGCCGGGTGAGTGAACCGGCCGCCCCCGACCCGGGGGCTTCGTTCGGCCTGCCGTCCGCGGGCCGCGGCTCGCTGGCTCCGTGGGGGGCACGCCTGGCCGCGCTGCTGCTGGACTGGGCTGCCTGCCTCCTGGTGGCGACCGGCCTGTTCGGCACGGCCGTCCTGTGGGGCAGCGGGTGGCGGTTGTGGACGCCGCTGGCGACCTACTTCGTCGAGAAGGCGGTGCTGACCGCGGTGGCCGGTGGGAGCTTCGGTCAGCTCATCGCTGGGGTGGGGGTCATGCGTCTGGACGGGGGGCGCATCGGCGTCCTGCAGGCGCTGCTCCGGTCGGCACTGGTTTGCCTTGTCATTCCCGCGATCGTGATCGGTCCGGCTCGCCGCGGCCTGCACGACGTGCTCCTCGGAACCGTCGTCGTGAAAAGTCGCTAACAAGGTAATTGTTAATCGACGACGTGACGTCACGGCGTGCCGTGGGCGTTGCCGTCGGGGCCGTATCGTGCATGATTGAGCGCAACGCAGGTCAGGCAGTGTCCCGAAGACCGTCCGGGGGTGTCCCATCGGGGGTTGAGCGTGACGACGTCTGAGTGTGTTGCCTGACCACACCGTCACCTCGGTCACCAGATCTCCGGCCGGATGCCGTCCGCCCGGAGCCCACGGAACCGAACGACCCACGGAGGAACATGAACCGCAAGCTCCTGGCGGCTGCGACGTCGATCGTCGCGGGCGCGCTCGCCCTGGGCGGCTGCACGCCGCAGGCCGCACCGACCACTCAGCCGACGTCGGGTGCTCCTTCCGCCACCGGCGAGAAGGTCGCCGTCGTCGCCTGGAACCAGGCTTTCGAGTCCTACAACAACAACACGCAGGACCAGAACGCCACGGCCAACGCCAACATCACGTACCTGGCCAACGACACGATCGCGTACTACGACAAGGAACTGAAGCTGGTTCAGAACCCGTCGTTCGGCAAGTACGAGAAGATCTCGGAAAACCCCCTCAAGGTCAAGGTGACCCTCGCCGAGACGGCCACCTGGTCCGACGGCACCCCCGTGACGGCGGCCGACATCCTGCTCCAGTGGGCGGCGCTGTCGACCAACCTCAACACCTACAAGGCGACCGTCGGCGACGACGGCTCGGTCTCCAAGCCGAACGAGGGCGATCAGGTCTACTTCAACGCGGCGTCCCCGGGCTACACGCTGATGAAGACCTACGAGGTCGGTGACAACGGCAAGTCGGTGACCTTCACCTACGAGAAGCCGTTCGTCGACTGGGAGATCCTGGCCGCCGGCCCCGTGGGCGTTCCGGCGCACGTCGTCGGCAAGAAGGCCCTCGGCGAGACCGACAACACCAAGGCCGCGCAGGCCGTCCTCGACGCGATCAAGAACAAGGACAACGCGAAGCTCGCGAAGATCTCGAACTTCTGGAACACCGGGTTCAAGTTCATGAACATGCCCTCCGACAAGGACCTCGTCGTGGGCAGCGGTCCGTTCGTCATCACGGACGCCGTCGAGCAGCAGTTCATCACGCTCTCGAAGAACCCCAACTACAAGGGCGCGCACAAGCCGAAGGTCGACAAGATCACGGTCCGCTTCATCGCCGACGCGCAGGCCTCGGTGCAGGCGCTCCGCAACGGCGAGGTCATGGTGACTCAGCCTCAGGCGACCGCCGACATCCTCAGCCAGGTCAAAGCCCTGGGCGACGCCTACACCGTGCAGACGGGCGAGGGCGGCACCTACGAGCACGTCGACATGGCCGTGAACAACGGCGGCCCCTTCGACCCGAAGGCCTATGGCGGCGACGCGGCCAAGGCGAAGGCCGTCCGTCAGGCGTTCCTCGTGTCGATCCCGCGGCAGAAGATCATCGACAACCTGATCAAGCCGCTCAACCCGAACGCCGAGATCCGCAACTCGTTCACCACGACGCCGTCGGCCTCGACCTACGCCGCCATCGCCGCGGCGAACGGCATGCAGGCCGCGTTCGGCACCGGTGATCCGGCGAAGGCCAAGGACATCCTGGCGAAGGCCGGCGTCACCACGCCGCCGACCGTCCGGTTCCTCTACGCCAGCACCAACACCCGCCGTCAGCAGGAGTTCCAGCTGATCAAGGAGGCCGCCGAGCAGGCCGGCTTCAAGGTCGAGGACAAGTCGGCCGAGAAGTGGGGCTCGATCCTGCCCGACACCACGAAGTACGACGCGGCGCTCTTCGGCTGGCAGTCGACCTCGACGGCCGTCGGCGAGTCGGACGCCAACTACCGCACCGGCGGCCAGAACAACTACTACGGCTACAGCAACGCCGAGGTGGACAAGCTGTTCGACGAACTCCAGGTCACGACGGACGCCGCCAAGCAGACCGAGATCCTCGGCAAGGTCGAGAAGATCCTGGTCGACGACGCCTTCGGCACCACGATCTTCCAGTTCCCGGAGATCACGACGAACAGCAACAAGATCAAGAACGTCTCCTCGATCGCGCTCTCGCCGAACTTCTTCTGGAATGCCTGGGAGTGGGAGATCGCCTGATCGGTATGACGGTGGCCGACCGGCGGCTGTGATGCCGCCGCGGTAGGCCCCGGTGGCTGAGGGGCGTCAGAGGGAACATCCCTCTGACGCCCCCGCCGCGATTAGGCTCCTTTCGTTCGGCCACTCCTGAAGGGTCCATCACCGATGGTTCGATTCCTCGCCCGCCGGCTCGGCATGGCACTGGGCATCCTGGCCCTGCTGTCCGTGATCATGTACCTGCTCCTCGATGTGGCGATCGACCCGCTCGAGGAGCTCCGCACCGACCCGTCGCCCAACCGGGACCAGAAGATCGCCAACCGGATCGCACTGCTCGATCTCGACAAGCCGGTCTGGATCCGCTACCTGAACTGGTTGGGCCGGTTCGTCCAGGGCGACTTCGGACTCGCCTGGCGCAGCATGACGCCCGTCAACCACCTGCTGACGACCGCCATCCCGACATCGATCCAGCTGGTGTTCGCGTCGACAGTGATCGCGATCCTGTTGGGGGTCACCATCGGCGTCCTGTCGGCCCTGCGGCAGTACACGCCCTTCGACTACGCGATCACGTTCGTCGCGTTCCTGCTCTACTCGCTGCCGATCTTCTGGGTCGCGGTCCTGCTCAAGCAGTTCCTCGCCATCGGCCTCAACGACTACATCAACGACCCCAGCGTCAACTGGGCGCTCGTCGTCGGGCTGTCCCTGCTGTCGGGCCTGTTCTGGCTCGGCGCCCTGGGGGGCACCGTCAAGCGGCGGCTTATCACTTTCGCCCTGGCCTTCGCGGCCACGTTCGGAGTGCTCGCCTACGCGCTGGGGTCCGGGTGGGTGCAGCACCCGCGGATCGGCGTCGTCGGCGTGGGCGCTGTCGCGTTCGCCACGGCGTTCGCGGTGAGCGCACTGTTCGCGGGCCTGAACAACCGACGAGCGCTGGGGGCGGCGTTCACGACGGCGGCCTTCGGCGTCCTGGCCTGGTTCGGCTGCCAGTGGCTCTTCTTCTACGTTCCGATGAACGAGCTGCGGCTGCTCGGTCTGCTCGTCGCCGCCGTGCTGGTCAGCCTGCTCATCGGGTGGCTGTGGGGCGGCCCCGACCGCGCGGTCTCGATGCGCGGCGCGGCGATCGTGGCCGTGGCCACCTCGGTCATGGTGTTCATCGACCGGGTCTTCCAGGGCTGGGAGCAGTACAGCGCCTCGGGGCTGATCCGTGGACGCCCCATCGCCACGATCGGCGCGGCGACGCCCGGCCTCAACGGCGACTTCTGGATCGCGCAGCTCGACAAGTTCACCCACCTGCTGCTGCCCACGATCGCCCTGGTCATGATCTCGTTCGCGTCCTACACGCGATACCAGCGGGGCGCGACGCTGGAGGTCCTCAACCAGGACTACATCCGCACCGCCCGCGCGAAAGGCCTGCCCGAGCGGCTGGTCATCGTGCGGCACGCGCTGCGGAACGCGTTGATGCCGCTCGCGTCCATCGTGCCCGTGGACTTCGTCGCGATGGTCGGCGGGGCCGTGGTCACCGAGACGATCTTCTCCTGGGCCGGCATGGGCAGCCTGTTCGTGAGAAGCCTCCTCCAGGGCGAGGTCGACCCGGTCATGGTCTACGTCATGATCGTGGGTGGCCTCGCCATGGTCGCGAACCTGATCGCCGACTTCCTCTACGCAGTCATCGACCCCCGGATTCGAGTGAACGCATGAGCACGCACGACGACAGCACACTCCTCCCGCCCGCCGGTCCGCCCGCGACCTCCCCCGGCGGCGACGACGCACGCGGCCGCGGCGAAGGGGTCGGCGAGGCCAAGGAGGTCGAGGGCCTGTCGCAGGGTCAGATCGTCTGGGGCCGGTTCATCCGCCACAAGGGGGCCATCTTCGGGCTGGTCATCCTGATCTCCGTCGCCCTGCTGAGCTTCGTCAGCATGGGCATCGGCCCCATCAAGGGGCTGTGGAAGCACCAGGACTACACCCGTTCGGGCACCGTCGTGGACGGCGGCCGACCCACCCTGCAGCTTCCGTTCCTGCCGGGCGGCGGTTTCGCGATCGGCGATCACCCCTTCGGTCAGGACAGCATCGGCTCCGACTCGTTCGCCCAGGTGATGAAGGGCGTTCAGACGTCGCTGCTGGTCATGGTCGTGCTGGGCCTCACCGCCCTCGTCATCGGGGTCACGATCGGTGCCATCGCGGGCTACTACCGCGGCAAGGTCGACACCGTCCTGATGCGGTTCACCGACCTCATCATCACGCTGCCGGTGCTGGTGCTCGGCGCCGTGTTGGGCCGGCTCCTCGACGTCCTCCCGGTCAAGCTGGACGCCACCGCCGCCCAACGCGAAGCCATCCGCAGCAATATGCCGCTGCTGCTGGCGGTCGTGCTCGGCATGATCCTCTGGACCGGCCTCGCCCGCCTCACCCGGTCGGAGTTCCTCTCGCTCCGCGAGCGCGAGTTCGTCGACTCGGCGCGCGTCGCGGGAGCCAGCGACTGGCGCATCATCACCAAGCACATCCTGCCGAACGCCGTGGGCGTCATCATCGTCAACGTCACCCTGCTCATGTCGGTGGCCGTGACGCTTGAGGCCGCCCTGTCGTTCCTGAACTTCGGGATCAAGAAGCCGAACGTGTCCCTCGGGCTGTTGATCGCCGAGAACCAGGGTGCGTTCGCCACCCGGCCGTGGTTGTTCTGGTGGCCGGGCCTGTTCATCATCCTGATCGCGCTCAGCGTGAACTTCATCGGCGACGGCCTGCGCGACGCCTTCGACCCCCGGACGCGCAAGATCCCGTCCGAACGGACCATGAAGCGCGCCGCCGCGAAGCTGGAAGCCGCCCGGCGTCCCGAGGAGGAGACCAAGTGAGCCCCGAGAAGACGACGGCCCCCGTGCCGCCGAAGGGCGGCCCCAAGCTCGGCATGGCGGAGCACGCGTCCCTCGACCGGTTCCAGCGGCTCTCCCGGACCGCCGGCGCCGAGGTCAAGGCGGGCGACGTGATCCTGGAGGTCCGCGACCTCAGCGTGAACTTCTGGGTCAACGACAGCTGGTTCACCGCGGCCGAGCACATGAACTACGACCTGAAGGCCGGGGAGGTTCTGGCCATCGTGGGCGAGTCGGGCTCGGGCAAGACCCAGTCGTCGATGAGCCTCATCGGCCTGCTGCCCAAGAACGGCCGCGCCACCGGATCGGCCAAGCTCAAGGGCGTCGAACTCGTGGGGCTCTCGCAGGCCGAGATGCGCGAGATCCGCGGCAACGAGATCTCGGTCATCTTCCAGGAGCCGATGACGGCGCTCAACCCCGTCTACACCGTGGGCTTCCAGATCGTCGAGACGCTGCGCACCCACTTCCTGATGAACCCCTCCGACGCCAAGGCCCGCGCCGTCGAGCTGATGCGGCTGGTGGAGATCCCCGATCCGGAGGACAGCTTCAACAAGTTCCCGCACCAACTCTCCGGCGGGCAGCGGCAGCGCATCATGATCGCCCAGGCGCTGGCGTGCGACCCGAAACTGCTGATCGCCGACGAGCCCACCACGGCCCTCGACGTCACCGTGCAGGCCGAGATCCTGAAGCTGATGCGCGAACTGCGCACCCGCGTGAACGCCGGCATCATCCTCATCACGCACAGCATGGGCGTCGTCGCCGACATGGCCGACCGCATCATCGTGATGAAGGACGGCAAGGTCGTCGAGCAGGGCACCGCCGCGGACATCTTCTACCGCCCGCAGCACCCGTACACCAAGGCGCTCCTGGAAGCCGTTCCGCACCTCGGCGAAACCAAGATCGAGGACGGCCGCACGGACGCCCTGGTCAAGGTCGACGAGCAGCCCCTGCCGCTGGAGCCGGCCAAGGACCCCTCGGTGGTGCCGGCGCTGCTGTTGGAGAACGTCGACATCACCTACCCCAAGCAGGGCCGGCGTCCCGCCTTCCGGGCCGCGCACGCCATCAACCTGCGCATCGAGCCGGGCGAGGTCGTCGGACTGGTGGGGGAGTCCGGTTCGGGCAAGACGACGATCGGCCGCGCCGCCGTCGCCCTGCTGCCGGTGTCGGCGGGCAGGATCACCGTCTGCGGCTTCGACATCACCCACGCCACGCACCGCGACCTCAAGCCGTTCCGCAAGACGGTCGGGATGGTGTTCCAGGACCCTGGTTCGTCGCTCAACCCCCGCCTGCCGGTCGGCGAGTCCATCGGGGAACCGCTGCTGCTGCACGAGGGGCTGCGGGGCGCGGAGCTCAGCAGGCGGGTCGAGGACCTGCTCGACTCGGTCGAACTGCCCCGCTCGATGCGCAACCGCTATCCGCACGAGTTGTCCGGCGGCCAGAAGCAGCGCATCGGCGTCGCCCGGGCGCTGGCGCTGAACCCGAAACTGCTCGTGGCGGACGAGCCGACGTCGGCCCTCGACGTGTCCGTGCAGGCGCGCGTCCTGAAGCTGTTCAGCGACCTGCAGGAGCGCTACGGGTTCGCCTGCCTGTTCATCAGCCACGACCTCGCGGTGGTCGAGATGGTGTCGTCCAAGATCGCCGTCATGACGCACGGTGAACTGGTCGAGGTGGGCGCCACCAGCGACATCGTCACCTACCCGCAGCACCCCTACACCCAGCGGCTGCTGTCGGCGGTCCCCGTGCCCGACCCCGATCAGCAGAAGCTGCGCCGCGAGCTGCGCGACGCCATCATCGAGCGCGAGCACCTCGTGTCCTGACCGCGCCTCGCACCGACGACGGCGGACGCCGCACCCGCGGCGTCCGCCGTCGTTGTTGCGCCCGGGGCGTTCCCCTCGGCGGTGACTGGTGGAAGGATGATCGGCGGAACCTGACCAGGGAGGCGACGTGGACGCAACAGTCGAACGGATCGGCACCGGCAAGCGGGTCGGCGTCCTCACCAGTGGCGGGGACGCCCAGGGCATGAACGCCGCCGTGCGGGCGGTGGTGCGCACCTGCCTGAGCCACGGCGCCGAGGTGTATGCGATCTACGAGGGCTACCAGGGGATGATCGACGGCGGCGACGGCATCCGGCGCCTGCAGTGGGGCGACGTCAGCAACATCCTGCACCGGGGCGGCACGGTCATCGGAACGTTCCGCAGCCCGGAGTTCCGCGAACGGGACGGACGCCGCCGTGCGGCCGCGAACCTGCTCCGGCACGGCATCGACCGCCTGGTCGTCATCGGCGGCGACGGCAGCCTGTCCGGGCTCAACGCCCTCAGCGCCGAGTGGCCGGAGCTGCTCGACGAGTTGGTGGCGGCCGGCGAGGTGAGCCGCGACCTGGCGGACGCCCACCCGGCGTTGCGGTTCGCGGGACTCGTCGGCTCCATCGACAACGACCTGGTCGGCACCGACATGACGATCGGCGCCGACACCGCCCTCCACCGCATCGTCGACGCCATCGACGCGCTGACGTCCACGGCGGCGTCCCACCAGCGCAGCTTCGTCGTCGAGGTCATGGGCCGGCACTGCGGCTACCTGGCGCTCATGGCCGCGATCGCCGGCGGCTGCGACTACGTGCTGGTGCCCGAGAATCCGCCCGAGGACGGCTGGGAGGACCGCATGTGCGCCGAGCTGCGCCGCGGCCGCCGCGCCGGCCGGCGCGACTCCATCGTGATCGTCGCGGAGGGGGCCACCGACCGTTCGGGCAACCCGATCCGAGCCGATCACGTGAAGCAGATCATCGAGGAGCGGCTCGGGGAGGACACCCGCGTCACGATCCTCGGGCACGTCCAGCGCGGCGGGACGCCGAGCGCGTTCGATCGCTGGTGCAGCTCGGTGCTGGGCTACGAGGCCGCCCTCGAGGTGATCGGTGATCACCCGTCGGACGGCCCGGTCATCGGCTGGCGGGGGAACCGGGTGACCCGGCTCCCACTCCTGGAGGCGGTGGAGCGCACGAGGGCCGTCCCGGTCGACATCGCCGCCGGCAACTTCGCGGCCGCGATGGCGGCCCGGGGTGGCAGTTTCGCCGACATGTTCGCGATCTTCCGGGAGATGGCCGAGCCGTCCCGGATCGACGCCGACGCCTCCAGCAAGCGGATCGCGATCATCCACGGCGGCGGCCTCGCCCCCGGCATGAACCCCATCGCCCGGGCCGCGGTGCGCCTGGGCATCAGCCGCGGCCACACCATGCTCGGCGTGCACGGCGGGTTCCCGGGCCTCCGCGACGGCCGCATCGCGGAGCTGGAGTGGGGGGACGTCGAGGGCTGGACGGGCGACGGCGGTGCGCACCTCGGGCTGCGCCGCGAGATCCCGACCGTGGAGGAGCTGTACGCCATCAGCCGGGCGCTGGAGGAGCACAAGGTCGACGCGCTGCTCGTCGCGGGCGGCTGGAACGCGTACCGGTCCGCCCATCTGTTGTACAGCGAGCGGGACCGCTACCCGGCCTTCCGCCTCCCCATCGTCTGCCTGCCGGCCAGCATCGACAACAACCTGCCCGGCAGCGACCTCTCGGTGGGCACGGACACGGCCTTGAAGGCCCTGGTCGACGTGATCGACGGCGTCAAGATGTCCGCCGAAGCGGCTCACCGCATGTTCGTGGTCGAGACGATGGGCCGCTGGTGCGGCTACCTGGCGCTGGTCGGCGGTCTCGCCGGCGGCGCCGAACTGGTCTACCTGCACGAGGACGGCATCACCCTCGACCGGCTCAACCGCGACGTCTCCTGGGCCGTGAACAGCTTCGCCGGCGGCCGCCAACTGGTGCTGGCGGTGCGGAACGAGCGGGCGAACGAGTCCTACACCACCGACGTCCTCGCCCGGATCTTCGAGGAGGAGGGCGGGAACCTGTTCGACGTGCGGCAGGCCGTCGTCGGTCACCAGCAGCAGGGTGGGGCTCCGACGCCGTTCGACCGGCTGCTCGGCACCCGGCTGGTGGCGCGGGCGCTCGCCCTGATCGACGAGGAGTTCGCCGCCGGCACCACCGAGGGCTACTACATCGGCCTGGTCGGGGCGAGCCTGAGCCACCGGCCCCTGTCCGGCATGATGGCCGAGATGGATCCGGTGTTTCGGCGCCCCAAGCAGCAGTGGTGGCTGGGCCTCCGCGACGTCGTCCACGCCGTCGCCGTCCAGCCGGGCGACCGCCCCCGCGGCTGAGCCGTCAGCCGGCTTCCTCCAGCGCCTCGGCGGCCTCCAGCCAGGCGAGCTCGAGTTCGTCGCGCTCGTCGGAGAGCGCGTCCAGTTGCTGCTGGAGAGCCGCCAGCCGCCCGTAGTCGGACGCCTGCGCGGCCATCTCCGCATGCAGCTTGTCGATGCGTTCGGCGAGGCGGTGCAGCTGGGACTCCAGCCGCGCCAGCTCCTTCTTCGCGCGGCGCTGCTCCGCGGCCGTGCTGGCCGCCCGGGACGCCGTCGGCGCCGGTTTGGCCGCCTGCCGGGCGGCCTCGGTGATCCGGCGGCGGTGCTCGAGGTAGGCGTCCACCCCGCCGGGGAGCAGCACGCAGCGGCCGTCGCCCAGGAGGGCGTAGACGACGTCGATGACCCGTTCGAGGAAGTACCGGTCGTGGCTGACCACGATCAGCGTGCCGGGCCAGGTGTCCAGGTAGTCCTCGACGACCGTGAGCGTGTCGATGTCGAGGTCGTTGGTGGGCTCGTCGAGGAGCAGCACGTTGGGCTCGTGCATCAGCAGCCGGAGGAGCTGCAGCCGGCGGCGTTCCCCGCCGGAGAGCTCCCCGATGCGGGTGACGAGGCGGTCGCCGGTGAAGCCGAACTCCTCCAGGAGTTGGGCGGCCGACGCTTCCTCTCCGGTGGCGAGCCGGGTCTCGCGCTTGAGCCGATTCACCGAGTCGAGGACCCGCTCGTCGTCGTCGAGTTCGCTGACGGCCTGCGAGAGGTGGGCGAGCCGCAGCGTGCGACCCTGCTTGACCCGGCCGCGGGTCGGCCGCTGCTCGTGGGCGAGCAGGCGCAGCAGGGTGGACTTGCCCGAACCGTTCACCCCGACGATCCCGATGCGGTCGCCGGGGCCGATCGACCAGTTGAGGTCGCGGAAGAGCTCCCGCGCCGGGCCGCCGTCGGGGTCCGGGAGGGTGACGTCGACGTGCTCCAGGTCGAACACGTCCTTGCCGAGGCGGGCCACCGAGAACCGCTTGAGGGCCAGGGTGTCGCGCGGGTCGGGGACGTCGGCGATCAGCGCGTTCGCCGCCTCGATCCGGAACCGGGGCTTGGAGGTGCGCGCCGGGGCGCCGCGGCGGAGCCAGGCGAGCTCCTTGCGGGCCAGGTTCTGTCGCCGGGCCTCGTTGGCGGCCGCCTGCCGGCCGCGTTCGGCCCGAGCGAGCACGTAGGCCGCGTAGCCGCCGTCGTAGGCATCGACCCGGCCGTCGTGCACCTCCCAGATGCGGGTGCAGACGGCGTCCAGGAACCAGCGGTCGTGCGACACGATCAGCAGCGCGGTCCCGCCGCGCTGCAGATCGTTGAGGTGCGCGGCCAGCCAGTGGACGGCCTCGACGTCCAGGTGGTTGGTGGGCTCGTCGAGCACGATCAGGTCGTGCCCGGACAGCATCACGGCGACCAGCGCGGTCCGGCGGCGCTCGCCGCCCGAGAGGTCGGCGACGGCGGCGTCCAGCGGAACGTCGCCCAGCAGGTGCTCGACGATGCCGCGGGTGATGGCGTTGGCCGCCCAGACGTGGTCGGGCTCGCCGCCCACGATGACGTCGCGCACGCTGGCGTCCGGCGCGAACTCGTCGCTTTGGGCGAGGAACCCGATCGACGCCCCCGACGCCCACGTGACGCTCCCGGCGTCCGGCTCGAGGCGTCCGGTCAGGATCGACAGGAGGGTGGTCTTGCCGTCGCCGTTGCGGCCGACGACGCCGACGACGTCACCGGAGGACAGGCCGAGGGAGACGTCGTCGAGCAGCGTGCGCGTGCCGAACGACTTGCCGACGCGCTCGGCGTTGACGATGTTGGCCACGGTCGGGCGTCACCGCCCGCGCATCGCCCGGTTCAGGCCCTTCACGTTGGGCAGCGGGCCCTTGGGCAGCGGGGCCTTGGGCCGCACGGCGTCCAGGGAGCGCAGCTTCTGCTGGATAGCGGTCTGCTGGGAGGGCTGGATCGCCTTCGGCAGCTTCTCGATGGCCTTCTGCAGGTCGTGCAGCTTCACCTGCCCCTCGCCGTCGCCCAGCACCAGGGTGGTGACCGGAACCCCGAACAACACCTGCTGGTGGCGCCGCTGTTCCTGGGCGAGCAGGGGCCGGAGCCGCCCCGGCTGACCCTCGCCCACCAGGACCACGCCGGAGGGGCCGACGACGCGGTGCACCATGTCCATCTCGCGCGTGAAGGCGATCGCCGCCTGGTGGCTGTACTTCTTCGCGTTGAGCATCTGCAGCGCCACCGCGGCCGAGCCGGCCTGGCCGGCGTGGCGGGTGAGGGCCGCCTGCTTGGCCCGGCGCAGCAGCACCAGGTTCGCCGCGAGCAGCGCCATCAGGATGGCCGTGATCACGATCAGGATGGGCCAGGCGTTGGTCAGCACGCCGAACAGGACGGACACCGCGACCGCGGCCACCACGGCCAGGGCCACCCAGAGGTTGAGCTTCGGATCGATCTCGGCGGTCGTCTTGTAGAGGTGCACGTACTGGCGGATGCGGCCCCAGTCCGCGGGGTTGTCGCTGTTCTTCTTGCGCAACTTCTCGGCCTTGATCGCGGCCTTCTGTTTGGCCTCGAGTGCCTTGGCCTTCTCGCTCTTCGCCATCAGTTCTCGTTTCGGGTTCGGTCAGGACGTGCGGCGGGCCTCGATGGCCTGGCGGTACAGCCGGCCGGCGCGGTAGGACGAACGGACGAGCGGCCCGCTGAGCACGCCTGCATATCCTAGTGCCTTCGCCTCCTCCTCCAGTTCCGCGAACTCGTCGGGGTGCACCCAGCGGTCGATCGGGTGGTGGCGCACGGTGGGCCGCAGGTACTGGGTGATCGTGATGAGCTCGCAGCCCGCGTCGTGCAGGTCGCGCAGGGCGGCCGACACCTCCTCGCGGGTCTCGCCCATGCCGAGGATCAGGTTCGACTTGGTGACCAGCCCGGCGGCGCGCGCCGCGGTGAGGACGTTCAGTGAGCGCTCGTAGTCGAACCCCGGGCGGATGCGGCGGAAGATCCGAGGCACCGTCTCGACGTTGTGCGCGAACACCTCGGGCCGCGTGTCGAAGACCTGCGCGAGCAGGTCGGGCCGCCCGGAGAAGTCGGGGGCCAGCATCTCGACCCCCACCCCCGGGTTGGTCGCGTGGATCTGCCGGATGGTCTCGGCGTACAGCCAGGCGCCCAGGTCGTCGAGGTCGTCGCGGCAGACCCCGGTGACGGTCGCGTAGCGCAGCCCCATCTTCTTGACGGACGCCGCGACGCGCGCCGGCTCCTCGGTGTCGTACCCGGACGGCTTGCCCGACTCGATCTGGCAGAAGTCGCAACGCCGGGTGCAGGCGTCCCCGCCGATCAGGAACGTGGCCTCGCGATCCTGCCAGCACTCGAAGATGTTCGGGCAGCCGGCCTCCTGGCACACGGTGTGCAGGCCCTCCCCCTTGACCAGCGCGTGCAGGTCGCGGTAGTCGTCGCCCATCGTGGCCCGGGTCTTGATCCAGGCGGGCTTCTTCTCGATGGGCGCCTCGGCGTTGCGGGCCTCGATGCGGAGCAGGCGGCGCGGTTCGGTGTCGGTCACCGGGCCATGCTAACCGGCGGCGCCGACGAGCCCGTCGTCGCCTGCGCCTCGTGAGGTCAGCGCGACCAGCCGGACGGCTCGAAGGGCGTCCAGGCCAGCAGTTCGGCCAGGTGCGGGCTCAGGGCGTCCATCACCTCGTCGAGGGCCGGGACGCCGCCCGTCAGTTCCGCCTCCAGGCACGTCACGCCGGCGTCGGTGATGCCGCAGGGCACGATGCCGGCGAACGGGCCGAGGCTGGCCGCGGTGACGTTCAGGGCGAAGCCGTGCAGGGTCGTGCGGCGGCTGACCCGGACGCCGATGGCGGCGATCTTCCGCTCGGGGCGGTCCCGGTCCGCCGGCAGCCAGACGCCGGTGCGGTCCGCCACGCGTCCGCCCTCGACGCCATAACCCCGCAGCGTGCGGATGATCGCCTCCTCCAGGCGGCGGACGTAGGCCAGCGGACCGACCCGCTCGGGTAGCGGCACGATCGGGTAGCCGACGAGCTGACCGGGGCCGTGGTACGTGATCAGGCCGCCGCGGTCGACCTCCACGACCGGTGTGCCGTCGACGGGGCGCTGCTCCGGCGCCGTGCGGCGTCCGGCGGTGTAGACGGGGGCGTGCTGGACGAACAGGACCTGGGGCGCCGCCTCGCCGGACGCCACCTGGGCGTGGATCGCGCGCTGCAGGTCCCAGGTGGGCAGGTACTCGGACAGAGCGGGCGGGCGCTCGCGCAACCCCAGGTCGGTGAAGGCGAGCGCCCGCTCGGCGTTCTCGGTCAGAGCCCGAACTCCGCGCCGAAGTCGCCCTCCTCCAGCCGGGCCTTGACCTGGCTGAGGTAACGGGCGGCGTCCGCGCCGTCGACCAGGCGGTGGTCGTAGGTGAGCGAGAGGTACATCATGTCGCGCACCGCGATGACCTCGCCCAGGCGGGGGTCGGTGACGACCATCGGCCGCTTGACCAGCGCGCCGGTCCCGAGGATCGCGACCTGCGGCTGGTTGATGATCGGCGTGTCGAACAGGGTGCCCGCGGAGCCGTAGTTGGTGATCGTGAAGGTGCCGCCGGTCAGTTCGTCCGGGGAGACCTTGCCGGCGCGGGTGCGCTTGGCGAGATCGCCGATCGCCTTGGCGAGCCCGGTGACGCTGAGGTCGCCGGCCCCCTTGATGACCGGGACGAGCAGGCCCTTCTCGGTGTCCACGGCGATGCCCAGGTCCTCCGACGCGGCGTAGGTGATGACGCCGGCCTGCTCGTCGATCGTCGCGTTGATCTTCGGGAACTGCTTGAGCGCCTCGACCGCCGCCTTCGCGATGAACGGCAGGTACGACAGGCTCGCGCCCTCGCGGGCCTTGAACGCGTCCTTCGCCCGGGCCCGGATGCCCGAGATGACGGTCAGGTCGACCTCGACGGTCGCCGTCAGTTGGGCCGAGACCTGGAGCGACTCCTTCATGCGCTTCGCGACGGTGGCGCGCAGGCGGCTGACCTTCTCGGTCGTGCCGCGCTTCTCCGAGGCGGGCGCGGCCGGAGCGGCCGCCTTCGCGGCGGGGGCGGCCGGGGCCGCGGCGGCGGGAGCCGGAGCAGCCGCGGGGGCGGGAACCGCGGGGGCGGGAACCGCGGGGGCGGG
>JAAYTZ010000108.1 GCA_012517965.1 Propionibacterium sp. | reverse complement strand
CGATCCAGCCCCGCCGATCTAGCCCCCCACCGAGTCGCTCCGGTTGCGGTGATCTGCTCCGGTTGCAGCGGCAGCCGATGGTGGGAAGCGGAGCGGATCGGAGGCCCGCCGCGGATTCAGCCCCGCCGATCTAGCCCCCCACCGGTTCGCTCCGGTTGCGGTGATCTGCTCCGGTTGCAGCGGCAGCCGATGGCGGGAAGCGGAGCGGATCGGAGGCCCGCCGCGGATTCAGCCCCGCCGATCCAGCTCCCACCGGATTCGCTCCGGTTGCGGTGATCCGCTCCGGTTGCAGCGGCAGCCGATCGCGGGAAGCGGAGCGGATCGGAGGCCCCACCGGTTCGCTCCGGTTGCAGCGGCGGCCGATCAAGGGAAGCGGAGCGGATCGGAGGCCCCCCACGGATTCAGCCCCCCACCGATCCGCGACAGGCTGTCGGGTCTCAGCCGGCGGCGTCCAGGCGGGCGAGTTGGTCGTCGCTCAGCACCAGGCGGACGCCGGCCAACGCCGCGTGCAGGTGCGCGACGGTGCTGCCGCCCAGGATCGGGCGGATGCCGTGGGCGACCAGCCAGGCCAGCACCACCTGCGACCGGGTGCTGTCCACTTCGGCGGCGACGGCGTCCAGGACCGCGAGGCGGGCGTCCGTGCCCGGGTGCCGGTACGCCTCGGTGAAGGGCCGGTCGGCCCGCTCGTACGAGCCCGTCAGCAGCGTCGTGTAGGCCCACAGCCCGAGGCCGTGCTCGGCGCAGTAGTCGAGGGTCTCGGGGGTGGCCAGGCCGAACCGGTTGGCGGCCCCCTCCACGGAGTGGTCGGGCCGCGGCGTCAGGTAGCTGAAGCGGTGCTGCAGGGCGACGGGCCCGGGGCGTCCGGAGATGGCGTTGGCGAACCGCATCCGCTCGACCTTCCAGGCGGGATGGTTCGACACGCCCCACCCGGCCGCCTTCCCGGCGTCGACCACGTCGGCGAAGGCCGCCGCGGTCTCCTCGACCGGCGTCCGCAGGTCCTCGACGTGGGCCCAGAACAGCTCGACCCGGTCGGTGCCGAGGCGGCGCAGGCTGCCCTCCAGGCCGGCCCGCACGACGGCGTCCGACAGGCCCTGCTGGACCGAGAAGTCGCCGGGCTTGACCGGCTCGGCGCCCACCTTCGTCGAGAGCCGGACGCGGTCGCGCACCCCCGGGCGGGCGGCCAGCCAGCGGCCGAGCACCTGCTCGCTCTGCCCGCCGTGCCCCGCGGGGGCCACCCAGAAGGCGTAGCAGTCGGCGGTGTCGATCCAGGTGCCGCCAGCCTCCACGTAGGCGTCGAGCAGGGCGAACGACGCGGCGTCGTCGAGCTTGGTGCCGAAGAACATGGCGCCGAGGGCGAGGAAGGGCTCGGTCATGGGCACCACCCTAGACACCCCCGGGCGGGCACCGCGGCGCCCCGTTCGGCGCACGTCCTAGAGTGGGACGGTGACCCTGGACAGCGACGCGAACCTCCCCGGCCGACCCGACCCGGACGCCCCGGCCGCCGAAGCCGCCCCGGCCGCCGAAGCCGCCCCGGCCGTCGTCCCCGAGCCGGCCGCCGAGCCCGCCCCGGCCGTCGTCCCCGAGCCGGCCGCCGAGCCCGCCCCGGAGCACCCCAACGAGCCGAGCCGGCCGCTGCGGGTGGCGCTGTTCACCGACAACTACGGCCCCGGGCACTCGGGAATCCTGTACGCCGTGCAGTTCCTGGAGGGCAAGATCCTCGAGGCGGGCCACCGCTGCCTCGTCGTGGCCCCGGCGTGCGACGGGCCGAACCCCCACCGCGATCACCCGGCGCGCAGCGAGTACCGGCTGCACTCGATCCGCATCCCGGCGGTGCCGGCCAGGCTGGCGTCCGGCCGCGGCTTCGAGAAGGCGCTCCACGACTTCGCCGCCGACCCGCCGGACGTCATCCACGTCCACGGCCTGGGGGCGGTCGGCCTGTTGGGCGTCTGGGCGGCGCGGCGCACCGGCGTCCCGCTGCTCGTCACGTGGCACACCGACTTCGAGGCCTACGCCGACCACTACCGGGCCCTCACTCCGTTCCTGGACGCCTGGGTGCGGCTGCTGAAGCTCAACACCCAGTGGCGCGACCGGGAGGCCGTCCTGGCGCTCCTGCGGGAACTGAAGCCGTTCCTGCGGCCGCGCCGGGGCCTGTCCCGCCGCGGCCTGCTCAACGCCGCCGCGGACATGCTGCGCTCGGCCGACCTCGTCACCACCCCGTCGGAGAAGACCGCCCTGCGGGTCAAGGAACTCGCCCCCGAGGCGCACGTCCGCGTGTCGCCCAACGGCGCGGACGCCCTCCCGCCGGGCAACGATCTCAGCCCCGCCCAGGGGCCACGGATCATCTACGTGGGCCGCATCGCCCCCGAGAAGGGCATCCCGCTGCTGCTGGAGGCCTTCGAGTGGGTGCGGGAGGAGATCCCGGACGCCGAGCTGATGGTCGTCGGCGACTGGCGCAGGTCGCCGGTGCTGAAGCAGAAACTGCAGCGCGCCCGCACCCGCGGCGGGGTGACGCTGGTGGGCCAGGTGCCGCGCGAGAAGCTGGCCCCCTACTACCGCTCCGCCGACGTGTTCGCGTTCCCGTCGCAGACCGACACCCAGGCGCTGGTGCTGCACGAGGCGGCCCACGAGGGGTTGCCGATCGTGTCGGTCGACCCCGAGCTGCGGCTGGTCATCGACGAGGGCGTCAACGGACTGTTCGCGCGGCCGACGCCGGAGTCGTTCGCCCGGGCGCTGGTGACGATGCTGCGGCGGCTCGACGACCCCGCCTTCCGGGCGGCCGCCCGCGCCCGCAGCCGGGAGATGGCGTCCTGGTGGACCATCGACCACCAGGGCCGCGAGATGATCCGGTTCTACGGCGACCTGGCGGCTGGGCGTCCGATCCCCGAGTCGATGGTCGCCATCCCGCCGGACGCCGACCCCGCCCGCTGAGCGCCCCGGGGCGGCCCCCCCTTGCGATCGGCTCCGCTTCCCGTGGTCGGCTGCCGCTGTAACCGGAGCGGATCGCGGCAACCGGAGCGGATCGGTGGGCGGGGGT
>JAAYTZ010000107.1 GCA_012517965.1 Propionibacterium sp. | reverse complement strand
GCGCAGCACCAGGGCCGCCGGGCGGTCGACCGCGGCGAACCGGGGCGCGTGGGCGTCCAGCGCCGCGCCGTGGTGCAGCAGGCGCCGGACGGCGTCCGCGGTCGGGGGCGGCGGCCCGAAGCCCAGCAGGGCGTCCAGCGCCCGCACCCCCGCAAGATGGTGGGCGGCCGGGCAGAGGCCGCACAGCCGCTCGACCAGGGCCGGCACGCCCGCGACGGGCCGGCCCACCATCAGCGCGTCGACCCGCGGCAGTCCCGCCAGGTCGAAGCGGGCGTCGACGACCGCACCCGCGGCGTCCACCGTGACCAGCACGCGGGCCTCGAGGGGATCGACGATCTCGTCGAGGCGCAGCGTCCGGGCGGTCACGGCCGCCCGCCTGCCAGGATGGACGCGTGCACGAACTCGGCCTGCTGACCTCGGTGGTGGCCGCCGTGACCCGGGCCGCCGAGCGCGCCGGGGCGACGGCGGTCGACACCGTGGCGCTGCGGGTCGGGACGCTGAGCGGCGCGGTGCCCGAGGCGCTGCTCGGCAGTTGGCCGCTGGCCAGCGCCGGCACCGTCGTCGAGGGGGCCGCGTTGGTGATCGAGAGCGTGCCCGCCGCCGTGTGGTGCGGCGCCTGCTCCGCCGAACGGGAGGTCGACGCGTTCTTCGCGCTCGTCTGCCCGGTCTGCGGGACGCCCACCGGCCGGCTGCTGCGCGGGCGCGAGTTCGAGGTGGCGTGGGTCGACCTGACCACCCCGGAGCCCGGCTGACCGGCTCATCGCCCGGCCTCCGCCAGCAGTTCGTCCACCACCTCGGACGCCAGCGCGACCGCCTCGTCGAGCGCGGCGACGACCGGGACCGACAGGCCGACGCGCAGGTCGACGTCCGCCGGCACCACCCCGACGACCTCCACGCGGGCCGGCTCGCGGCCCAGCAGCCGGGCGGCGGTGAGGACGTCCAGCAGGCCCACCTGGTGCGGCGACAGCTTCGCGGCCAGCAGGCGGGGCACCTGGTCCCCGGCGAGGCGAACGACCGACCCGGGGGCCGACCCGTCGGCGGGCGGAGCGACGGCGTCCAGGATGAGCAGGGCGTGGGCGTCGGAGACCGTCGGCAGCAACTCCAGGCCCTGGGTGCCGCCGTCGACGTACTCGACGCGGGCGTCGGCGCGGCGGACGGCGGCGAGCCGGGCCAGGAGTTCGGGCCCGACGCCGTCGTCGCCCATGATCGTGTTCCCGACCCCCAGGACGGTGACGACCGGCGAACTCACTCGATCACCGGGGCGTCCGCCGGCTTCGAGCCGCGACGCAACCACACGCCGCCGTTCACCATCGACGAGACGCCGCCGTGCCGCTCGAGCGAGTCGGCGCGCACCGCCAGGTAGATGTGCGCGATCACGAACGCCCAGAGGGCGAACATGATCATCGTGTGGAGCAGCCGCAGGTTCGGCACCCCCACCCAGTGCGCCGGGGTGGCCACCAGCGCCCAGAACGCGTTGTCCTGGTGGTACAGCGAGTACAGGGAGAACCCAACCGCCATCTGCACCGCCCCCAGGAGGTAGACCCCGGTGTAGGTGAGTTGCTGGAGCGGGTTGTGGCCGAGGTAGAGGGGGGCGTGCTTGCGCAGGAACAGGTAGTACTGCGCGGTCTGACCCAGGTTGACCAGGTCGGACTTCCGGCGCAGCGGCCACAGGGCCGGCCAGCGCAGGTAGCGGTCGCGGGACCGGAACGCCATGATCACCCGGGTCAGGCCGACCGCCAACCACACGAAGGCGGCGATGAAGTGCACCAGGCGGAACCAGCCCATCAGGTACCCGGTGGGCTCTCCGGCCCGCGCCGGGGGGCCGAAGAAGGGGTCCATGATGTAGTACCCCGTGCAGCTGAGGACGAACACCACCACGACGTTCAGCCAGTGCTGGAACCGCAGCAGCGCCGACCAGACGTTGACCCGCACCCACTCGCCGGGGCGAAGGGCGGTCTCCTCGGCGAAGCCCCGGGCGGGGGTCGTGCGCAGCGCCACGAAGCCCTGCATCCGGTAGGGGCCGAGCGACCCGTCGGGCTGAACGCGGGCGGACGCCACCGCCAGCGGCCGGGCGCCCCTCATGCTGGCCATCTGGGCGTTGCGCCGCAGGACGGAGCGGATCTCCCGGGGCGCGCGCGCGGCGCCCATCACGGCCTCCAGGTCGCCTCGCATGACGTTGAGGTCGCGGATCGCCCCCTCGGAGCCTGGGAACGCCCGCACCCGGGCGACCGAGTAGCGCCGGTCGCGGCGCGCCGGGCTGCTCTCCCCCGGCAGCACCTCGGGGACCTGCAGGTCGGGGTACTCCCGACGCAGGGTGTCGCCGAGGGCCATCTCGACGGGGTCGGTGGTGCCGGGCTCGGCCGAGGCGGCCAGCGCGAGCAGTTGCCGCGGGGTGAGCTTGCCGACGCTGAACGCGTCGCCGACCTGGATCGGGGGATGGGTCGTGGTCATTCCGACACCACCGTGAACCCCTCGCCGCCTGCGGGATCGAGCACGTGGACGGCGCACGACATGCAGGGGTCGAAGCTGTGGATCGTCCGCAGCGGCTCCAGCGGCGCGTCGTTGCGGACCAGGGGATGCTTGCCGTTCGCGAGCGACTCCTCGTACGGGCCCTGCTGGCCCTTGGCGTCGCGGCCCCCGGCCAGCCAGGTGGTGGGCACGACGGCCTGGTAGTGCTTGATCTTGCCGCCCTCGATCGTCAGCCAGTGCGAGAGGTTCCCGCGGGCCACCTCGACGATCGAGAAGCCCGACTGGGACGGCGCCCACGACGACGGCTCCCACTTGGTGGCGTCGAACACGTCGATGTTGCCGCCCTTGATGTTCTTGACGAACGTCGGGAACGTCTCGTTGGCGAGGATCTCCGCCGAGGTGAGCGCCTCGATGGCGCGGGCCAGGATCCGGCCGGCCGTCGAGTTCAGCTGCGGCAACGTGAAGCCGATGGCGGCCATCGCCTGATCGACCAGCTCCTTGGTGCGGGCGTGCCCCTGCGCGTAGGCCAGCAGCACCCGGGCGACCGGGCCGACCTGCACGACCTTGTCGTCGTAGCGCGGCGCCTTGCACCAGGTGTACTTCGGGTTGTCGGCGAGCCACGTGTAGGGCGGCTGCGGGCCGGTGTACTTGACCTTGGTCTCGCCCCGGTCGGGGGTGACGCCGACGTCGCCCGCGCCGTACTCGTACCAGGCCGACGTCACGTACTCCGAGATCTTCTTCGGGTCGAACGGGTACACCGTCGCGTAATCGCCGTCCAGCAGCAGGCCCGGCTTCACCCCGCCGGTGATCGCCGAGGTCGTGCGGGACGTCGCCGGGTCACCGGCGTAGGTCGCGCCGGCCAGCCCGACGGCCAGGAAGTTCGGCTGGGCCGCGCCGATGTCGAAGTACTCCTTGTAGACCCCCATCACGGCGAGCACGTCGGGCAGGTAGCAGTCGCGGACGAACGCCAGCGTCTCGTCGACCCAGCCCTTGATCTGGTCGACCTGCACCTGGTTGATCGACTCCGACGCGTTCGGGTCGATCGAGCAGGCCATGCCGCCGACCAGGAAGTTCGGGTGCGGGTTCTTGCCGCCGAACACCGTGTTGACCCGGATCATCGACCGCTGGAACTCCAAGGCGTCCAGGTAGTGCGACACGGCCATCAGGTTGGCCTCGGGCGGCAGCTTGTATGCGGGATGGTCCCAGTAGCCGCCGGTGAAGATCGACAGCTGGCCGCTCGCGACGACACCGGCCACGGTCTCCTTCACCGACGTGAACCGGTCGAGCTGGTTGCCGTGCCACTTCGAGCCGATCGCCTGGGCGAAGGCCACCGCCTTGGCCGGGTCGGCCTGGGCAGCACTGGGCACGTTGACCCAGTCGAGCGCGTGCAGGTGGTAGAAGTGGATGACGTGGTCCTGGACCTCCTGGGTCCCCAGCACCATGTCGCGGATCAGCCGGGCCTGCTCGGGCGGGTTGCTGCCGATGGCGTTCTCGACCGCGACGATCGAGGCGATGGCGTGCACGGTGGTGCACACCCCGCAGATGCGTTGCACGAACGCCCAGGCGTCCCGTGGGTCGCGGCCCTCGACGATGGTCTCGATGCCGCGGAACTGGGTGGTCTCGCTCCACGCCTTGGAGATCACTCCCCCCTCGGCCTCGAGCTCGATGCGCAGATGGCCCTCGATGCGGGTGAGGGGATCGATGACGACACGCTCGCTGGCCATGGCTACTCGGCCCCTTTCTCGGTGGCGGACTGGTTCTGGTCGGACGCCGGGCGCTGAGCGGGTTCGCTGTCACCGAACGCCGCCAACGGCTGGGCCTCGGCGTTCCGGCGGTCGGCGGCGTGCCGGACGGCCGTGATGCCAGCGTGCAGGGCCACGCCCGCCGTGACCGCGCCCACCAAGCCCCAGCCGACCTTCTCGGCGGTGGCCTCGATGCCGAGCCCCGGCACCTGCGGCAGCACGTTGTAGAAGGGCGTGTACCGGTCGAAGAAGTCCTTCTCGGTGCAACCGATGCACGGATGGCCGGCCCCGATCGGCCAGCTGGTCTTGAGGTTCCACTGCACGATCGGGCAGGGGCTGAACGTGCTCGGCCCCTTGCAGCCGACGTCGTACAGGCACCAGCCCTCGCGCGCCCCCTTGTCGTCGAAGGTGCGGACGTACTGGCCCGCGTCGAAGTGCGGCCGCCGCGGGCAGCTGTCGTGGATGCGCTGGCCGTAGGCGAACAGCGGCCGCCCCTCGGCGTCCAGCTTGGGCAGCGCGCCGTCGTGGGTGAGGAGGTAGGCGATCGTCGCCGTGATCACCTCGCCGATCGGCGGGCAGCCGGCGACGTTGATGACGGGCTTGTCCCTGATGATCTCGTCCACGCCGACGGCGCCGGTGGGGTTCGGGCGGGCGGCCTGGACGGAGCCGTACACCGCGCACGCCCCGACGGCCAGGATCGCGGTCGCGTTCTTCGCCGACTCGCGCAGCACCTGCTCGGCCGACTTGCCCCCGATCGTGCAGTAGATGCCGCCGTCTGCGAGCGGCACCGAGCCGTTGACGACGAGGATGTGCGGCTCGGCGTTCGTGTCGTGCAGGGCCTTCTCGGCGGCCTCGCCGGCGGCGGCCATCACCAGTTCGTTGTAGTTGACGCTCAGCAGCGAGAGCACCACCTCCTCGACGGTGGTGCCTCCCGAGCGCAGGGTGGACTCCATGCAGCCCGTGCACTCCTGCAACTGGAGCCACACCACGCTGGGCTTCTTCACGGCCGCGAGGGCGTCCGCGATCTGGGCGGGCGTGGGGCTCGGCTGGGCGGCGAACGCCGGGACCGCTTGCGCGAGCGGGCTGCCGGCGGCGAAGATCGCCGCCAATCCGGTACAGAACGTCAGAAAGTCGCGGCGGCTGACGCCGGCCCGCTCGAGGTTCTCACCGAGTGTCTCGTCCTGCCAGCCCCTGGATTCGAACGGCATGCCACCCTCCGTGTGATCCGCGCAGCCTCGTCGCTGCTGAGCACGCCCGCGGTAACGGAGCTTCGCCCGGCCAGCGGGTGTCCTCCGGGTCACGTTACTCGCGGCGGCGAGCCGTCGCCCGCATTCCCGCGCGAACTGGCTCCCGGTACGGATTTCGCCTCAGAGGCCCGCGACCCAGTCGACCCAGGCGGCCACGCCGGCGCCCGTCCGGGCGGACGTCTCGAACACGAGGACGCCCGGGTTCACCTGCTCCAGGTTCCGGCGGAACAGCGCCAGGTCGAAGTCGAGGTAGGGGGCCAGGTCGAGCTTGTTGACCACCACGGCGTCCACGGCCCGGAACATGACCGGGTACTTCAGGGGCTTGTCCTCGCCCTCGGTGATCGCGTACACCATCGCCTTCCGGTGCTCGCCCACGTCGAACTCGGCCGGGCAGACGAGGTTGCCGACGTTCTCGATCAGCACCAGGTCGAGCGCGGCCAGGTCGAGGTCGCGCAGCGCGCGGGCGACCATGGGGGCGTCCAGGTGGCACTCGCCGCCGAAGCCCTGCCCGGTGTTCAGCAGCGCGATCTGCGCGCCCAGCCCGCGGAGCCGCTCGGCGTCCAGGGGGGTCTCGATGTCGCCCTCGACCACGCCCACGCGGAGGCGTCCGCGCAGCGCCGCCAGCGTGCGTTGCAGCAGCATCGTCTTGCCGGCACCGGGTGAGCTCATCAGGTTGACCGCGCGGACGCCGTGGGCGTCGAACGCCGCCCGGTTCGCCGCTGCCAGCCGGTCGTTCTCGGCGAAGATGTCCTCCAGCACCTCGAGGCGCTGCCGCCCCGTGCCGTACCCGGAGTGATCCCCATGGTCGTGCTCGTCGGGATCGTGGTGATGCCCGCCCTCGTCGTGGTCGTGCGCGTGCACCGTGCCGTCGTCGTGGCGGTGGAAGCGGCCCATCGTTCATCCCTCCCCGGACGCCGGCGTCCCCGGCCCGTCCACATCGATCGTGCACACCCGGAACTCCTCGCCCCGGACCAGCGTGGCGCCCGGCGCCCCGCAGGCGCCGCAGTCGAACCGCACCTCGGCGTCCAGCGTGGCCTCCGCGCCGCACGCGGCGCACCGCACCGTCGCCGGCACCGCGGTGACCACCAAGCCGGCCGACGCCAGCGGCGTCCCGGCGACGACGAACGTCCAGGCGTACCGCAGGGCCTCGGGGACGACCTGGCGCAACTGCCCGACCTCCACCTCGACCCGGGTCACCCGACGGCCGGCGGCGGCCCGCTCCACGATGCGCGCGATCTGCCGGCTGAGCGCCACCTCGTGCACCCGGCCTCCCCTCGTCCGCCGACCCGGGCAGCCTAACCCGGCGGGAGCCGCTCGGTACGCTCACGAGCGTGATCATCCGCCGTGAGTACCGGCTCCGCGGCGTCGTGCAGGGCGTCGGTTTCCGCCCCCACGTCGCGGCGGTCGCGGCGCGCCACTTGGTCACCGGGCTGGTCGGCAACGACGACAGCCAGGTGTTCGTCGAGGCGCAGGGCGAGCCGGACGCCGTCGCCGCCTTCCTGGCCGACGTGCTGGGGACCCTCCCCCCGCTGGCGCGCGTGCTCGCCACCACCACCCGTCCGCTGCCGCCGCGGCCCGGCGAGGCCGGCTTCCGGATCGTCGCCAGCCGGCGGGCCGCAGGCGCGCGCACCCTCATCCCCCCCGACATCGCCCCCTGCCCCGACTGCCTCGCCGAGCTGGCCGATCCCACGAACCGGCGCTACCGCTACCCCTTCACCAACTGCACCAACTGCGGGCCCCGGCTGACGATCATCCGCGACCTGCCCTACGACCGGCCGGCGACCACCATGGCCGAGTTCGGCCTGTGCCCCGCCTGCCGCGCCGAGTACACCGACCCCGCGGACCGCCGCTACCACGCCCAGCCGATCTCCTGCCCCGACTGCGGCCCGGTCCTGTGGCTCGCCCCGGCGGGCGCCGGAGCCGCGGCCGCTGTCCGGCCGGACCCGGTCCCGGCGCAGGGCGCCGTCCTCGCGGAGACCGTCGCCCTGCTCCGCGGCGGCGCGACCGTGGCGGTCAAGGGACTCGGCGGCTTTCACCTGTGCTGCGACGCCCGCAACCCGGACGCCGTCGCCCGGCTCCGCGCCCGCAAGCGCCGCGCGGGCAAGCCGTTCGCCGTCCTGGTGGCCACGCTGGAGGAGGCCCGGCGGCTGGCCGACCTGACCGACGACCAGGCGGCGCTGCTGGCGTCCCCGGCCCGCCCGATCGTCATCGCACCGCAGGCAGCCGGCTACGACCTGGCCCCGGAGGTGGCCCCCGGGCTGGGCGACGTGGGGCTCCTGCTGCCCTACACGCCGCTGCACAGCCTGCTGCTCGACTCCGGCCTCGCGCTCGTCGCCACCTCGGGGAACCTCAGCGAGGAGCCCCTCTGCCACTCCAACGACGACGCGCTGGAGCGGTTGGCGGGCCTGTGCGACGCCCTGCTGCTGCACGACCGCGGCATCCACGTGCCGGTCGAGGACTCGGTGTTCCTGGCCGGGTCGGTCACGATCCCGGTGCGCCGCTCCCGTGGCTACGCGCCGCTGCCGGTGCCTCTCCCCGGGGACGCGGCGTCCGGGCCGCCGGTGCTCGCCGTCGGCGGAGAACTCAAGAACACGTTCGCGCTGGCCGTCGGCGACCTGGCGTTCGTCTCGGCGCACCAGGGCGACATGGGGTCGTGGGCGGCGCAGCGGGCGCTCGAGGCGTCCGTTGGGCAGCTGCTGCGCCTCCAGCGGGCCGAGCCCGCGGTGGTGGCCTGCGACCTGCACCCCGGCTATGCGACGACCGGCTGGGCCGAGCGGTACGCCGCCGGACGCGACCTCGACCTGGTGCGGGTGCAGCACCACCACGCGCACGCCCTGGCGCTGCTCGCCGAACACGGACGACCCGGCGGGCCGGCGGTCGTCGCGACGCTCGACGGCACCGGCTACGGCAGCGACGGCACGATCTGGGGCGGCGAGGTGCTGACCGTCGGCAGCGACCCCGCCCGGTTCGAGCGCTCCTGGCACGTCCCGGTGTTCCCGCTGGTGGGCGGCGACCGCGCGATCCGGCAGCCGTGGCGGGTGGCTCGTGGGCTCGCCTCCGCCTACGGGCTGGACATCGCCGGGACGCCCGCGGTCGCCGGGGCGCCGGCGGCCGAGTTGCGGCTCGTCGACTCCCAGTTGGCCGCTGGCGTGGGCGTCGTGGCCACGTCGTCGGCCGGGCGGCTGTTCGACGCGGCGGCCGCCCTCGTCGGCCTCTGCTTGGAGGCCGGCTACGAGGCGCAGGCGGCGATGGAGTTCGAGCGGGCGGCGTGCGGGCACGCGGGACGCGCCTCGGGGGCGACCTCCGTGCCCGAACTGTTCGCCGAGCTGCTCGCCGAGGGGACGATCGGCGAGCGAGCGTGGCGCTTCCATGCGGGGCTGGCCGGGCTCATCGCCGCCGCCATCGCCGACGCCGCCGCCCGGGCCGGCACGGACGTGGTGGGGGTGAGCGGGGGGGTCGCCCAGAACCGGCTGTTCCTCACCCTCCTGGGGGGCGACCTACGGCGCCGGGGCCTCGACCCGCTGGTGCACCGCGTCGTGCCGCCCAACGACGGGGGCCTCAGCCTGGGCCAGGCCTGGGCGGGCCGGCTGCTCGCCGCGGCTTAGATCACCGGGTGTTCACTTTCCGGGGGTCAGTGGCCGTCCAGACGCCTCTGGATCGTTCCCAAGCGCCGATCGGCCCCGCAAAGTGAACACGCGCCCCGCGATCTCAGCAGATCCGCGGCAGCGGGTCACCCACGAGCATGTCGACGACCCGGGTTCCGCCGAACCCCGTCACCAGCACCACGCGCGCCGCCGGCTCGGACGCCACCCGGCCCACCAGCGCGGCCTCCTCCCCGCCGGGGATCGCCCGCACGGCGGCGAGGGCGGCGTCCGCCTCGGCCGCAGGGACCACGGCGACGAACTGGCCCTCGTTGGCCACGTAGAGCGGGTCGATGCCGAGCAGGTCGCAGGCGGCCCGGGTCGCGTCGCGGACCGGAACCCGTTCGTCCTCCACGACCACGCCCAGCCTCGACGCCGCGGCGAGTTCGTTCAGCACGGTGCCCAGGCCGCCGCGGGTCGCGTCCCGCAGCCAGCGCGTCCCGGGCGCGCCCGCGAACACCGCCTCGACCAGGCCGGTCAGGGGCCGCGTGTCGGAACGGATCGGCGCCTCGATCGCCAGGTCGCCCCGCGCCAGCAGGACCGCCATCCCGTGGTCGGCGATCGGCCCCGAGAGCAGCAGCCGGTCGCCCGGGCGCACCCGGCACGCGCCGAGGTCACGTCCCGCCGGGACGACCCCGACGCCGGCGGTGGTCACGTACAGCTTGTCGGCGGCGCCGCGGGGCACCACCTTGGTGTCCCCGGCCACGATGCGGACGCCCGCCGCCGCGGCCGCCCGGCGCATGGACGCCACGATCCGGCGCAGGAGTTCGATCTCGAGGCCCTCCTCGAGCACGAACGCGGCCGTCAGCACCGCCGGCACCGCCCCGGACACGGCCAGGTCGTTCACGGTCCCGTTCACGGCGAGGTCGCCGATGTCGCCGCCCGGGAACTCGACGGGGCTGACCACGTAGGAGTCCGTGGTGAACGCCACCCGGGCCGCGGCGCCGGCCGCGAGGCCGGGCAGGTCCGACCCGCCGAGCACGGCCGCGTCGCCCGGTTCGCCGCCGGCGGGGTCGCCGTAGCCGGCCAGGAACACCTGCTCGACGAGCGCTGCCGACGCCTTGCCGCCCGCCCCGTGGGCGAGGGTGACCCGGCTCGCGTCGAGGCCGGGCCGGCGGGGTCGAGGGGCTGTTTCGGGCACGGGCCGAATGCTAGCCACCCCCGGGTTACGATCCGTCGCACGACGAAGGAGGGCCTCATGTGCCTGGGCGTGCCCGCCGAGGTGGTCGAACTGCCCGACCCGACCGAGCCGCGCGCCATCGTCGCGGTCGCCGGGGTGCGGCGCACCGTCGCCACGGACCTCCTCCTCGACGAAGGCCTGGCGGTCGGCGACTGGGTGCTGGTGCACGTGGGCTTCGCCCTGGCCCGCCTGGACGCCGCCGAGGCGGCCCGCACCCTCGACGAGATCCGTCGGCTCGGGGCGGACCAGCCGAACCCGTTCGACGGGGCGGCCGACGTATGACACCGCGGCGGCACGTCGACGAGTTCCGCGACCCGGACGCCGCCCGGGCCCTGCTGCGCACGATCGCGACCCGCGCCGAGCGACTCGACGACCCGCTGGCGGTCATGGAGGTCTGCGGCGGCCACACCCACACCATCTACCGCTACGGGCTGGAGCACCTGCTGCCCGACCGCATCGAACTGTTGCACGGGCCCGGCTGCCCCGTCTGCGTGATCCCGCGCGGGCGCCTCGACGACGCCCTGTGGCTGGCCGACCAGCCGGGCGTGACGCTGGCCACCTTCGGCGACCTGATGCGCGTGCCGGGCTCCGGCCGCCACTCGCTGCTGGACGCCCGCGCGCAGGGCGCCGACGTGCGGTTCGTGTACTCGCCGCTGGACGCCCTGGAACTCGCCCGCACGCACCCCGACCGGGAGGTGGTGTTCGTGGCGATCGGCTTCGAGACCACCGCCCCGGCGACCGCGGTGACCGTCGAGCGGGCTCGCGCCCTCGGCGTCCGCAACTTCTCGGTGTTCTGCAACCACGTCACCATCGAACCCCCGCTGCGCGCCCTCTGCGACGGCGGAGACTCCCGGATCGGCGCGTTCATCGCCCCCGGGCACGTCGCGACGGTCATCGGCACCCGGGGGTTCGAGTTCCTCCCGGCCGAGTACGGGCGGCCCGCCGTCGTCACCGGCTTCGAGCCCCTCGACATCCTGCAGGCCCTCGCCATGCTGCTGGAGCAGATCGTCTCGGGGGCGGTGGCCGCCGGCCGGGCGACCGTCGGCAACCAGTACGGCCGCGCCGTCCGGGCCGACGGCAACCCGACCGCGCTCGCCCTGCTGCGGCGCGTGTTCGCGGTGCGGGAGGCGTTCGAGTGGCGAGGCCTGGGCGTCATCCCGCACTCGGGCCTGAGGCTCGCCCCCGCGTTCGCCGACCTGGACGCCGAGGTCCGCTTCCGGGTGCCCGGTGCGCGCGTGGCCGATCCCGCCGCCTGCCAGTGCGGCGCGGTGCTGACGGGACGCCTCGCCCCGGAGCGGTGCCGGGCCTTCGGCACCGCCTGCACCCCGGACCACCCCATCGGCGCCTGCATGGTGTCCCCCGAGGGCGCGTGCGCCGCCGCGTTCGGCTTCGGCGGCCTCGACCGGGCCACCGCCCGCGCGGTGGGCGGCCCCGAGGCGTGAGGCAGACGCGTGCGGGGTTCGGCTGCCCGGGCGATCCTGGCACACTGGCCCCTGCAGCCGACGCACCCGAGACCCTGAGGAGGACGCCGTGACCGCAGCCCCCCGGCGCGCCGCCGCGACGCCTCGGGGTGCGGCCGAGGCCACGGCCGCGGGGCGTCCGGCGCGGGCGATCGGCGCCGCACCCCGGCGCGCCGAGCACCCCCGTCTCGCCCGCCTCCTGCACCGGCACCACCGCCCGGCCGCGGCGGTCGCGGTGGCGGCCGTCGCCACCCTGGCCGGGCTGGCGCTGCCCAACCTCGCCCCCGGCGGGCCCAGCGCCGTCCCGGCCGGCACCCTGCCCCGCCTCTGGACGCCGACAACGCCCGCTTCGCCGGACAGCGTCACCACCTTCTACGCGGCCGGCGCGTTCGCGACGCCGCAGACCGGCGGGATGCGGATGGTCCCGAGCATGCGCGGCCCCCTCACCGGCAAGGTCATCGTGATCGACCCCGGCCACAACGGCCGCTACTCCCGGTCGATCAACGAGCGCAACTACTACACGTACGGCGCCGGCTGGCGTCCCTGCGTGCAGGCCGGCACCACGACGTACACCAACGTCACCGAGCACACGATCGTCTGGCAGGTCGCCAACCGCGTCGTCCCGCTGCTGCTGGCCCGGGGGGCGACCGTCGTCCTGACCCGTCCCGACGACGACGGGTACGGGCCGTGCAACAACGAGCGCCCCGAGATCGCCAACCGCGAGGGGGCCAGCCTGTTCCTGTCGCTCCACGTCGACGGCAACGAGGACAAGACACTCCGCGGGTTCTACGTCGCACACTCGACGAAGATGGCCGGCGGCGAGGGCGTCCAGGCCGCGTCGGCCGCGGCCGCGCAGATCGTCGCCCGCCACCTCCTGAACCGGACGTCGCTGCCCGGGTCCAACTACGTCGGACAGCCCGGCAACCCGGTCTACGTCCGCACCGACCTGGCCGTCCTCGACGGCATCCGGGGGGCGCCCGCGGTCCTGATCGAGTCGGGCAACAGCCGCAGCCCCGCCGACGTCGCCTACCTGACCGGCGCCGACACCCAGCAGGAGTACGCGGCGGCCCTCGCCGCCGCCGCCGAGGAGATCGTCCTGACCCTGCCCGCCGACCTCGCGGCCGGCCCCTCGTCGGCCAGCCCGGCCGCCCCGCCCGAGGCGTCCCGGCCGCCGACCACCTCCACGCCGAGCCCGCTGCCGACCGCGACCCCCGCGCCCGTCGCGTCCCCCAGCCCATAGCCGGGCCCGCCCGCGGCGTCCACAATGCCCTCATGGCCTCCCCCGCAGCGTCCGAGCTGACGATCGACGGACGCCGCCTGCGGCTGACCAACCTCGACAAGGTCATGTATCCGGCCACGGGCACCACCAAGGGCGACGTCATCGAGTACTACCGCTCGGTCGCCGGCGTGTTCGTCCCGCACGCCGCGGGGCGCCCCGCCACCCGCAAGCGGTGGGTGCACGGCGTCGGCGGGCCGGCGTTCTTCAGCAAGAACGCCGACTCGGGCACGCCCGACTGGGTGCGGCGGGTGAGCATCCAGCACAGCCGCGACCGCGCCCACTACCCCGTCGTGGACGACGCCGCCACGCTGGTCTTCCTCGCGCAACTGGCCGCCCTGGAGATCCACGTGCCGCAGTGGCGGTTCGACGCCGACGGCGTCCCGCAGCACCCCGATCGGCTCGTGCTCGACCTCGACCCCGGTGAGGGGGCCGGGATGGCGGAGTGCGTCGAGCTGGCCCTGCTCGTCAAGGAGATCCTCGACGGTGTGGGGCTGGTGTCGGTGCCGGTGACGTCCGGGTCGAAGGGCCTCCACCTCTACGCGGGACTGGACGGGCATCTGACGTCCGCGGAGGCGTCCGACCTCGCCCGGCAACTGGCGGTGGGGCTGGAGCGGAGCCACCCCGGCCTCGTGGTCTCGGACATGAAGAAGGACTTGCGGTCGGGCAAGGTGCTGCTCGACTGGAGCCAGAACAACGGGGCCAAGACCACCGTGGCCCCCTACTCGCTGCGCGGCCGGGAGCGGCCGTGGGTCGCCGCGCCGCGGACCTGGGACGAGATCGCCCCCGGGCTGGCCCAGCTCACCTACCCCGAGGTGCTGGCCCGCCTCGCCACGATCGGCGACCCGCTGGCCGTGCTGCTGCCCGCCGGCCAGCGGGTCGCCGCCGGTCCGGCCGGCGAGGAACCGGACCGGCTCGCCCCCTACCGCGCGAAGCGGGACGCCGCCCGCACCCCCGAACCCGTCCCGGCCGCCGCCCCTGCGCCGGGAGGCGGGCACAGCTTCGTGATCCAGGAGCACCACGCGCGGCGGCTGCATCACGACTTCCGGCTGGAACGCGACGGGGTCCTGGTGTCGTGGGCCGTCCCGAAGCTGACGCCCCTGGCCCCGAAGGTGACCCGGCTGGCCGTCCAGACCGAGGACCACCCGCTGGAGTACGGCACGTTCGCGGGCACCATCCCGGCGGGCGAATACGGCGCCGGCGAGGTGACGATCTGGGACGCCGGCACGTACGAGCCGGAGAAGTGGCGGGAGGGCCGCGAGATCGTCGTCACCCTGCACGGACGCCCCGACGGCGGCCTCGGCGGGGTGCCCCGGCGGTACGTCCTCGTCCACACCGGGCGGGGGGACGCGGAGAAGAACTGGCTGCTCCAGCTGCTGGCCGACGCCCCGGCCGCGGACCCGGCTCCGGACCCGCCGGCCCCGGAGCCCGCCCCGGACCCGCCGGCCGCGGACGCTCCGGCCCCGGACGCTCCCGCCCGGGCGTCCGAAGCGCCTCGCCCGCGGCCCACCCTGGCGGACCTGCCCGACCCCGCGCCGATGCTGGCCACCCTGGCGACGGAGGCCGAGCTGCGCGGCGACGACTGGCACTTCGAGGTCAAGTGGGACGGCTACCGGGGCATCGCGGCCGTCGCCGGCGGCGAGGTGCGCATCGGCAGCCGCTCCAAGAAGCTCGACCTGGCGCGGACCTACCCCGAACTGCGCGAACTCGCCACCCTCGTCGGCGACCACGCCGCCGTGCTCGACGGCGAGATCGTCGCCCTGGACCCCGACGGCCGCTCGAACTTCGAACTGCTGCAGAACCACGCCCGCGGCGAGGCGCCCGCGCACTACCTGGCGTTCGACCTGCTGTGGCTCGACGGCACCTCGCTGCTCGACCGCCCCTACGTCGAGCGCCGCCGCGCCCTGGAGGAACTGCTGCCCCACAACGGCAGCCACGTCCACGTGCCGACGACGTTCGGCACCGACCGCGAACTCGCCCTGCGGGCGTCTCGGGAGCTCGAACTGGAGGGCCTGATCGCGAAGCGTCCCGAGGGCCGCTACGCCCCCGGGCGCCGCAGCCGCACGTGGCTGAAGATCAAGAACGTCCGCCACCAGGAGGCGGTCGTCGTCGGCTGGAGCGCCGGCGAGGGCAACCGCGCCGGCCGCATCGGGTCGCTGCTGCTGGCGGTCAACGAGGACGGTCGCCTGGTCTACATCGGGCGCGCCGGCAGCGGGTTCGGCGCCCGGTCGCTGGCGGACGCCGAACGCCGGCTCGCCCCCCTCGCCCGCGACACCCCGCCGCTGACCGGCGTGCCGCGCGCGGACGCCCGCGACGCGCACTGGGTGGAGCCGGTGCTGGTCGGTGAGGTCAGCTACGGCGAGTGGACGTCGGCCGGGACGCTGCGGCACCCCGTGTGGCGGGGCTGGCGTCCGGACGCCGACCCGGCGGCCGTCACCCGCGAACGCTGACGCACGGCCCCCGCTACCGTTGCTGAGCATGAAGTGCCCCCGCCTCGCCGCCGCGGTCGCCTGCCTGGCCACCGGGTCCCTCCTCGCCGGCTGCTCCGCACCGGCCGACCCCGGCCCCTCGGCGTCCGCGGCGTCCGGGGTCTCCGCGGCATCTGGCGCACCGGCGGCGTCCGTGACGATCGCCATCGGCACGCCCCGGGCGTCCGGGACGCCGACGCCCACCACCGCGCCGCCACCGCCGACGGCCGCCGAGGTGGCCGCGGCGGAGGCGCTGCTGGCGCGGCACGGGCTGGCGGGCCGGAGCGTCGAGGAGGTCGTCGGGGCCCTGGCGGCGTCCACCGAGAAGCGGCCGCTGACCCTGCAGGCCGTCGTCAAGCCGTGGGTGCTGGAGCTCTCCGACGGCACCACCAAGGGGGCCCTCCCCCTGCCGGCGGACCGGTTCTACCTGGCCGTCGCGCCGTACCGGAACGGCAACCCGCCGTGTTCGTTCCACAACCTGTCGGCCGACCAGGGCGAACTGCCCAACTTCGCCTTCCACGTGGTGGTGGCCGACGCGAACAACACCCCGCTCGTGGACGCCGACGTCACCACCGGCCCGAACGGGTTCGTCGGATTCTGGCTGCCGCGGGACCGGCAGGGGCTCATCACGGGCACCGTCGAGGGCGCCGCCGGCCAGGTCGGCTACAGCACCCGCGGCACGAGCCCCACCTGCCGGTTCCAGCTGCCGCTGCGGCCGTACCGGCGCTGACGCCTACCCGGAGGGGATCAGCAGCGCCGCCGCCGCGACCGCCGACATCGCGACCGCGATCAGGTCGAACGCCCGTTGCGACAGCCGGTGCACGAGCCAGGCGCCGAGGACGGCCCCGAGCCCGAGCACGGGGAACAGCGGCAGCAGCACCGTCACCGTCTGCGGCGTGAACAGGCCCAGCGCGAGCCCGGCCGGCAGCTTCAGGACGTTGACGACCGCGAAGAAGATGGCCCCCGTGCCCAGGAAGCGCGCCTTGTCGACGCGCAGCAGCAGCAGTTACCAGGTGAAGATCGGGCCGCCGACGTTGGCCGCCATCGTGGTGAAGCCGGCCGCGGCGCCGACCAGCCCGCCCACCACCGGCCCCACCGAGGACGCCGCCGGCGCCGGCTCGTCGTCCTCGCCGGTGCGCGCGCGGTGGCCGCGAACCAGTTCGACCAACTGGGGCGCCAGCAGCACCAGGAGCAGCACGCCGATCAGCACCCTCAGGACGCCGTCGCTCACCCACGCCAGGAAGAACGCGCCGAGGATCTCGCCGGGGATCACGAACGGCAGCAGGCGCTTGAGCAGCCCCCAGTCGCACAGCCGGTGGTAGCGCAGCACGGCGATGACGTCGGCGGTCACCAACAGCACGACGACGGCCGCGGTCGACTCGCGCGCCGGGAGCACCAGGGCGAACGCCGCGACGCCGAAGAACACCAGGTTCTGCACCGACGTCTTCGCTGCGCCGATCAGCAGGGCCGCGGCCACCAGCAGCGCCCAGTCGGCGGGCCCCAGGCCGGTCACGGCGTGGTCGTCGCTGCGGGTGCGGTCACCCCGCCATCCTCCCAGCCACGGAGGCGGTGCCTGGGCGGTCTCGACCGAGCCGACGGCCCGGACCGCGGGACCTTCGGGCCGGCGCCACTCCCCGCTCCGGCTGGCCGCGGCCCCCGGGCGAGGCTCAGCCGGCCAGGGGCTGCGCCGGGTCGGTCGAGCAGGACAGGGTGGACGTCCCGTCCGCCCGCCGCACGACCGTGATCCGCTCGGCGATGCGCTGCTTCAGCTCGGCCACGTGACTCACGATGCCGACGCACCGGCCACCGTCCCGCAGCGCCGACAACTGCCCCATCACCTCGTCGAGCGCCTCGGGGTCGAGGGAGCCGAACCCCTCGTCGACGAACAGCGTGTTGAGCTCGACGCCCCCGGCCTCGGCCGTCACGGCGTCCGCCAGGCCCAGCGCCATCGCCAACGACGCCTGGAACGTCTCGCCCCCCGACAACGTCTTGGGATCGCGGGCCGCGTCGCCCGAGGCGTGGTCGACGACCTCGAGCCCCAGTCCCAGCTTCTGGGACCGGCCCTCCCGGGCGTCCGTGCGGCGCAGCGAGAACCGCCCGCCCGTCATCGCCTGCAGTCGGACGTTCGCCAGGTCGACGACCTCCTCGAACCGCCGCAGCAGCACGAACGTGGGCAGGGTGACGGCGGCCTGGTTGGCGCCGGTTCCGTTGGCGAGTTCGGCCAGCCGCAGGTAGGGCTCGGCCAGGCCGGACACCTCCTCGGCGGCCCGCGCCCGCCGGATCAGCTCGGCGCAGGCGTCCGTCGCGCAGCGCAGCGTCTCCGCCGCCGCCCCGTGGGCCCGTTGAGCCGCCCGGAGCGCTTCGTCGGCAGCGGACGCCCTCAGTCGCGCCGGCGTCGCGTCGAGCGGCTCGGCGCCGGCCACGGCGGCCAGGCGTGCGTCCGCCAGCCGCTCGGTCACCGTGGCCCACTGGGTGCGATGCGCCGACACGAGGTCCGCGAGCCGCTGCCGTTCCGGCGCGGGGAGCAGGGCGGACTCGGCGTCCCCCGGCCGCGCGAAGCCCTCCTCGGCGAGCACCTCGGCCAGCTCGGCGACCCGGCCGGCGAGTTGGTTCTCCGCGTCGGCGGCCTCCCGGCGCAGCGTCGCCAGGCGCTGCGCGCGCACGGCACGCCGGGCCAGGGCGGCGGATCGGTCGGCCACCGACGCGTGGCCCGCCAACTCGTCGGCGACCCGTCGGCGATCCGCGTCGAGCCGCTCGGCGCGCACCGCCAGCGTGGCCTGCTCGGCCACCAGCCCTCGCTCCCGCTCGTGCCAGGCCCGCTCGCGCGCGTCGGCGCCCGCCACCAACCGCCGCACTTCTTCCCGCACGTCCACGGCCCGGGCGGCGGCCCGTTCGGCCGCCAGGCGCTCCTCGATCGCCGCCGCGAGAGCCGCCTCGGCCTCCACCCGGGTGAGGGTGCCCACCGCGGCCTGCTGATCGGCCATGGCCGTGGCCAGCCCGTCCGACGTCGCCTGGGCCCTGACCAGGGCCTGCTCCGCCCGCCGGGCCGCGGCGTCGAGCCGGTCCACCGTCGCCCGGTCGACGCCGCCCTCCGGCGGCCGCGCCGGCGCCGGATGGCTGGTGGCGCCGCAGACCGGGCAGCCCCGGCCGTCGACCAATTCCGCCGCCAGCGTGCCCGCGAGACCGTCCAGCCACGCGGACCCCGCCACGCGGTGGACCCGGCCGGCCTCCTCGGCCGCCGCGCGCGCCGCCGCCTCGGCGCCCCGCGCCTGGACGAAATCCTCCGCGATCGACTCCAGCCGCCGCACCGCCTCGCAGCGGGCCTGGGCGGCCGCCTCGGCCACGATGCGGTCGGCCCGGGTCTGGGCCACCACGAGCAGCGCGTCCAGCTCGGGGCCCAGGTCGGCGGCCCGCGCGCGCGCCGCCCCCACCAGTTCCCGGTCGCGCTCCCCGGCGGCCCGCTGCTCGGCGAGGCGCTCGGCGTCGAGCCGGAGCGACTCGGCCCGCCCGGCCAGCCCCTCCTCGAGTTCCACCACCGCGACCAGGGCCGAGCAACCCTCCCGGGCGGCCCGCTCGGCCGCCGCCAGGGCCTCCGGGTCCGCCAGGGCGGCGAGATCGGCGTCGAGCCCGTCGGCCAGTTCGGCGAGCCCCCGGGCTTCGGCCGCCCGGGCCCGGTCGAGGGCGACCCGGGCGCGGGCCACGGCCTCGAGCTGGTGCCGGGCGCGCTCGGCCCGTTCCGCGGCGCCGAGCCGCGCCTCCGCGGCGGCGACGGCCCCGGCTTCGTCATGCAACGCGGCCAGCCGGTCGAGGAGCCCGAGCCGCTCGGCCACGAGGGCGTTGTGCCCCTCGACGGCGCGCAGCGCCTCGCCGGCCTCCGCGGCGACCGCCGCGGCCTGCGCCGCCTCCGCCTCCGCGGTCGCGGCGAGATCGGCCAACTCGGCGACGCGAGCGCGCGCGAGGGCGGGCGTCCCGGCCGGGTCGGCCGCCTCGAACGCGGCCCGCGCGTCGGCGTCCGGCCAGGCCACCGTCGCGAAACTGCCGACGGCCCGGGCCAACGCCCCGCGGGCCTCCTCGTCGCGGGACCGGTGCTCCGCCGCGAGCGCAGTCAACTGACGGGCGCACCGCTCGTAGAACTCGGTGCCGAAGATGTCCTGCAGGACGCCCCGCCGCTCCTCCGGCTTCGCCCGCAGGAACGTGGCGAAGTGCCCCTGGGGCAACACCACGGTCTGGGTGAACTGCTCCTTGGTCAGCCCGATGGCCCGCTGGAGCTCCTCGTTGGCGTCCTGCATCGACGTGCTCCACAGGGTGCCGGGGTCGTCCGGCGACGCCAGCCGCCACAACTGGATCGCCGCCCGCCCCACGGTCGTGCCGGACCCCCGGGTCTTGCGCCGCTCGTGCTGCGGCACCCGCCGCACCCGCAGCAGGCCCCGGCTCGTCTCGACCACCAGGTCGACGTAGGGCTCGACGCCCGGGGGCAACTGGGTCGACACCAGCCGCCCCTTGTGGCTGTCGACCCCCGCCACGTCGCCGTAGAGGGCGAAGACGATCGCGTCGATGATCGTCGTCTTGCCGGCGCCGGTCGGCCCCTCCAGCAGGAACAGGCCGCCCTCGCTCAGCGCCCGGACGTCGATCGAGTGCCGCCCGGTGAACGGCCCGATGCCCTGGAACTCCAGCCGCACCACCTGCATGTCACACCCCCGCCTCGGCCCGACGGACCGCCTCGTAGGCCTCCCGGAGCACCAGCCGCTCCCTGGCATCGGGCGCCTGCCGGCGCACCGTCGTCACGAACTCCTCCAGCACCCCCAACGGGTCGGCGCTCTCCCGCGCCAGACCCGGCAGCAGCGGCCGCTCCGCCCCCTCGGGCACGAACTGCACCTCCAGCGCGTGCGGGAAGACCCGCTTCACCGCACTCACCAGGTCGTGCGGGCGGGACCTCCCGGTCACCACCACGCGCACCCAGTCCTCCCGCTGCGCGGCGTGCCGCCGCCCCAGCACCTCGTCCAGCGTGCCCCGCACCTCCGAGAGCCGCCGCCGCACCGGGGCGTCGATCAACTCGAGCGAGCGCACGCCGGAGGCGTCGAGTTCCACGAGGGCGCTGGACTTGGTGTGCCCGCGCTCCGAGAACGACATCGCCACGGGCGAGCCCGCATAGCGCAGCCGCGGCCCCGGACCCTCCGCCGGCCCCACCCGCTGCGGCCCGTGCAGGTGACCGAGGGCCACGTAGTCGAGCCCCGAGCCGTCGAAGACCGCCGCGGGCACGGCGTCCACCCCACCCACCCGGATGTCCCGCTCGGAGTCGCAGACCAGCCCGCCCTGCACGAACGCGTGCGCGACCAGCACCGCCGGGATGCGGGCGGTCGCCCGGCGGGCCGCCAGGTCGGCCCGGACCCGGTCGACCACCGCGGTCAGCGCCGCCTCGTGCGAGCGGTGCAGCGGCGCCGCCGACCAGGGGGCCAGCGTCACGCGCGCCGCATCCGGGTCGAGATACGGCACCGCGTACACCAGCAGCCCGTCGCCGCCGTCGGCGTCCGGAACGACCAGCGGCGTCGCGGCGTCCAGGGGCCGGGCGCGGACGGCGAGGCGTTCGCGGAAGAGGTCGGCGCCGAAGCCGAGCCGGATCGCGGAGTCGTGGTTGCCGGGCGTCAGCACCACGTGGGCGCGTTCGCAGAGCCGGACCAGGGCGTCCTGCAGGAGGCTGACCGACTCCAGCGGCGGGAAGGCGCGGTCGTAGACGTCGCCGGCGATGACCACGACGTCCACCCGCTCCGCACGCACGGTGTCGACGAGGTGATCGAGGAACGCGGCGTGAGCGGGGGCCAGGTCCACCCCGTGCAGGGTGCGCCCGAGATGCCAGTCGGCGGTGTGCAGGATCCGCATGAAGTCACGATCCCAGGCGGCTCCGACAAAACCGGGACGACGCCCCGGGGGGTACCCCGGGGCGCCGTCCCGACCGATCCGGCGACCGATCAGCAGCCGTAGATCGGGCGGTACCGCCCACCCTCGGATCGGGTGACCAGCAGGTACTCCACCCGCTCGGGGTCGGCGCCGTTCGGGATGAACACCAGGGCCGGCCCGCCCTCGTCGACGGCCAGGGCGGTCAACCCCCAGTGGGGCGCGTCGGGCGACGGCAGCGCCGACTCGTCGATGGTCATCCAGTGGTCGGCGTCCAGCGGCACCTCGGTGAGCCGATCGCCGTAGACCGCCCGCACCCTCGCCATGGTGTCCCCCGGCCGGACGCCCGAGTACGAGACGTACCGGGGATCCTTGGTGGCCAGGCCCTTCAGCCCGGTGGAGTTCCAGTAGGTCCACACCTCCGGGTAGCGCTGCATCCCCAACTCGCTCAACGTCCACGGGACGCAGCCCTGGTCCTCGTCGGTGGCGATCCCCAGGGCGACGCCCTCGGCGACCGTCATGCCGATCCGAAGTTCCCCGATGCCGGCCGTGGTGACCGTGACCGAGCCCGGGCTGCCGACGTCGGTCGGCCGCGTCGTGCCGGTGCTCGGCGTCCGGACCGGGGAGGACGTGGGGACGTTGGACGCGGTCGGGGTCGGCTCCACGGGCACCCCTGGGGCCTGCGTGGGCTGCGTAGGCTGCGGGGTCGTCGTGGAGGTGGCCTCGGAGGGCGACGCCGCCGGGGTGGTGGTCGAGGGGGCGGTCGCGGCCGGCGGCGGCGTGACGGGGCCGGGAACCGCCGTGAGCGGCCCCCTACCGGCGAACCAGACCCCACCGGCCAGCACCAGGGCCAGTGCCCCGGCCCCGGCGGCCGTCGCCAGGACGCGGCGCCGGGCGCGGCGCCGCTCGGCCGCCTCGACGACCCGATCGATCAGGGCGTCGTCCGCGGGCGGGCCCGCGACGGCCGCGAGCGACGCGGCCAGGCGGTCATCGAAGTTGCTGGTCATCACAGCCTCCCTCCAAGCTCCGGGTCCGACCGCAGTGCGGCGAGCGCGCGGGACGTCGTGGACTTGACCGTGCCGACGGACACCCCGAGTTCGGCGGCCGTCTCCTGCTCCGACAGCCCCCAGAAGTGCCGCAGGACGACGAACGTCCGTTCGCGGGGGGTGAGTCTGCTGAGAGCCCGCAGGATCTGGTCCCGGTCGTCGGCGACCCCGTACGGGTCCCCAGCCGCGGTCTCCTGCACCGCACGCCTGCTCACGAAACGGCTGCGGCGCCACCAGTCGGTGAGAAGGTTCGCCATGCAGCGGCGCGCGAACGCCTGCCCCTGCAGTGGCCCGACCTTGCCCCAGTTCAGGTAGGTGCGAATGAGCGCCTCCTGGACGAGGTCCTCGGCGGCCGACCGGTCCGTGGTCAGCAGGACGGCGTAACGGCCGAGGGCGGGCTGGTTCGCCCGCGCCCACTCGGTGAACGCGTCGCTGCGTTCGCTCGTCACTGTCATATCCCCCAAACGTTCGACGGCGCCGGAAGGTTGCGTTGCGCCCCATGTCAGGCTAGTTCCGTGGTCGACTTCGCTGCCCTCACGGCCCGCATCCCGGCGCTGACGGACGCCGCCGCCTACCGCGAAACCGTCTGGGTCAACCACGGCCGCCTGCCGTGGGCCGTCGCCGCGTCCCGGCTGGACGTGACGGCGTCCGCCATCGACGCCGCCGCCGACCGGCTCGCCCGGTTCGCCCCGCTGATCGCGCACCTGTTCCCGGAGACCACCCCCGCGGGCGGGCTCATCGAGTCGCCGCTCGTCGAGGCCCCGCGGCTGGGCGCCGCCCTGGGCGTCCCCGGACGCCTGCTGCTCAAGCTCGACTCCCACCTGCCCATCGCCGGCTCCGTCAAGGCCCGCGGCGGCATCTACGAGGTGCTCAAGCACGCCGAGACGCTGGCCCTCGATGCCGGGATCCTGCGCAGCACCGCCGCCGACTACCGCGTCCTGGCGTCCGCTGACGCGCGCGCCTTCTTCGGGGGCTACTCGGTTCAGGTGGGCTCCACCGGCAACCTCGGCCTGTCGATCGGCCTCTCCGCGGCCGCGCTCGGGTTCCGGGCGATCGTGCACATGTCCGCCGACGCCCAGCAGTGGAAGAAGGACCTGTTGCGCGCCCGCGGCGTCCTCGTGCGCGAGCACGCCGGCGACTACACGGCGGCGGTCGCCGCCGGCCGGGCGGCGGCGGACGCCGACCCGACCAGCCACTTCGTCGACGACGAGCACTCGGTCGACCTCCTCCTGGGCTACGCCGTCGCCGGACGCCGGACCGCCGCGCAGCTGGACGCCCTCGGCGTCCGCCCCACGGTCGAGGCACCGTTGACCGTGCACCTGCCCTGCGGGGTCGGCGGGGCGCCCGGCGGGATCGCGCTCGGTCTCAAGACCGTCTACGGGGACGCCGTGCGCTGCTGGTTCGTCGAGCCCACGCACGCCCCATGCCTGCTCGTCGGGATGGCGTCCGGCCTCGGCGACTACGCGAGCATCGCCGATTTCGGCCTCGACGGGCGCACGATCGCCGACGGCCTGGCGGTGGGCCGCCCGTCGGGCCTGGTCGCGGAGCTGATGGCGCCCCTGCTCGACGGCATCGTGACCGTCGACGACGCGCGGCTGCTTCCCTGGGTACGCCTGCTGCACGCCACCGAGAGCCTCGACGTGGAACCGTCCGCCGTGGCGTCCTTCCGCGGCCTGACCGAGCTGGCCGCTCGCGACCCGGCCGCCGCCGCCGGCCCGCAGCTGGCCTGGCTGACCGGCGGGGGCCTCGTCCCGGCCGCCGTCCACGCGGCCTGGCGCCGCGCCGGGCGGCGGGTTTGACCCGCCCGATCGAGGCCGGCGACTCGGTGCAGTAGATCCGGTGGGGCAGACGCCCCCCGATCTACTGCACTGTCCAGCGCGGGCCCACCACGGCCCGAGGCAGGGCGGCCGGGGCTACCGCCGACGGGTCCGGTGGCCTAGTGTTCGCCCATGAGTCCTGGGTCGGCCGGCGCGCACGCGGAACAGCGCGGCACCGCGCGCTGTTGTTGTCAGGCGTGATCGTCAGCCCCGCCGACTTCCAGCGCCATCAGCGCCCCTCGCTCGCCCCTTCGCCGACCCCCGACCCGGGAGGAACCATGCGCACCGTCCCCGACGACCAGATCTGGGATCGCATCCGCGCCGAGGCGGCCGCCGACGCCGCCGCCGAGCCGGCCCTGGCCGGCTACCTGAACACCGTGATCCTCGGGCACGCCTGCCTCGGGGACTCGCTGTCCTACATCCTCGCCGCGAAGCTGGAGAGCCCCGTCTTGTCCGCGCTCACGCTGCGCGACCTGATCCAGCCGGTGATCTGCGCCGAGGGCGCGGTCTGCGACGCCATCAAGGCCGACCTGCAGGCCGTCGTCGAACGCGACCCCGCCACCCGCGGCTACAGCCAGCCGCTGCTCTACTTCAAGGGGTTCCACTCGATCCAGAGCTACCGGGTCGCCCACCACTACTGGACGGCGGGCCGCGTCCCGTTGGCCCTGTACCTGCAGTCGCGCATCTCGGAGGTGTTCGCGGTCGACATCCACCCGGGCGCCCGCCTCGGCAAGGGCATCATGTTCGACCACGCCACCTCGGTGGTGATCGGCGAGACGGCCGTGATCGAGGACGACTTCTCGATGCTGCACGAGGTCACCCTCGGCGGCACGGGCAAGGTCGGCGGCGACCGGCACCCCAAGATCGGCCGGGGCGTCATGATCGGTGCCGGCGCGAAGATCCTCGGCAACATCCGGGTCGGGGAGGGCGCCAAGATCGGCGCCGGCTCCGTGGTGCTCCACGACGTCCCCCCGCACACCACGGTGGCCGGCGTCCCGGCGAAGCCCGTGTCGCTGCCCGCGGTCTCGTTCCCCGCCCTCGAGATGGACCAGTCGCTCGGCGGCAAGCCCATCAAGAAGAAGGGGCGGCACCGCGACGAGGCGGGCACCCAGGCCGAGCACGTGGCCGCCGGCGACGAACACACCACCGGGCACCCAAAGGGGTCGGACGCCGAACGCGCGGCGTCCTGACCGGGCGGCCGACCCGGCACCCACTGGACATTTCAGCGGCTGAAGTATTCGATTGGGGCCATGTTCGAGGACTTCGCCCGCCAGTGGACCCCCGTCCTGCCCGCCGCCGAGGTGGCGAAACAGCCCCGGCGCGTCGTGCTCGCCGGCACGCCGCTGGTGCTCTGGCGCAGCCGGGGCGGGTTGTTGTCGGTGCTCGTCGACCGCTGCCCCCACCGCGGCGTCTCGCTGGCCCTGGGCACCTGCACCGGCGACGGACGCCTCCGGTGCGGCTTCCACGGCTGGGAGTTCGAGCCGGACGGGAGCAACGCGCACATCCCGTTCAACCCCGGCTCCCCCCGCGGCCCGCGGGGCGCCCTGGCCCTCCCCAGCCGGGAACTGGGCGGCCTGATCTGGGTGTTCACCGGCTTCGACCCCGACACCGAGCCCACGTTCTCGCCGCACCTCGCGGACGCCACCCTCGCGCGGTTCGAACACCATGAGGAGTGGGCCTGCCACTGGACGCGGGCCATGGAGAACATGCTCGACTACCCCCACCTCCCCTACGTGCACCGCTCCACGATCGGCCGGTTCGTCCGGGCCAAGCAGCGCCGGGACTCGACGCTGGACTTCGACCTCACCGACACCGACTACGGCTACCGGTTCGGCGCCCGCCTCGACGAGCACCCGCCGGGGGCGTACCTGTCCTGGTACCGGCCGAACTCGATGATCCTGGACACGATCCCCGAGCCGCGGCTGATGCGGGTGCAGATCTTCTGCATCCCGGCCGAGCCCAACCGCACCCGCATGCTGCTGGTCACGGCCCGCAACTTCGCGAAGAACCCGGCCGCCTCCGTGGCGTTCGACCGCTTCAACGTGAAGGTCCTGCACCAGGACCGGGACATCGTCGAGTCGTCCGCTCCGCCCGAGGTGCCCGCCGAGAAACTCGAGAAGTCGGTGCGCACGGACCGTCCGACGCTCACCTTCCGCACCTGGTACCTGCGGAACCTCAAGGGCACCTCGGTCGCCGAGCCCGCCTGACCGCCGGCGTCCCCTCAGGGAGCGGCTCGCCCGGCGGTCACCGCGCGTCGGCGGGAGCCCGCAGGTTGAACTCGAAGCACAGGTCCTGCCCCAGCCGGAAGCTCCGCGGGCGGGGCCGCACGGCGTCCGCGAGCGCCTCGGGCCCGGTCAGGCGCACCCCGGGCACGCCCTCGCCGAGCAGAATGGGGGCGATCGTCAGGAACAGCCGGTCCAGCTGGCCCGCCGCCAGGAACGCCGAGACGAGGCGTCCGCCGCCCTCGACCAGCACCCGCCCGAGCCCGCGCCGCGCCAGCACGTCGACGATGGCGGCGGGATCGAAGGGGCCGTCGCCCGGCAGCCGGACGATCTCGACGTGGGGCCCGGCGGTCAGGTCGGTCGGGGCGGACGCCCCCACGAGCCACAACGTCGGCGCCTCCGGGTCGCGCAGCACGGACGCCGTCGGCGCGACCCGGCCCCGCGGGTCCGCCACGACGCGAACCGGGTTGTCGCCCTTCACCTCGCGCACGGTCAGCCGCGGATCGTCGGCGACGACGGTGGCCGCCCCGACCACGACGGCGTCCACCAGCGAACGCAGGCGGTGCAGGTGCCGGTGGTCCTCGGCACCGGTCAGGCCGGCGGATTCCCCGGTGTGCGTCGCGATGAACCCGTCGGCGCTCTGCCCGAGCTGGGCGATGACGAGCTGCGGCCCGGCGGCCGTCAGGTCGTCGTAGACCTCCTGGGGGCCGCCGAACAGGCCGGTGGCCGGGATCACCTCGGTCGGCGCCGAGTCGTGCCGCATCCGCTTGCGCTTGGTGTTGAGGTAGCCGACGTTCTGCGGCCGGTCCGGGACGCCGAGGCGCAGCCGGCCGACGACCTGGACGCCGAGTTCGGCGAGCGCCTCCTCCTTGGCGGGGTTGGCCGAGATCAGCACGATGCGGTCCAGCCCCAGGTCGCGGAGCATGGCGGCCGCCCCGTCGTAGCGGCGGGCGTCCGCCGGATGACCGAGGGCCAGGTTGGCGTCCACGGTGTCGAAGCCCTGGTCCTGCAGGGCGTAGGCCTTCAGCTTCTCCAGGAGGCCGATGCCGCGTCCCTCGTGCCCGAGCGCGTAGATCAGGGCGCCGTAGCCGTGCTCCATGATGGCCGCCAGCGCGGCCTGCAACTGCTCGCCGCAGTCGCACCGCAGCGAGCCGAAGGCGTCCCCGGTCAGGCACTCCGAATGCACCCGCACCCACGGCAGCTCCCCCGCGGGAGGGGCGTCCAGGCCGACGGTGAGGGCCACCATCTCCGTGTCGCCGACGAGGTAGCCGTGCATGGCGAACTCGCCGTGTCGGGTGGGCAGGACGGTGGTCGTGACGCGCTCGGCGACCACGGTCGTGGACTTGGACATGCCCCCACTGTAGAGAGTGCGTGGAGCGACCCGTCACCCCCCGGCTCCTCGGTGTGGCATCCGGGCCCACGTCGGCGACCTCCCGTACGTTGGCAGCGTGGACCGCTACAGTCGGCGGCCCACGCCCGCCGCACCCGAACGCTCCGAGGAGGGTCCATGGATTCCCAACAGCGAGCCGCCGACCCGGCCGAGCCGGACGCCCCCGGCCCGGACGACACCGAGGTGGGCCACTACCACCGGCCGCTGCTCTCCACGCCGTGGATCGTGGGCCTCGTCGCGGTGCCCGCCCTGCTGGCGGCGATCGGGCTCCTGGGCCGGCCCGCGGCGACGGCGACCCCCGCAGGGTCGGCGACCACCCCGATCGTCGCCGCCTCGGCCGGTCCCGCGCCGTCCGGCAGCCCGTCGCCGGGAGCCAGGGTGCCGATCCTCGCCGTGTACCAGGACGGCCGGGCCGTGACGGTCGCCGGGTCGGTGCCGGACGCCGCCACGCGCCTCGCCGTCGTCGACGCCCTCAAGAAGGCCTACGGCAGCACGGCCACGGTGGCCGACCGGCTCACGGTCGACCCGGCCGCTCCGGCGGTCGACGCCGCCGCCTTCGGCGCGCTGGCCGCCGCCCTCAAGGGTGTCGCGGGTGTCGCCTTCGAAGCCCAGGGCGGCAACGTCAAGGTGAGCGGCGCCGCCCTCGACGAGGCGGGCAAGGCCGCCGCGCTGGCGGCTGCCGCCCAGGCCTACCCCGGCGGCGCCGTCGACAGCGCGGGCATCGTCGTCGGCGACCCGGCCCAGCCCCCCGCCTCGTGCGACGCCGTCGCCAATCACGTCAAGGTGGTCACCGCCGCGACCAGGATCAACTTCGGCACGGGCGGGTCGGGCCTCACCGCGGACTCCCGGGCCGCGCTCAAACGCATCGCGGACGCCGTCAAGCCCTGCACCGGCCTCACGCTCCTGGTGGCCGGCAACACCGACAACACCGGGACGGACACCACCAACCAGCGGCTCTCCGAGCAGCGGGCGTCGGCGGTCAAGGCCGCGCTCGTCCAGCTGGGCGTGCCCGAGGGCAGCATCACCACGGTCGGGAACGGCTCCAGCCAGCCGCTGGCGAGCAACGACACCGCCGCCGGCCGCACGACGAACCGTCGCGTCGACATCACGGTCCAGTAGGGAGGCGGCCATGCTCGACTTCATCGTCCCGTTCCTCGTGTACGCGATCGCGTTCGCGGCCGGGTCCGTCGCCGCGTTCGCGGTGGCCCGCCGACGCTACCCCGCCACCTCGGAGGAGGAGGCGTTGGCGCAGCTCGAGGCCGCCGCCGCTCCGGACGGAGCCCTCCGGTGAACATCAACCCGTTCCTGGCGCTGCTGGCCCTGGTGGCCGGCTTCCTGTACTCGTGGCAGTTCGTGGTGGTCAAGCGGGTCACCCGCGACGCCCCCGTCCCGCTCGACCCGGCGGACGCGGACGCGGACGCCGCGGACGCGGACCTGACCGACCTCGACCACCTGCTCGACGGCGAGGGCGACGCCGCAGCACCCGGCCCGGCCCCGGAGGCTCCGGCCGCGGCCGCCGGTGCCGGTGCGGCGTCCGGGCTGGCCCGGCAGGCCCGCGAGTGGCTGGCCCGCCTCGACGAGGCCAAGGACCGGCTCGTCGGCAGCGCGGGCCGCGCGGAGGCGTCCGACCCCACGACGGAACCCGAGCCCGAGCCGGGGCTGCCCAGGACCCGCCCCGGGCAGCCCGCGACCTGGACGGACGCCCCGGCCGACGGCAGCACCCCCGCGGGGTTCTCGGTGAAGGGGGACCGGAAGGCGCAGCTCTACCTGGCCCCGGACGACCCCGACTACGACCGGGCCCGCCCCGACATCTGGTTCGTCGACGAGCGGGCCGCCCTGGCCGCCGGCTACAGCCACTACGTGCGGCGCCCCAAGGGCGGCGCCGGCTGACCTCGCCCCGGCGGCGCCGGCGCGCGTGCACTAGGTTCTCCCCATGAAGATCGGCATCATCGGTGGGTCCGGTAAGGCCGGGCGCGACATCTTCCGCGAGGCCGTCAAGCGCGGCGACGTGCCGACGGCCATCGTCCGGGACACCCGGAAGGCCGAGGGCGTCTTCGGCGACTACGGCAACTACCTCGCCAAGGACGCCCGCCGGCTCGGTGCGGCCGACCTGGCGTCGTTCGACGTCGTGGTGGACGCCCTGGGCACCACCCCCGCGGACGCTGTCCAGCACGTCGAGGTCGCCAAGCACCTGATCGGGCTGGCCCGCACCATGCGGGACGCCCCCCGGCTCGTGTTCGTGCTGGGCGCCGGCAGCCTGGAGGTGGGCGAGGGCCGGCGCCACCTCGACGACCTGTACGACGAGCCGGGCACGGCGTCCTGGATCGCGATCCCCGAGCAGCAGGCACGCGAGCTGGCGTTCCTGCGCACCGTCGACGACGTCGAGTGGGTGGGGATCTCCCCGTCGGCCGAGTTCGTGGTCGGGCCCGCCGATCGCCCCGTGCTCGGCGGCGACACCCTGCTGCGCGGCCCGGGCGGGGCGTCCCGGGTCAGCACCGGGACGTTCGCGGTGGCGGTCCTCGACGAGATCCACGACCCGCGGCACCACCGCGAGCGCTTCACCGTCCGCGACGAGCACTGCTGAGGCGCCCGGGCCGGCCGGGTAGCATGCGCGCATGCCCGAGACCCGCACGTTCGACCCGGAGGCTCCCGATCCCGTCGCCGCCGCCATCCGGGCGGCGCTGGGGGATCCGGTCCGGCCCAACCAACCCGGCGCCCCGGCGGCTCCCCGGGACCGGGCGGGGGCCGACGCGTCGGCGTCCGGGCCCGCCGGCCGGCCCGTCGCGAGCCTGGGCAGCTTCACGTTCGTCGCCGTGCCCCCGCCGCCCCCCACGACCGCGGCCGACCCGGCCGACGACGCGGGCTGAGCGGAGGCCGGGCCCCCACCCCCTTGCGCCGCGTCCAGCCCCCGGGTTCTAATCGGTTGGACCTGGGCGTCATCGGCGACGCCCCGCCAGGAGCGAGGACCCATCCGATGGAAGAGAAGATCGTCAGCCCGTCCGGCCCCGAGAACGCCGAACCGAAGGCCACCCTGGACTACGCCGGCTCGTACACCGCCGGCGGACGCGTCGCCGAGAGCGACCGCAATTCGCTCAGCGTCGGCCCGATGGGGCCGCTGCTGCTCCACGACGTCCACCTGGTCGAGACGCTCGCCCACTTCAACCGCATGAACGTGCCCGAACGGCGGCCGCACGCCAAGGGGTCGGGGGCGTTCGGCACCTTCACGGTGACGAAGGACGTGACCCGGTGGACGCACGCCGCGGTGTTCGCGCCCGGCACCACCACCCGCACCCTGTTGCGCTTCTCGACGGTCGCCGGCGAGCTGGGCTCCCCGGACACGTGGCGCGACGTCCGCGGGTTCGCGCTGCGGTTCTACACCACCGAGGGCAACTACGACCTGGTCGGCAACAACACGCCGGTCTTCTTCCTCCGCGACCCGATGAAGTTCCACCACTTCATCGCCTCGCAGAAGCGACTGCCCGACTCGGGCCTGCGCGACGCCACCATGCAGTGGGACTTCTGGTCGCTCACCCCCGAGTCCGCTCACCAGGTGACCTACCTCATGGGCGACCGCGGCCTGCCCAAGACGTGGCGCCACATGAACGGCTACGGCTCCCACACCTACATGTGGATCAACGCCGCCGGCGAGCGGTTCTGGGTGAAGTACCACTTCCACACCCACCAGGGCGTGGAGTGCCTGACCGAGGCCGAGGCCGAGAAGCTGTCCGGCGCCGACGCCGACGCCCACCGCCGTGACCTGTTCGACGCCATCGCCCGCGGCGAGTTCCCGCGGTGGACGCTGTCGGTCCAGGTCATGCCGTACGAGGACGCCCGCCACTACCGGTTCAACCCGTTCGACCTGACCAAGATCTGGCCGCACGCCGACTACCCGCTGCACGAGGTCGGGGTGCTCGAACTCAACGAGAACCCCAAGAACCACTTCGCGCAGATCGAGCAGGCGGCGTTCGCGCCGTCGAACACGGTGCCCGGCATCGGCTGGTCGCCCGACAAGATGCTGCTGGGCCGCGTGTTCGCGTATGCCGACGCCCACCGGGCCCGCATCGGCACCAACTTCCACCAGCTGCCGGTGAACCGGGCGCTCAACGAGCCGGAGGGCGGCCTCAACCGGTACGTCCACGATGGCCCGATGCAGTTCGAGGTGTCGGACGCCCCCGTGTACGCCCCGAACTCGTTCGGTCGCCCGTTCTCCGACTTCCAGGGCCAGGTCGAGGACAGCTTCGCGGCCGACGGCGAGATGGTGCGCTCGGCCTACGTGCTGCATCCCGAGGACGACGACTTCGGCCAGGCCGGCACGCTGGTGCGCGAGGTGTGGACCGACGAGCAGCGCGACCGCTTCGTGGACACCCTGGCCGGCCAGCTGGCGCAGGTGAAGGGCGACGTCCAGGCCCGGTCCCTGTGGTACATCGGCCAGATCGACGCCGAGACCCGCCGCAGGGTCGAGGCCAAGCTCGCCGCAAAGGAGACCGAGCCGCCCGCCCCGCTGGGCTTCAAGGAGCCCAGCCGGAGCGTCAGCGACTCCCTGCTTGGGAAGTAGGCGTCACTCCTGATCGGACGCCGTCGGCGGCGTCGGTCCCTCGGGGCCGGCGCCGCCGGCCTGTCCGGGACGGGCGGGCGCCGAGGGCTCCGCGGGGCTGGCGGCCGACGCCGCCGCAGCCCGCGGCGTCCGGCGCCGGAGCCAGGCGCGAACCGGCAGCCACACGACGAGGGCGATCGCCGCGAACGGGAGTGCCGCCCCCAGGAAGGTGATCAGCCAGCGCAGCGACACCAGGAGCGCCTCCCAGCCGGCCTCCAGCCCTTGAAGCAGCGGGTTCGGTTCGGTGACCGTCACCTGCGGGGTCAGGGTGATGGCGATCGTCGCCATCGCCACCCGGGCGGCGAGCGTCTGCTGCTGGGCCACGAGGGACTCCAGCTGCGACTGCCGGGAGGTCAACTCGGCCTCGACCTGGGCGATCTCGGCGACGGTGCCGGCCTTGGTCATGAGTTGTTCGATGCGGGCGATCGACTCGCGCAGCGTCTTGATGCGCGCCTCGACGTCGACGACCTGAACCGTGACGTCGGTCGAGTTCACCACCCGGTCGGTGACGGTGCCCACGGCGGCGAGGCCGTCGAGCGCGACGTCCAGTTGCTCGCTGGGGACCTTGACCGTCACCGTGGACGACTGCAGGTAGTAGCCGTCGCGCTGCTCGGTGACGATCCGCTCGGCGGCCACGTAGCCGCCCAGCCCCTCGGCGGCGGCCCGGATCTTCGCAGCGGCCACGGCGGGATCGGCGACCTTGACCGTCACCTGGGCCGTACGGGCCACCTGCCGGTCGGCGGTGGTGACGTCGGCCGTCTTGTCCTCGCTGTCCGGCGCGGCGCCGGGCGCCGCTCCGGCGCCCTCATTGGCGCGGGTGTCCGCCGGGGGGTTCGCGGGGGCGACCTGGGTGTCCTGAGCGGAGCATCCGCCGAGGGCGAGGGCCAGGGCGGCGATCGCGGCGGCGATGACGGTGCGCGGTGCGTTCATACCTGTCGGACGCCGCCCCCTCCGGTTTCGTTGCGCCGCCCGCCTCAGCCGGCGGTCCTCGGCCAGGGGTTCGCCAGGCAGCCCTCCAGCGACTTGCCCTGATCCATCATCACGGGCGCCTTCGTGCCCTTCTTCTTGCACGTGGTGGTGCTCTGGCCCAGCAGGAACCCCACCTGCCGGTTGATCATGAAGGCCCGGTAGTCGGCCACCGAGTCGAACGTGGGCGACCCGTAGAACCACCGGTCGGAGTTGAGGACGATCGTCCTGCCCTTGCGGCAGTCCCAGCTGCCCTTGGTGACGTCGGCCCCGCACAGCGCGTCGACGGTCGGCGGCGACGCCAGGTAGAACGTGATCTGGTCGGGGGCGTCCGTGGGCACCAGGTTGAAGCTGTTCTTCCCGTAGGACGCCCAACCGCGCTCGTCGTCCAGCACCTCGTGGATGATCCGGGCGACCGCGTCCGGGTCGGTGCGCAGCGAGGTCTCCACCTTCACGGTGAAGGGGTTGACGGTCGTGGCCCGGGAGGCGGCGCTCAGCTTGAGGGTCGTGTTGACGAACGCCCCGGACGCCGCCTGCTGCGAGCGGTACAGGCTGGTGCGCGCCTCGGTGGGAACCGGCGGGTCGGGGGTGTAGCCGGTCACCGTCGGTGCGGCGCTGGGCGCGGCGGCGGGCGGGTTCAGCGCCGTGCGCGCCCCACCGGTCACCAGCGCGAGCGCCACGAAGACCGCGGTCAGCGCCGTCAGCCCGGTCCGTTGCTGCTGGGCCGGGACGGCGGCGGGGCTCAGGCCGACGCGACCGGACGGCCGCGACGCCGGCGGGGGCACTGGACTGCTCACCCCGCCACCCTAGGACGCCGGCCACGCCGCGGGCGGGCGCAACGCGGCCCGCCGGACGCGCGGGGCCACGGTACGGCGTCCTGCGTCTCGGAGGGACTCCGGCAGGGGCGGACCGCAGAGAGTAACGTCGCCTCGTCAACGTCCCGCCCGCTCGACAGGCCGACCGTGCGGGGCCGAACCGGCTCCGGGGCGACGAAGGTCCGGGAGACGAACCACGCAACCGCACGAACAATGGAGAAACCCATGGACCGTAGGACCCTGCTGATCGGCGGCCTCGGGTTGGCGGCACTGGCCACGACCGGCTGTGTCACCAACAAGGGCGCCACGTCCGCCGCCCCCGCGACCGCCGCCCCCGGCGCCACCTCGACCGCCGCGGCCACGATCAAGGCGGCCTGGATCTACGTCGGCCCCATCAACGACGGCGGCTGGACCCAGTCCCACGACGAGGGCCGCAGGTTCGCCGAGAAGGAACTGGGCAGCAAGCTGATCACCACCTACAAGGAGAACGTGCCCGAGGGCCCCGAGGTCGCCCAGACGATCGAGACGCTGGTCAAGGACGGCAACAAGATCATCTTCGCCACGTCCTTCGGCTTCGGCGAGGCGATGCTGGCCGCCGCCAAGAAGTACCCCGACGTCAAGTTCCTGCACGCCACCGGCGTGTGGCACAGCGAGCAGCCGAACTTCGGCACCTACTACGGCGCCACCGAGGAGGCCAAGTACCTGGCCGGCATCGCCGCCGGAAAGGAGACCAAGGCGAACCTCATCGGCTTCGTCGCCCCCTTCCTGATCCCCGAGGTCATCCGCCACATCAACGCCTTCACGCTGGGCGCCCAGTCCGTCAACCCGGCCGCCAAGGTCAAGATCGTCGAGATCAAGTCCTGGTTCGACCCCACCAAGGAGCGGCAGGGCGCGGACTCCCTCATCACGCAGGGCGTGGACGTCATCGTCAACGGCGGCGACTCCCCGGCGCCGGGCGAGGCGGCCAAGGCCAAGAACCTGGGGTGGGTCGGGTACGACTCCGACCAGAGCGCCAACTTCCCGGACATCTGGCTGACCGCCCCCCTGTACCGCTGGGGGCCGTACTACGTCAACCAGATCAGGACCGCCCTGGAGGGCACCTGGAAGAAGGAGGACTACTACGGCAACCTCAAGGACGGGTTCAACTACCTGGCCCCCTTCGGCAAGCGCGTCGACCAGGCCACCCGCGACCTCATCGAGGCCAAGAAGAAGGAGATCATCGACGGCACGTTCCAGATCTTCAAGGGCCCGCTGAAGGACAACAAGGGCGCCGAGAGGGTCGCCGCGGGCGCCGTCGTCAGCGCCGACGACCTGCAGAAGATCGACTGGCTCGTCGAGGGAGTGAGCTGAGTTGGCGACCGCCGAGACCGGGGCCGGTGCCCCGGTCCCGGGGGGTCGCCCCTCCAACGCCGCGGACGCCTCCGGCCCGGCTTCGGCCCGGGCCGGCGGCGTCCCCGCGGTCTCGATGCGCGGGGTCACCAAGCGGTTCGTCGGCGTGGTGGCGAACGACCACGTCGACCTCGAGGTCGCACCGGGCGAGGTGCACGCGCTGCTGGGGGAGAACGGCGCGGGCAAGTCCACTCTCTCCAACGTCCTGACCGGCCTGTACCGGCCGGACGAGGGCACCATCCGCCTGTTCGGCCAGGAGGTCTCCTTCTCGTCACCGAGGGACGCCATCGCCGCCGGGGTGGCCATGGTGCACCAGCACTTCCGGCTGGTGACCAAGTTCACGGTGGCGGAGAACTTCCTGCTGGGGTCCGGCGGCGCCTACGACGCCAAGACCGCCGCCCAGCGCATCCGGGAACTCGGCGAGGAGTACGGCCTTCCGGTCGACCCGGACGCCAACGTGTGGGAGCTCTCGGTCGGCGAGCAGCAGCGCGTCGAGATCCTCAAGGCCCTGGACCGGCGGGCGAGGATCCTGATCCTGGACGAGCCCACGGCCGTCCTGACACCGCAGGAGGCCGACGCCCTGTTCGCCACCATGCGGCGGATGGCCGACGACGGCCGCTCGGTGATCTTCATCTCGCACAAGCTGCAGGAGGTGATGAAGGTCTCCGACCGGGTGACCACGCTGCGCGACGGGAAGACCGTCGGCACGGTCGTCACGGCCGAGACGACGTCGGCCGAACTGGCCCGGCAGATGGTCGGCCGGAGCGTCGTGTTCAGCGCCGACGACACCGCCGACCGGCCCGAGGTCGACCCGGACCGGGTCGTCCTCGACGTGCGGGGGTTGTCCGCCGAGGGCGTCCGGCCCCAGAGTTCCCCGAAGGGCGTCGACCTGCAGGTCCACGCGGGCGAGATCGTCGCCATCTGCGGCGTGTCGGGCAACGGGCAGCGTGAGCTGGCGGCGGCCATCTACGGCATCCGCAGGCGCACCGCCGGCACGGTGGCCATCGACGGCGTCCAGAGCCGGCAGAAGGGTCCGCGCGAGTCGACCGCACTCGGGTTGGCGTTCATCCCGGAGGACCGGCTGCGGACGGGACTGTCCCCGTCACTGCCCATCCACGCGAACCTGGCGCTCAAGGGGTACCGCCGCCCGCCGCTGAGCCGGGGCCCGTTCCTCGACGGCAGGGCCATCCGCGCCCGCGCCGAGGAGCTGGTCCGGCGCTACGGAATCAAGACGCCGAGCATCGACACCCCCACCCGGGTGCTGTCGGGCGGCAACGTGCAGAAGGTGCTGCTGGCCCGGGAGATCGGGTCCGACCCGCACATCCTCATCGCGTCGACCCCCACCCGCGGGCTCGACGTGGGCGCGATCGAGACGGTGCGCCACCTGCTGATGGACGCCGCCCGGGCGGGCACCGGCGTCCTGCTGATCACCGAGGACCTCGACGAGGCGATGGCACTCGCCCACCGCATCGTGGTGATGTTCGAGGGTCGCGTCGTCGGCGAGTTCCCGCGGGGCCACTACGACATCGAGAGGATCGGGCTGCTCATGGGCGGACACACCGGTGACCGGGAGGGGGCGGCATGATCCGACTCGAACCCCGCCTCCTGCGGCCGAAATGGCTGTCGGTCGCCGTCCCGGTGGGCAGCATCGTCGTGGCGCTCGTCCTGGGCGCGATCCTGATCACCGTCAGCGGCAACAGCGCGCTCGACACCTACGGCCGCATCCTCGATGTGGCCTTCGGCTCGGTGCAGTCCTGGTCCGACACGATCGTCGCGGCCACCCCGCTCCTGCTCACCGGCCTGGCCGCGGCGGCGGCCTTCAAGATGGGCCTGTTCAACATCGGCGGCCAGGGCCAGTTCGTCATGGGGGCAATCGCCGCCTCGGGCGTGGGCCTGGCCCTGCCGGACGTCACCGGCTTCGTGTCGATCCCGCTGATGATCGCCGCCGGCATGCTGGCGGGCGGCCTGTGGGCCGCGATCCCGGGCTTCTTCAAGACCCGCTTCGGCACCAACGAGGTCATCACCACCCTGATGCTGAACTACGTGGCGGCGAACGTCGCCGGCTACCTGATCTTCGGGTCGATGTCGTTCTGGCGGCTCACCACGGGCTCCGGCCAGGTGTTCCCGCAGGGCCGGCCGCTCTCGGACGAGGCCGTGTGGCCGGCGTTCGGCGGCGGCGGCCTGGAGATCCCGCTCGGGTTCATTCTCGGCTGCATGGCCGCCGCCTGCCTGTGGGCGCTCTACCGCTATACCCGCTTCGGCTTCGAGATCGGCGTCGTGTCGGACTCGCCCGAGGCGGCCCGGTACGCCGGCATCAACGTCCCGCGGACCGGCCTGGCGGTCATGACGCTGTCCGGTGCCCTCGCGGGCCTCGGCGGCGCCAGCGACATCGGCGACATCCGGCACGTCCTCGACCCGAAGGGGCTCGGGCAGACCGGCTACGGCTACACCGGCATCGTGGTGGCCGCCCTCGCCCGCTGGAACCCGTTGGCGGTCATTCCGCTGTCGATCCTGCTGGGCGCGCTGGCGAACGCCGGCCGCGCGCTGCAGGGGGCGACGTTCCCGGCCGGCCTGGTCGGGACGCTGCAGGGCCTGCTGCTCTTCTGCGCGGTGTCCGGCGAGTTCCTCACCCGCTACCGGGTCCGCGTGGGCCACAAGCGGCCCCTGTCCGCGGCCGAACTGGAGGCGCAGGCAGCATGAACGACAGCTTCCTGATGGCCATCCTGGTGTCGGCCCTGTTCTACGGGACGCCGCTGCTGTTCGCCGCGCTGGGGGAGGTACTGACCGAACGGTCGGGCGTCCTGAACCTGGGCGTGGAGGGCATGATGCTGATGGGCGCCGTGGTGGGTTCGGTGGTGTCGGCCCGGCTGGGCGGCCCGAGTTGGTTCGTGCTGGGCGTGGCGATCCTCGCCGCGATGCTCGTCGGCGCGCTCACGGCGCTGCTGCATGCGTTCGCCACGATCACGCTGCGCGTCGAGCAGACGGTCAGCGGCCTGGCCCTCACGATCCTGGCCGGTGCGGCGGGCCTGTCGTCGTACCTGGCCAACGTCTGGCAGCTCCGGGACCCGGTCCCCCACCAGTTCACCCGGATCGATGTGCTGGGCCTCGCGGGCCTGCCCGTCGTCGGCCCCCTGCTGTTCCACCAGACCTTCCTCACCTACCTGTCGTGGGTGCTGGTCGCGGTGGGCAGCTGGTACCTCTTCCGCACCCGCGCCGGCCTGAACCTGCGCGCGGTGGGCGAGTCGCCGTCGACGGCGGACGCCATGGGCCTCAACGTGGTCCGGACGCGCTACGTGCACACCCTGGCCGGCGGGGCGCTGGCCGGCATCGGCGGCATCTGCTTCTCGCTGTCGATCGTCCCGACGTGGCAGGACGGCATGACCGCGGGCCGCGGCTGGATCGCCCTGGCTCTGGTGATCTTCGGCTTCTGGCGTCCCGTGTGGGTGATGCTCGGCGCCTACCTGTTCGGCGCGCTGGCGTCCCTCAGCCTGACGCTGCAGGCCCAGGGCATCGACATCGCCCCGGAGATCCTGGACTCGATCCCGTACGTCATGACGATCGTCGTTCTCGTCGCGGTGTCGGCAGGCTGGTCGAGCCGCAGGCTGTCCGCCCCCGACGCCCTCGGCACGGCCTTCGAACGCGAGGCCCGCTGACCGCGTCCCGATGCCGGAAGGGCCGGCCCCCCGCGTTCGGGGGGCCGGCCCTTCCAGTCGATGCCTCAGGCGGCGGTGACGACGACCTTGATGTGGGCGGTCACGGCGTCGTGCAGCTTGATCGCCACCGTATGGGTGCCGACCATGCGGATGGGCTTGTCGATCGACACCGAGCGGCGGTCGATCGCGGGACCGTTGGCGGCGCGGATCGCGGCCACGACGTCGGACGGGGTGACCCCGCCGAACAGCTTGCCGTTGTCGGCGGCGCGGGCCGGCAGCACGACCTCGAGGGCCTCGAGCTGCTCGCGGACCTCCTTGGCGTGGTCGATCCCGCGGATCTCCCGGGCGGCGCGCGCCCGCTTGATGCCCTCGATCTGCTTCTCGGCGCCACGCGTCCACGTGATGGCGTAGCCGCGGGGCAGCAGGAAGTTCCGGCCGTAGCCGTCGCGAACCTCGACGACCTCGCCGGGCACGCCGAGGTGCTCGACGGGCGCGGTCAGGATGAGCTTCATCTCGGTTACCCCCGGTTTCAGCGAGCGGTCGACGCGTACGGCAGCAGCGCCACCTCGCGAGCGTTCTTGATGGCCGTGGCGACCATGCGCTGCTCCTGGACGGAGAGGCCGGTGACGCGACGGGCGCGGATCTTGCCGCGCTCGGAGATGAACTTCCGCAGCGTGGCGGTGTCCTTGTAGTCGACGTAGCCGATCTTGATCGACTTCGCCGGAGCGATCTTCTTCTTGTTCACAGGCTTGCGCTGTGGGGCCATTGTGGTGCTCCCTTCAGAGCCCGGCTCGCGCCGGAATGACGTTGGATTGCGTGGGTGCGACGGACCGAGCCGAGCCGCCGCGGATCAGAACGGGGGCTCGTCGCTCTGGGCGCTCGCCCAGGGGTCGTTGCCCGCCGCTCGATTGTCGTAGCCGCCGGACGGGGTGCCGTAGCCGCCCTGCGGGCCGCCGGCGTGGGCCTGCTGGCCGCCGGAGGCTCCGCCCCAGCCGCCGCCCTGCTGGCCGCCGCCCGCCGGGTAGCCGCCCCCGGAGCCGCCGGAGCCGCCCGCGTTCTTCTGAACCCGCGCGGAGGCGTACTTGAGCGAGGGACCGACCTCGTCGACGTCCACTTCGAACACGGTGCGGCGCTCGCCCTCCCGCGTCTCGAACGACCGGCTCTTCAGCCGGCCCTGCACGATCACCCGCATGCCCTTGGTCAGCGACTCGGCGACGTTCTCCGCCGCCTGGCGCCAGACCGAGCAGTTGAGGAACATCGCGTCGCCGTCGCGCCACTCGTTGGTCTGCCGGTCGAAGGTGCGCGGCGTGGACGCGACCGTGAAGTTCGCGACCGGCGCCCCCGCGGGGGTGAAGCGCAGTTCGGGATCGGCCGTGAGGTTGCCGACCAGGGTGATGATGGTTTCGCCTGCCATGGATGTCTCCGTCGGATCGATGGGTCAGCCCGAGTCTGCCGGCAGCCGCCGACAGTCTCGCCGGCGGGTCTACTTGGCCGCGGCCTTCGCCGCCGCCCGGGCCGCCGACTTGGCAGCGGCCGGCGTGAGCTCGTCGCGGAAGACCTTGGTGCGCAGGATCGACTCGTTGAGCGTGAACAGGCGGTTCAGCTCCTTGACGACTGCGGGCTCCGCGGTCAGCTTGAGGAAGACGTAGATGCCTTCGGGCTTCTTCTGGATGTCGTAGGCGAGGCGCCGGCGGCCGGCCACCTCGATGCTCTCGACGACACCGCCGTCCTTCTTGAAGCCGTCCAGCGACTTCTCCACGAGGCCGTTGACCTGACGGTCGTCGACGTCGGGGTTGATGATGACGCAGATCTCGTACTTGCGCATACGCGTACTCCACCTCCTCTGGTCTGCAAGCGGCCACGGGTCTCTCCCGTGGCAGGAGGGCGTGATGCCTGGCGTACCCCTCGGAGGGGACGCCGAGGGGACACTCTACCCGCCGAGGCGGCCGGCGGCCGAATCGGGGGCCGGAGCCAAGGAGCGGGACGCCGCTGGCAGCGGGCGAAACCAACAAGTTAGGCTTACCTAAGTAAGGCTTACCTAACTGACTGTTCACTAGGAGACTCCTCCATGATTCACACCACCCGGGGGGCGGTGCTGGCCCTCCTCGCCTCGGCCCTGCTCCTCACCGGCTGCTCCGCCGCACCCGCGGCCGCGCCCACCAACGGGCGACCCGATCCCGGCGCCACCGCCGCGCCGGGGGCATCCGACAACCGGGTGATCCTCTACAGCGGCCGCGCCGAGAGCCTGATCCAGCCGCTGCTCGCCGACTTCACCGCGCAGACCGGCATCACGGTCGAGGTCCGCTACGCGGGCACCGCCGAGCTGGCGGCCCAACTCGTCGAGGAGGGCGCCCGCACCCCGGCCCACCTCTTCCTCGCCCAGGACGCCGGCGCCCTCGGCGTCCTCACCAAGCAGCAGCTGACCACGACGATGCCGGACAGCATCACCCGCCTCGTCCCCGCGCGGTACCGCGACGACGCCGGCCGGTGGGTCGGCGTGACCGGCCGCTCCCGCGTGCTCGCCTATGACAGCCGGGCCCTCACCCCGGCGCAACTGCCGGCGTCCGTGTTCGACCTGACGAAGCCGGAGTGGAAGGGCAAGGTCGGCATCGCCCCCACCAACGCGTCGTTCCAGTCGTTCGTGACCGCCATGCGCGTCCTGCACGGGGACGCCAAGACCGCCGAGTTCCTGGCCGCCCTGAAGGCCAACGACCCGCAGCTCCGCGAGCGCAACGGCGTGATCGTCGGCGACATCGAGGCGGGCGCCTACCCGCTCGGCCTCGTCAACCACTACTACCTGTTCGAGAAGGCCAAGGAACTCGGTCGTGACCCCGGCACGCTCCACACCCGCCTGTCGTTCTTCGGCGCCGGGGACGTAGGCGCCCTGGTCAACATCTCCGGCGTGGCGCTCACCCGCAACCAGCCGGACGCCGACGCGCAGGCACTCGTCGAGCACCTGCTCTCACCGGCCGGCCAGGCCTACTTCGCCGAGAAGACCTTCGAGTACCCCCTGGTGGCGGGCGTGGCCGGACCGGCGGGCGTCCCGGCGCTCGGCGAGTTGAAGGGCCCGGACGTCGACCTCAACGACCTCGACGCCCTGCAGCGGTCGATCGAGCTGATCAAGGACGCCGGGCTGGCGTGACGACAACCAACGCGGCCGCGTCGGCGGCCACCGCGCTCCGGTCCGGCCTGGGGCCGGCCCGGGAACACCCGTGGACCACGGCGGGGGCCCTCGCCGCGGTCGCGGTGGCGCTGCTGCCGCTGGCCTACCTGGCCGTCCGGTCGGCCGACGTCGGGGGGGCCCGGCTGGCCGCCGAGATCCTCACCCCCCGCGTGGCCCTCCTGACCGCCCGCAGCCTCGCGCTGGCGGGGCTCGTGGGCGTCCTGTGCGTCGGCCTCGGGCTGGGGCTGGCGCTGCTGGTGACGCGCACCCGGGTGCCGTTCCGCCGGACGCTGGCCGTGCTGGCCGCGCTGCCCCTGGCGGTCCCCAGCTACGTGGCCGCCTACGCCTGGGTGGCGGTCGCCGACCTCTGGTCGGGGTCGCGCTTCGACGGCTTCTGGGCCGCGGTCGTCGTGCTGACGCTGTACACCTACCCGTACGTGTACCTGCCGGTCGCGGCCGCCCTGGTCGGCGCGGACCCGGGCCCCGAGGAGGTCGCCCGCTCCCTGGGCCGCACCCCCGCCGAGACGTTCCGGGAGGTGACGCTGCCCCGGCTGCGACCCGCCCTGGTCTCCGGCTTCCTGCTGGCCGCGCTGTACGTGCTCTCCGACTTCGGGGCGGTGTCGATCCTGCGTGTCGACACCTTCACCCGGGCGATCTTCACCGCCCTCTCCTCCGGCTTCGACCGCGTGGGCGCGCTCGGGCTGTCGAACGTGCTGGTGCTGCTCAGCCTGGGGCTGTTGCTGCTGGGCGCCGACCGCAGCCGCGGGCGCACCCGCTACGCCCGCTCCTCCGGCGCCCGGCCGCCGGGCCGCGTCCGGCTGGGCCGCGCCACCGCGCCGGCGCTGATCGGCGCCGGGGGCGTCCTGGCCCTGGCGCTGGGGGTCCCGGGGGCCGCCCTGGGGCGCTGGCTCGCGGCGGGGGCGTCGCGGCCCGGCGCCGCGAGCGAGATCGCCGCGGCGGCGGCGGCCTCCCTCGGCGTCTCGCTGCTCGGCGCCCTGCTGACCACGGCGCTCGCCCTGCCGCTCGGCCTCCTGGTCGCCCGGACGCCGACGCCGGCGGTCCTGCTGCTGGAGCGCGCGGCCTACCTGGCGCATTCCCTGCCCGGCGTGGTCGTCGGCCTCTCGCTGGTGTTCTTCGGCGTCAACGTCGCCTACCCGCTCTACCAATCGGTGTGGCTGCTGGCGGTGGCCTACGCGGCCCTGTTCCTGCCGCTGGCCGTGGGGGCGATCGCCGCGGCCGCGGGCCAGGCGACGGCCGGCGTCGAGGACGCCGCCCGGTCCCTCGGCGCCACCCCGGGGGCCGTGTTCCGGCGGCTCACCCTGCCCCTGGCCGCGCCCGGCATCGGCGCCGGGGCCGCGCTCGTGCTGCTGGCCTGCTTGAAGGAGCTGCCGGCGACGCTGCTGCTGCGGCCCACGGGAATGGACACCCTGGCCACCCGGGTGTGGTCGCACACCGCCGTCGAGGCCTACGCGGGCGCCGCCCCCTACGCCGCCCTGGTCGTGCTGCTCGCCGCCGGACCCACCTGGGCCCTCGTGCACGGCAGCGGCCTGATCGGAAGGACCCACCCGTGAGCCAGGTCACCCTCACCGCAGTCACCAAGGCGTACGGCCGGGTCGCCGCCCTGGCCGGGGTCGGCCTGGACGTCGCCCGCGGCGAGCTGCTCGCCGTGCTCGGGCCGTCCGGGTGCGGCAAGACCACCCTGCTGCGGTCCCTGGCCGGGCTGGAGCGCATCGACGGCGGCGGCATCGAGATCGCCGGGCGCGCCGTGGCCGGACCGGGGCTGCACGTGCCCGCGCACCGGCGCGGCGCGGCCCTCGTCCCGCAGGACGGGGCCCTGTTCCCCCACCTGAACGTCGCCGGCAACGTCGGCTTCGGCCTCGGCCGCCGCCCGGACGCCCGGCGCGTCGCCGAGGTGCTCGAGCTGGTGGGCCTGGCGGGCCTGGGCGGCCGGATGCCCCACGAACTCTCCGGCGGCCAGCAGCAGCGGGTCGCAGTCGGGCGGGCCCTCGCGCCGCGGCCGGACCTGATCCTGCTCGACGAGCCCTTCAGCGCCCTGGACGCCGCGCTGCGGGCGGAGCTCCGCCACGAGGTGCGGCGGGCGCTGCGGGCGGCCGGCGCGACCGCCCTGCTCGTCACCCACGACCAGGGCGAGGCCCTGTCGATGGCGGACCGGATCGCGGTGCTGCGCGGCGGCGTCCTGCGGCAGGTGGGCACGCCGGCGGAGGTCTACGCCGAGCCGGCGGACGCGTGGGTGGCCGGCTTCGTCGGCGAGGCGAACCTCTGGCCCGCGGAGCCGGCCGGACCGGGCCTCTACCGCACCCCGCTCGGCCCGGTTCCGGCGGTCGGCTCCGGCGGCGTCCTGCTGCTGCGGCCGGAGCGGGTCCGGTTGACCGTCACGGACGCCGCCGGGCGGCTCGGCCCGGACGCACCCGGCACGGCCGGGCTCGTCGAGCACGTCGCCTACCACGGGCACGACGCGCTGGTCACCGTGGCCGTCCCCGGGGGGCGGGTCCTCGCGCGCCCCGCGGACGCCGCCCCCGCCCCCGGGGCGCCGGTGCGCGTGAGCGCGACGGGCCCCGGACGGCTGGTGCCGTCCGGGGCCGACGCTTCGGTAGCGGTCAGACGAGGCTCATGAAGAGCTTCTCGAGCTCGCCCTCGTCCGGCCCGCCCGGGTTCTTGCCGGTGACGCACGCCTTGAGGTTGAGCGTGACGATCTTGACGGCCGCCCGGTCGATGGCCTTCGACACCGCCGAGAGCTGGGTCACGATCTGCTTGCAGTCGCGGTCGTCTTCGATCATGGCGATCACGGCCGTCAACTGCCCCTGGGCCCGGCGCAGTCGGTTCAGGACGGCCCGGCGCTCGGCCTCGTCGGTGCTGCTCATGCTGACCTCCCGGTCGGGTCGGACCTTCAGCTGCGGGCCCAGGTGCGGTAGCCGCCGTCGAGGTTGCGGACGCGCAACCCCTGCTGGGCGAGGATCCGGGCGGCGATGTAGCCACGCAGGCCCACCTGGCAGTGGATGATGGCGCCGTCGCGCACCTCGCCGGCCCGGTCGCGCAACTCGTCGACCGGGATGTTGATCGCGCCGGGCAGCGTGCCGCGACGGTGTTCGCCGGGCGTCCGCACGTCGACGATCTGGACGCCGGCGGCCACGGCGTCCTCGATCTCGTGCCACTGCACGGTCTCGACGAGGCCGGCGGCGAGGTTCTCGTCGATCATGCCGAGCATGTTGATCGGATCCTTGGCCGAGCCGAACTGCGGCGCGTAGGCGAGTTCGACGTCGGTGAGCTCGGAGGCCGTGAGCCCGCCCCGCATCGCGGTGGCGATGACGTCGATGCGCTTGTCGACCCCGGCCTCCCCCACCCCCTGGGCGCCGAGGATGGCGTCGGTGTCGGCGTCCACGACGAGCTTCAGGGACATGCCCTTGGCGCCCGGGTAGTAGCCGGCGTGGTCGGCCGGGTGCGTGTGGATGACCCGGATGTTCCGGCCCGCGGCGCGGGCGCGCTTCTCGTTCCAGCCCGTGACCGCGGCCTGCAGCCCGAACAGCCCCACGATGGCGGTGTTGAGCACCGGCTTGAAGGCCACGTCGCGGCCGGCGATCACGTCGGCGACGAGACGGCCCTGCCGGTTGGCGGGGCTGGCGAGCCAGTTCGGGATCGGGGCGTCGTCGACGGCGTCCGTCTTGACCACGGCGTCGCCGACCGCGTAGATGCTGGGGTCGTTCGTGCGCTGCTGGGCGTCGACGACGATGCCGCCGCGGTCGGTGACCGTCAGGCCGGCGTCCACGGCCAGCTTGGACTCGGGCCGGACGCCGATGGCGGCGACGACGAGCGAGGCGTCCAGGGTCTCGCCGGTGGACAGCACCACCGCGCGCGGCTGGATCTCGGTGACGGACGCCCCGAGCAGCACGCCGACCCCGTTGGCCTCGAGACGCTTCTGCACCAGGGCGGCCATCTCGGGGTCGAGCGGCGCCATGACCTGGTCGGCGAGCTCGACGACGGTGGTCTGCCAGCCGCGGTGGGCCAGGTTCTCGGCGACCTCCAGCCCGATGAAGCCGGCTCCCATGACGACGGCGGTCCGGTGCGGGTCCTCCTCGCCCTCGATCAGGCCGATCGCGGAGTCCATCCGGTCGACGTCCTCGATGTTCCGCAGCGCGAACGCCCGCTCCTTGCCGGGAATGTCGGGCACGAACGGCGCGGCGCCCGGCGACAGGACCAGGTTGTCGTAGGACTCGGTGGACGTCTCCCCGGTGGCGACCTTGCGGACGGTCACGGTCTTCGCGGCGCGGTCGATCGCGGTGACCTCGTGGCCGACCCGCACGTCGATGTTGAAGCGGGCCGCGAGGCTGGCCGGCGTCTGCAGCAGCAGCGCGCTGCGCTTCTCGATGACCCCGCCCACGTAGTACGGCAGCCCGCAGTTCGCGAACGAGACGTATCCCGACCTCTCGAACACCACGATCTCGGCCCGCTCGTCGAGCCGGCGCAACCTCGTCGCGGCGGACATGCCGCCCGCGACCCCACCCACGATCACTGTCTTCACGAGGCACGAGTATATACCCGGGGGGGTATGGTTCGCACGGCGGTCACGCCGGACCGCAGGGCCCGCGCGACGACGCCGACCAGACCCAGCGGGCCAGCGGCGGGGCCAGCACGCCGGTGCAGGCCGCTCGGGTCGGCGTCCGATACGTCGTGCCGTCGTCGAACGTCGGCACCCGGCAGCCGCCGAGGGTCAGCCAGACCTCCCGGGACGTCCCCGCCCCGCCCAGCCGCACGACGACGCGGGTGACGTCGCGGTCGTCCGGCAGGCAGTCCGGCTCGACCGCCGCACCCGCCGCCGTCGGCGAGGCCGCGATCGCCGCCGCCAGCCCGGACGCCGCCGCCGCGGTCAGCCGCGTCGACGTCACCAGGTTGGGCGTTGCGGTCAGGTCGTCGTACTGGCACAGCACCGCCTCCGCCACCGCGGTCTCGGCCCCCGACGCCGCCGCCTCCGGCCGGGCCACGGTCGGGCCGGTCGCGGCGCAGCCGTGGTGATCGACCCCCACCCGCCGGGCCGACGCCAGGATCGTCCCCGCGACGTCGTCGCCCGGGCGGTGCACCACCGTCACGAGCGCCGCCCCGACGCGTCGGCTCGTGTACCCCCACCCGTTGTGGGTGACGGCGCCGTCGACATCCCCGGGCTCCGCCCGGCGCCACTCCAGGTGCGTCTGCTGGAGGTGCTCGGGGACGGCGCCCGGGCACAGGATCGCGCGCACCGGCCGGTTCGGGTTCAGGGTCACGTAGGGCCCGGCCGGCGGCGGGTCCTCCGTCGAGTCGGCGGCACACCAGTCGCTGCCGGGCGCCTGGGCGTAGCCCCACGTCGCCGGCACGGCCACCACGACATCGAGGAACGACTCGTACCGGAACCCCGCCGGCGGGTCGCCCAGCGGGTCGGCCGACGCCCCGGCCCCCTGCTGCTCGGACGCCGGTGGCGCGGCGGGCACCTGGGCGCCCCCGCCGTCCGCGGCGCGCCCGGTCCCGCCCACCCGTTCCAGACGGCCTACGCCCCCTCCACGCCCGCCCCGCTTTCCCCG
>JAAYTZ010000106.1 GCA_012517965.1 Propionibacterium sp. | reverse complement strand
GGTATGACTACCTGACCCGGCAGGTGGCGGTGCAGGACTCCACCGAGAAGGGCCACGTCGGGTTGGCGTCCTACTACGCCCAACGCGGCGAGTCGCCGGGGGTGTGGCTGGGGTCCGGGATGGCCGGCCTGGAGGGCCTGGCCGCCGGCGACGTGGTGACCGCGGAGCAGATGCAGGCCCTGTTCGGCGCCGGGATGCACCCGCTCGCCACGCAGCGGATGGCCAACCTGCACGGTCCGGGGCTCACCGAGGCCGACTACCTGGCGGTGGCCCGGCTGGGGTCGCCGTTCAAGATCCACGCCGGGGACGTGTCGGCGTTCCGGGTCGAGGTGGCCAAACGGCTGGCCGCGTACAACCTGTTGGAGGGGGCGCCGGCCCGCTCGGCGGTCGGCATCGGGGAGCGGGCCCGGATCCGCAGCGAGGTGGGCCGGGAGTTCTTCCGCGCCGAGTACGGCCGCGACCCGGTCGACGCCCGCGAACTGGCCGGGTTGATCGCGAAGCTGTCCCGCCCGCAGACCACCGCGATCGCCGGCTTCGACCTCACCTTCTCCCCGGTCAAAAGCGTGTCGACGTTGTGGGCGCTCGCCGACCCGCACACGGCGGCGGTCATCGAACGCGCCCACCACGCCGCGGTCGCCGACGCCTTGTCGTTCCTCGAGTCCCACGCCCTGTTCACCCGGACCGGCGCCCAGGGCGTCCGGCAGGTCAACGTCCGCGGGCTGGTGGCGGCGGCGTTCACCCACCGGGACTCCCGCGCCGGGGACCCGGATCTGCACACCCATGTCGCGGTCGCGAACAAGGTGCAGACCCTGGACGGGCGCTGGTTGTCGATCGACGGCCGGGTGTTGTTCAAGGCCAAGGTCACCGCTTCGGAGACCTACAACACCGCCCTGGAACGGCATCTGGCGGACGCCCTCGGCGTCCAGTTCGTCGACCGCATCACCCAGGCTGGACGCCGTCCCGTGCGTGAGATCGACGGCGTCGACCCCGCCCTGACCCGGCGTTGGTCGGCCCGCCGCCGCTCCATCGAACAGCGCCAGGCCGAGCTGGCCACCGCGTTCCAGGCCACCCACGGACGCCCACCGACCCCGATCGAGACCCTCGCCCTGGCCCAACAGGCCAACCTGGAAACCCGCCAGGACAAGCACGAACCCCGCACCCTGGCCGAGCAACGCGCCACCTGGCGGGCCCAAGCAGAACAGGTGCTGGGTGGTCCGGACGGCATCCGGCGCATGATCCACACGGCGCTCAACCCCACGCGCACCCTGGCACCGGTGCTGGATGAGGCGTGGTTCACGGGCACGGCGTCGTCCATCGTGGCGACGGTGGAGGGGTCGCGGGCGACGTGGCAGTCCTGGCACGTCCGCGCCGAAGCCCAACGCCGGGCCCGCACCGCCGGCGTCCCCACCGCCCTGCTGGACGCGACGGTGGAGCGGCTGGTGACCGTCGCCCTGGGCGTCCATTCGGTGCCGTTGGCCGTCCCGGTCGACGGCGTCGTCGAACCGGCCGTGTTGCGGCGGGTCGATGGGCAGTCGGTGTACAGCGTCGCCGGGGCCCAGTTGTTCACGTCGCGGCGCATCCTGGACGCCGAACAGCGGCTCGTCACCGCCGCCGGCCGCCGCGACGGGAGGGTCGTCGACCCGGCCACCGTCGACGTCGCCCTCCTCGAGGTAGCCGCCAACGGGGTCGAGTTGAACGCCGGCCAGGCCGCCCTGGTGCGGGCGATGGCCGGCTCCGGGGCCCGGGTCCAGGTCGGGATCGCGCCGGCCGGCTCCGGGAAGACCACCGCGATGCGGGCCCTGGCGATCGCCTGGACCGAG
>JAAYTZ010000105.1 GCA_012517965.1 Propionibacterium sp. | reverse complement strand
TGCGGGACAGCCGGGGGTCCCTGATCGTGACGCTGTCGAACGCGGCGCTGTACCCCGGCGGCGGCGGCCCCTTGTACGTCTCGTCCAAGCACGCAGGCGCCGGGCTCGTCAAGCAACTCGCCTACGAACTGGCCCCCGACGTCCGCGTCAACGCGGTCGCGCCCGGGGGCATGCTCAGCGACCTGCGCGGCCCGGCCGCGTTGGGCCTGGCCGACACGTCGGTGGGGAACGACGGGTTCGCTGAGATGGTGGCGCGGAAGTCGGCGCTGGCCCGGTGCCCGGAGCCCGCGGACTACGCGGGCGCCTACGTGCTGTTGGCATCGCGACGCTACGGGCTCACGACCTCGGGCAGCGTCCTGGACGTGGCGAACGCGAAGGGGCTCGTGGGGCGGGTCGCCGACGACCTGCTGGCCGGACGGGGCTGAGCCCGGGGCGTCCGGGACTGTCGGAGCGGCCACCTACGCTGGACGTCATGCGCGCGGTGACCGACATCCAGCGACGACTGGCTCCCTTCCAGGTGCACGCCGACTTCGTCCCGGCCGGCGACCAGCCGGCGGCCATCGACGAGTTGGAGCGGCGGCTGCGGGCAGGTGAGGGCCACGTGGTGCTGCTGGGCGCCACCGGCACGGGCAAGACGGCGACGGTGGCCTGGCTGGCCGAGCGGCTGCAGCGGCCCATGCTCGTCATGCAGCCGAACAAGACGCTGGCCGCCCAGTTCGCGAACGAGCTGCGCCAGTTCTTCCCCGACAACGCCGTCGAGTACTTCGTCAGCTACTACGACTACTACCAGCCCGAGGCGTACGTCCCGCAGACCGACACCTACATCGAGAAGGACTCCTCGCTCAACGAGGAGGTCGAGCGGCTGCGGCACAGCGCCACGAACTCACTGCTGACCCGGCGCGACGTCATCGTGGTGGCGACCGTGTCGGCGATCTACGGCCTCGGGACGCCGCAGGAGTACGTCGACCGGATGGTGCGCCTGAGGGTGGGGGAGGAGCACGACCGGGACGCCCTGCTGCGGCGGCTCGTCGACATCCAGTACGCCCGCAACGACCTGGCCGCCACGCGCGGCACGTTCCGCGTCCGGGGCGACACCCTGGAGGTGTTCCCCATGTACGAGGAGAACGCGGTCCGCGTCGAGTTCTTCGGCGACGAGATCGAGGCGCTGTCGACGCTGCACCCGCTGACCGGCGAGGTGCGTAGCGAGGACTCGGAGGTCTACATCTTCCCGGCGTCCCACTACGTCGCCGGCCCCGAGCGGATGGAGCGCGCCATCGCGGGCATCGAGGCCGAACTCGCCGAGCGGCTCGCCGAACTGGAAGGGCACAACAAGTTGCTGGAGGCGCAGCGGCTGCGGATGCGCACCCTGTACGACATCGAGATGATGCGCCAGATCGGCACCTGCTCCGGCATCGAGAACTACTCCCGGCACATCGACGGCCGCGGCCCCGGCACCCCGCCCAACTGCCTGCTGGACTACTTCCCGGAGGACTTCCTGCTCGTCGTCGACGAGTCGCACGTCACGATCCCGCAGATCGGCGGCATGTACGAGGGCGACATGTCGCGCAAGCGGACGCTCGTCGACTACGGGTTCCGGCTGCCCTCGGCGACCGACAACCGGCCGTTGCGGTTCGAGGAGTTCACGGAGCGGATCGGGCAGACCGTCTACCTGTCGGCGACCCCCGGGCCCTACGAGCTGGCCCGCAGCGACGGCTTCGTCGAGCAGGTGATCCGCCCGACCGGGCTCGTCGACCCGCAGATCATCGTCAAGCCCACGAAGGGCCAGATCGACGACCTCATGGGTCAGATCCGAGCGCGGGCCGAGCGCAACGAGCGGGTCCTGGTCACCACCCTGACCAAGAAGATGGCCGAGGATCTCACCGACTACCTGATGGAGAACGGGGTGCGGACGCGCTACCTGCACTCGGAGGTGGACACGCTGCGGCGCATCGAGTTGCTGCGCGAGCTGCGGCTCGGCGAGTACGACGTGCTGGTCGGCATCAACCTGCTCCGGGAGGGACTGGACCTGCCGGAGGTGTCGCTCGTCGCGATCCTGGACGCCGACAAGGAGGGCTTCCTGCGGTCGGAGCGGTCGCTGATCCAGACGATCGGCCGGGCCGCCCGCAACGTCGCCGGCGAGGTGCACATGTACGCCGACAAGATGACCCCGTCGATGGCCGCCGCGATCGACGAGACGAACCGGCGCCGCGCCAAGCAGGTCGCCTACAACGCCGAGCACGGCATCGACCCGCAGCCGCTGCGCAAGAAGATCGCCGACCTCACCGACCTGCTGGCCCGCGAGGACGCCGACACCGAGCAGCTGGTCTCCCGGGCCGGCGGCGGCCGGAAGACGGCGCCCGTGCCGACGCTGGGCGCGAAGGCGGACCGCGACCTGGGGGCCCTGCCCACCTCGGAGCTGGCCGGCCTGGTCACGGAGCTCACCGCCCAGATGCACGAGGCGGCCCGCAGCCTGGAGTTCGAGCTCGCCGCGCGGCTGCGCGACGAGATCGCCGAACTCAAGAAGATGCTCCGGCAGATGGTCGAGGCAACGCGCTGACGGCACGATCCGGCGACCTCCGGCCTCGGCGCGAGGGGTGCCCTATCGTCACGAGTGATGCCCGTGAGGGAAGAAAGAGGTGTCACCATGGCCGACGACAAGTACCTGCGTCTGCTCGCCGAGCAGTACCCGAACGCCCTGAGCGTCCAGGCGGAGATGATCCGCACGCGCGGCTTGGCCGACCTTCCCAAGGGCACCGAGTACTACTTCTCCGACCTGCACGGCGAGGACGTCGCGTTCGTCCACATCCTGCGTTCCGCGTCCGGGACCATCCGCTTCAAGATCCATGAGTTGTTCGACGGTGTTCTCGACGAGGCCAGCCAGACGCGGCTCGCCAACCTGGTCTACGCACCCGACAAGGTGCTCCAGATCGTGCGGCAGGACGGCCGCTACGACGAGGCGTGGCAGCGCACCACCATCGGCCGGCTGGTCGACCTGGCCCGACACGTCTCGTCGAAGTACCGTCGGGGGTCTGTCGAGAGCAAGATGCCCGCCGTGTTCGCGTCCATCCTGCGCGAGCTGCTGTTCGCCGACATGAGCGACGAGTTCCGGCGGGCGTACAACCTTCGGATCATCGGGCACATCGTCGAGGGCGGCATGGCCGACGCCTTCATCACCGGGCTCTGCGAGATGATCCGGCGGGTGTGCGTCAACCGGGTGCACGTCATCGGGGACATCTTCGACCGCGGCAGCGGGCCGCACAAGGTGATGGAGGCCCTGATCGACTTCGGCGGTGTGGACGTGCAGTGGGGCAACCACGACATCCAATGGATGGCGGCGGCCGCGGGCAGCCAGGTGGCCATGTGCAGCGTGCTGCGGGTGGGGATCGGCTACAACACGTTCGACGCGCTCGAGCACGGCTACGGCCTCAACCTGCGCGCGCTCTCCACGTTCGCCCAGCGGACCTACGGCGACGACCCGTGCGAGCGGTTCCAGACCAAGATCATCGAGGAGACCGTCCACGGCCGGGTGGACCCCGAGTTGAGCGCCAGGATGCACAAGGCGATCGCGATCATCATGCTCAAGCTCGAGGCGCAACTGCTGCGCCGGCACCCGGAGTACGGCATGGCCCACCGGGATGTGCTCGCCAAGACGGACTTCCGCCGGATGGTCTACCGCGAGGGCGACCGCGAGTACCCGTTGCTCGACACCAACTTCCCCACCATCGATCCGGACGACCCGGCTCGCCTCACTCCCGAGGAGGAGGAGCTGCTGGCCGTCATCGATGCGTCGTTCCGCGGCAGCGAGACCCTACACCGGCACATGGACTTCCTGTACGAGCACGGCTCCGCGTACCTGTGCGCGAACGGCAACCTGCTGTTCCACGGCTGCGTGCCGCTGACCGCCGAGGGCGAGTTCGACGGCATCACGGTCGACGGTCGGTTCCTCGCCGGGCGGGCGCTGTTCGACCACGCCCAGCGGCAGATGATCGAGGCGTACCGCGGCACGCCGGGCACCAAGGCCCACGCGGACGCCGTGGACTTCGCCTGGTACCTGTGGTGCGGGCCGCTGTCGCCGATGTTCGGCAAGAGCAAGATGTCGACCTTCGAGAACTACTTCGTCGCCGACCGGGCGGTGCGCAAGGAGCACTACAACCCGTACTACACGCTCTGCGAGCAGCCGGAGATCTGCGAGAAGATCCTGGCCGAGTTCGGGCTGCCCCCCGAGACCGGGCACATCGTGAACGGCCACGTGCCCGTCAAGATCAAGGACGGGGAGAGCCCGGTCAAGGGCGGCGGCAAGCTGTATGTGATCGACGGGGGCATCTCGAAGGCCTACCACTCCCGCACCGGGATCGCCGGCTACACGCTCATCTACACCTCGCACCATCTGATGCTGGCCGAGCACCGGGCCTACGCCGAGATCGAGAACGACCTGGGCAGCTATGCCCCCAAGGTCACGATCACCGAGGTCATGCCCGAGCGGGTGATGACGGAGCGGACCGACTGGGGGGCCGAGTTGCGCTCCAAGCTGGCCGATCTGACGGACCTGTTGGAGGCGTACCGGGAGGGGCGGATCAAGGAATCCCGGCTGGCCTGAGCCCGCGGCGTCGGGCGGGGTCGAGGCCACCACGTGACACGGGGGGCCCTGCCGGAGAGCGGGGCGCTACCGTGCACGGCGGCAAGCCCCCACGTCCCGAGGAGAACGCATGCCCAGGCGCGACGACGTCCACAAGGTCCTGATCATCGGCTCCGGGCCGATCGTGATCGGGCAGGCGTGCGAGTTCGACTACTCGGGCACCCAGGCCTGCAAGGCGCTGCGTGCGCTGGGTTATCGGGTCGTGCTGGTCAACTCCAACCCCGCCACCATCATGACCGACCCGGTGATGGCCGACGAGACCTACATCGAGCCGCTGACCCTCGAGCGGCTCACCGAGATCATCCGGGCGGCGAAGCCGGACGCCCTGCTGCCCAACCTGGGCGGCCAGACCGGCCTCAACCTGTCGACCGCCCTCGACCGCACCGGCGTGCTCGCCGAGCACGGCGTCCGGATGATCGGGATCAGCCAGTCGGTCATCGAGCGCGGCGAGGACCGCGAGACGTTCAAGCGCACCATGGCCGAGTTGGGGGTCGACATGCCCCGGTCGAAGACGGTGGGCTCCATCCCGGACGCCGAGGCGTTCGCCGCCGAGATCGGCTACCCGTGCGTCATCCGCCCCGCCTACACGATGGGGGGCACCGGCGGCGGGTTCGTTCACGACGTCGACGAGCTGCGCACCATCGCCTTCCGGGGGCTGCAGGCCTCCCCGATCGGCCAGATCCTCGTCGAGGAGTCGATTCTGGGCTGGGAGGAACTGGAACTGGAGGTCGTGCGGGACGCCGACGACCAGCTGATCACGGTCTGCTTCATCGAGAACGTGGACGCCGTGGGCGTCCACACCGGCGACTCGTTCTGCACCGCGCCCATGCTGACCATCGACCCGGCGCTGCAGGCGAGGCTGCAGGAGATCGCCTACCGGATCGTGCGGGCCATCGGCGTCGTCGGCGGCACCAACGTCCAGCTGGCGCACCAGCCGGAGACCGGTCGGGTCGTGGTCATCGAGATCAACCCCCGGACCTCGCGCAGTTCGGCGCTGGCGTCCAAGGCGACGGGCTTCCCGATCGCGATGGTCTCGACGCTGCTGGCGGCCGGGCTGACGCTCGACGAGATCCCGTACTGGCGCGACGGCACCCTCGACCGCTATACCCCCGACGGCGACTACGTGGTGGCGAAGTTCGCGCGTTGGGCGTTCGAGAAGTTTCCCGGGGCCGTGGACCGGCTCGGCACGCAGATGCGGGCCGTCGGCGAGGTGATGAGCATCGGGAAGAGCTACCCGGAGGCGCTCGGCAAGGCGATCCGCGGCCTGGAGAACGGCCGGAGCGGCCTCGGCGACGCGCCCGGGCTGCGGACGCTCGGGCTGCCCGAGTTGCTGCGCCGCCTGGAGGAGCCCACCTCCGACCGGCAGTACCTGCTGTACGAGGCGCTGCGCGCCGGGGCGTCCATCGCCGATCTCGTCGAGCGCACCCACATCAAGGCGTGGTTCCACGAGCAGATGAAGGCCGTCGTCGACGTCGACCTCGAGGTCGAGGCCTACCGCGGCCGCCTCGACGCCCTGCCCACCGCCCTGCTGCGCCGCGCCAAGGAGCACGGCCTCGGCGACGCCTACCTGGCGCGCGTCCTCGGCGTCGACGAGACCGAGGTGCGGGCCCGCCGCCTCGCCGAGGGCATCGTGCACCGCTACGAGGCGGTCCCGGTGAGCGGCGTCGCGGGCGCCGAGTACTACTTCTCCACGTACGCCCCCGAGCGGCCCAACCCGCTGCCGGCCCCCCGGCCGGTGAACCCCGACACCCGCAAGGTGATGGTGCTGGGCGGCGGCCCCAACCGCATCGGGCAGGGCATCGAGTTCGACTACTGCTGCGTCCACGCCGCCTACACGCTCCGCGACGCCGGGTTCGAGACGATCATGGTCAACTGCAACCCCGAGACGGTGTCGACGGACTACGACACCTCCGACCGGCTCTACTTCGAGCCCCTGACGGTCGAGGACGTGCTGGCCATCTACGAGCGGGAACGCCCCGAGGGTGTCGTCTGCCAGTTCGGCGGGCAGACGCCGCTCAACATCGCCCGGGCCCTCGAGGACGCCGGCGTGCCGATCCTCGGGACCAGCCCCGAGACCATCGATCTGGCCGAGGACCGCGACCGCTTCCGGGCGATCATGGAGCGGCTGGGCATCCCGATGCCGGAGGCCGGGATGGCCGTGACGACCCAGGAGGCCGTCGCGGTCGCGCGCGCCATCGGCTACCCGGTGATCGTGCGGCCCAGCTACGTGCTCGGTGGCCGGGGGATGGAGATCGTCCACGACGAGGACGCCCTGATCCGCTACATGGGAGCCGCCCGCGGCGTGACGGCCGACCGGCCGATCCTCATCGACCGCTTCCTGGAGAACGCGATGGAGTGCGAGGCGGACGCCCTCTGCGACGGTCGGGACGCCTACGTGCCCGCGGTCATGGAGCACATCGAGTACGCCGGCATCCACTCCGGTGACTCCGCCTGCCTCGTTCCCTCGGTCAACATCCCGGCGGCGCACCTGGCGACGATCGGGGACTACACGCGCCGCATCGCGATCGAGCTGGGCGTCGTCGGCCTGATGAACATCCAGTACGCGATCCTCGACGACGTCGTGTACGTGCTGGAGGCGAACCCGCGGGCGTCCCGGACCGTCCCCTTGGTGTCCAAGGTCTGCGACGTCAACATGGCCCGGCTCGCCACCCGGCTGATGCTCGGCGAGCGGCTCGCCGACCTGGGGCTGCGCCGGCGGGAGGTGCCCTTCCACGGCGTCAAGGAGGCGGTGTTCCCGTTCGGCATGTTCCCGGAGGTGGACCCGCTGCTCGGCCCCGAGATGCGGTCGACCGGGGAGGTGCTCGGATTGGCCGGCAGCCCCGGCCTGGCGTTCTTCAAGGCGCAGGAGGCGACGCAGGCGCCCCTGCCGACCGCCGGCACCGTGCTCTTCACCGTCGCGGAACGCGACCGGCGCGACTGCGCCGAGAACGTCCTGACGGCGGCCCGCAGCCTCGTCCGCTCCGGGCTCACCCTCCGGGCCACCGGTGGCACTCGGCGCTTCCTCGCCGAGCACGGGATCCCCGCCGAGCCAGCGCTCAAGCTGCACGAGGGCCGGCCCAACCTCGACGACGACATCCGCGAGGGGCGGGTGCAGCTCGTCATCAACACGCCGGCCGGCCCGTCGTCGGAGTACGACGACAGCTACATCCGCAAGAGCGCGATCCGGGCCCGGGTGCCCTACATCACGACGACCTCGGAGGCCCGGGCGGCCGCGGAGGGCGTCGCCGCGCAGTTGGCGGGCGCGGAGTCGGTGCGGTCGCTGCAGGAGTGGCACGCGCTGATCCGGTAGGGCGGGCGCGCCCCGGGGTGCCCCCTCACCAGCCCCTGGCGCGCCACGCGGCGAGGTGCGGGCGCTCGGCCCCCAGGGTGGTGGGCCGCCCGTGGCCGGGCAGGACGACCGTGTCGTCGCCGAATCGGTCGAACAGCTTGGCCGTGACGTCGCCCAGCAGGCTGGCGAATTCCTCGGGGGTGCGGGTCTTGCCGACCCCGCCCGGGAACAGGCTGTCGCCGGTGATCACCGTGGCCGGGCCGTCGTCCGGGGTGTGGGCCAGGGCGATACCGCCGGGCGTGTGTCCCACCAGGCCGATCACCGCCAGGGACGCCGCCCCGACGCGAACGGTGTCCCCGTCCCACAGTCCCTCCAGGTCGAGCCCGGTGGCGGCGGCGATCGCGGCGGCGTCCGGGCGGCCGGTCACCAGCCGCGCGCCGGTGGCGCGGGCGACCTCGGGGAGGGCCGCGATGTGGTCGGGGTGCCGGTGGGTGGTCACGATCGTCGACACCCGGCGGCCACCGATCCAGTCGAGGAGCGCCGCGGCGTCCTGCGCGGCGTCGACCAGGACCAGGTCGTCGCCGTCGGCGAGCAGATAGGCGTTGTTGTCGTAGGGTCCGACGGAGCGGGCGGTGCACTGCATGCGCCTCAGCCTCGCAGCCGGTCGCGGGGCGCCGCCACCCCTTGGCGGCGCCTCAGCCCAGCAGCGGCCAGACCAGGCCGGCGGTGCCGTTGAGGGTCGCGCCATCGGTGCGGCCCGTCAGCCAGCCCCACAGGTCGGCGTCCGAACCGGTCACCGTGCGGGTGGGTGCCCGGTCGCCGATCTCCTCGCGCACCCCCGACTCGCTGGTCAGTTCCACCGCGGGCAGTCCTGGGCGCGTGCGGAGCCACAGCGCCGCCCACTGCAGCAGCCACGATGCCGAGACCGTGTCGAGTTGGCTGAGCCCGAACCCGGTGTTCAGGTCCAGGTGGTGCAGCACGACTTCGTGGAAGCGGGCCACGACGACCGCCGCGACCGGCATCTCCCCGAGCGGCAGCCGGACCGGGACGCGCCAGTCGTCCACCAGGCCGAAGGCCTCCCCCAGCGCGCCGGCGGAGGTGTCCAGGTCGATCTGCAGGTCGAGTCCGGAGCGGCCGGCTCCGCGTTCCAGGTCGGCCAGCCGCTGATCCGGGGGCGGATAGCCGGCGTCGGGGCGTCCGTCGACCACGGCCAGGATCGTCTCCCGCATGGCGTCGGCGCCGCGCGCCAGATGGGTCGCCACCATCGCGCGCGTCCACCCGGGCAGGATGGTGGGCTCCCGCCACTCGGCCTCGGTCAGCACGATCGTGTCCCCGAGCAGCAACTGGGTGGCGTCGGCCACCTGCTTGCGGACGGGCTCGACCTGCCCCAGCCGGATCATGTCGCGCATGGGACCAACTTAGGGCCCGGGGGTGTGCGACGCAGCGCGCCCGGCCGGTAACCGGCAACCGGGGTGCTGTCGGATGGGGCGCCTACGATGTCGGTCGTGGCTGATCGACTGCTCATCCGGGGCGCCCGGGAACACAACCTCCAGAACGTGAACCTGGATCTGCCACGCGACGCGCTCATCGTCTTCACCGGCCTCTCCGGCTCCGGCAAGTCCTCGCTGGCGTTCGACACGATCTTCGCCGAGGGGCAACGACGCTACGTCGAGTCCCTGTCGGCCTACGCGCGCCAGTTCCTCGGCCAGATGGACAAGCCGGACGTCGACTTCATCGAGGGGCTCTCGCCCGCGGTGTCGATCGATCAGAAGTCGACCAACCGCAACCCTCGTTCCACGGTCGGCACGATCACCGAGGTCTACGACTACCTGCGCCTGTTGTTCGCCCGGGCCGGGCGGCCGCATTGCCCGGAGTGCGGCGAGCCGATCAGCCGGCAGACGCCGCAGCAGATCGTCGACCGGCTGCTGGGGTTGGCGGAGGGCACCCGGTTCCAGGTGCTGGCCCCGGTCGTGCGCGGGCGGAAGGGCGAGTACCACGATCTGTTCGCCCAGTTGCTCGGCCAGGGGTTCACCCGTGTCCGCGTCGACGGCGAGGTCCACCCGCTCGCGAGCCCGCCCGTGCTCGACAAGCAGAAGAAGCACTCGATCGACGTGGTGATCGACCGGCTGGCCGTCAAGGCGTCCATCCAGCGGCGGCTCACCGACTCGGTGGAGACGGCGCTGGAGTTGGCGTCCGGGGTGGTCGCGATCGACTTCGTCGACCTGCCGGCCGACGACCCCGGGCGCGAGCGCCGCTACTCCGAGCGCCTCGCCTGCCCCAACCAGCACGACATCTCGATCGAGGAACTCGAACCCCGCCAGTTCTCGTTCAACGCCCCGTGGGGGGCGTGCCCGGTCTGCTCGGGCATCGGCACCAAGATGGAGGTCGACCCGGATCTCTTGGTGCCCGACCGGAACAAGAGCCTCGAGCAGAACTGCGTGGCCCCCTGGCAGTCGGTCTACGTGGCGGGCTACTTCCAGCAGCTCTTCCGCACCCTGGCCGAGTCGGAGGGCTTCGCGCTGGACACGCCGTGGCGGGAGCTCCCCGAGCGGGTCCGGAGGATCATCCTGTTCGGGGTCCCCGGCACGCTCCGGGTGACGACCCGAACCCGGCACGGTCGCACGCAGAGCTTCAACGCGAAGTTCGAGGGGGCGGTGCCCTACGTGCGGCGCCGGTTCGCCGAGGCGGAGACCGACAACTCGCGCGAACGGTACGCCGGCTACATGCGCGAGGTGCCCTGCGAGGCCTGCCACGGCGCCCGGCTGAAGCCCACCAGCCTCGCGGTGACGGTCGGGGGCCGCAACATCGCCGAGGTCGCGGCGCTCCCCGTCGACGAACTCGCGGCGTTCATGCGCGGGTTGGAACTCACCGCCCGCGAGGCCCAGATCGCCGAGCGGGTGATCAAGGAGATCAACGAGCGGCTGCGGTTCCTGCTCGACGTCGGCCTGGACTACCTCACCCTGGCCCGGCCGGCCGGCACCCTCTCGGGAGGGGAGGCCCAGCGCATCCGGCTGGCGACCCAGATCGGCTCCGGCCTGACCGGCGTGCTCTACGTGCTCGACGAGCCCTCGATCGGGCTCCACCAGCGGGACAACCGCCGACTCATCGACACGCTGTGCCGGCTGCGTGACCTGGGGAACACCCTCATCGTGGTGGAGCACGACGAGGACACCATCAGGGTGGCCGACCACATCGTCGACATCGGGCCGGGGGCCGGCGAACACGGCGGCCGCGTCGTGGTCTCCGGCTCGCTGGCCGCGCTGCTGGCGTCCGAGGAGTCGCTCACCGGCGCCTACCTCTCCGGACGCCGGGCCATCCCGGTGCCGGCCGTGCGGCGGCCGGGAAACGGACGCTCGATCACGGTCCACGGCGCCGTCGAGAACAACCTGCGGGACGTGACCGTCCGGGTGCCCCTCGGCGTGATGGTGGCGGTCACGGGCGTCTCCGGCTCGGGCAAGTCGACGCTGGTGAACCAGATCCTCTACCGAGCCCTGGCCCGGCACCTCTACAGCGCCCGCGACCTGCCCGGCCGCCACGATCACATCACCGGCTTCGAGCACATTGACAAGGCCATCCACGTCGACCAGTCGCCGATCGGGCGGACGCCGCGCTCCAACCCGGCCACCTACACCGGGGTGTTCGACCGCATCCGCAAGCTGTTCGCCGAGACCCCCGAGGCGAAGGTCCGGGGCTACCAGCAGGGCCGGTTCAGCTTCAACGTCAAGGGCGGCCGCTGCGAGAACTGCGCCGGCGACGGCACGATCAAGATCGAGATGAACTTCCTGCCGGACGTGTACGTGCCGTGCGAGGTCTGCCACGGGGCCCGCTACAACCGGGAGACCCTGGAAGTGCACTACAAGGGCCGGACGATCGCCGAGGTGCTCGACATGCCGATCGAGGAGGCCCTCGACTTCTTCCGGCCCATCGGCTCGATCGCCCGGCACCTGGAGACCCTGGTCGACGTCGGCCTCGGGTACGTGCGGCTCGGCCAGCCGGCGACCACCCTGTCCGGCGGCGAGGCCCAGCGCGTCAAGCTGGCGGCCGAGCTGCAGCGCCGCTCGACGGGTCGCACGATGTACGTGCTCGACGAGCCGACCACCGGCCTCCACTTCGAGGACATCAACAAGCTGCTGCACGTCCTGGGCCGGCTCGTCGACGCGGGGAACACCGTCGTGGTGATCGAGCACAACCTGGACGTGATCAAGACCGCCGACTGGCTCATCGACCTGGGCCCCGAGGGGGGTGTCCGCGGCGGGACGGTGGTCGCGGAGGGCACCCCGGAGGACGTGGCGGCCAACCCGGCGTCCTTCACCGGCCGGTTCCTCGCCGAGGTCCTGGCGGACGACGCGCGGGGCGGCGTCCGGCGCACGCCCGCGGCGGCGGGACGGGCGTCGTGAGCGGGGCCGGGCCGTCGCGCGAGGAGTGGGTCGCCGCGATCACGGAGGACGCCCGCCTGATCGGGTGGCTGTCCGAGCGCATCGGGCACGGGTTCGCGCAGGCCCAGCGGCTGCACTCCACCGACTTCCGGGCCCTCAACGCGATCTATCGGGCGTGCCGGGACGGGGAGCCGCTGACCAGCAAGGCCCTCGCGGCCGAGCTGCAACTGTCCCCGGCCGCGATCACCTACGTCGTCGGGCGCCTGGTGGAGGCGGGCCACGTCCGCCGCGACGAGGATCCGACGGACCGGCGGCGCGTGATCCTCGAGGTCGACGACCCGGGTCGGGAGGTGGCCCGGTCGTTCTTCGGGCCCCTGGGCGCCGCCCACACCGAGGCGCTGCGCTCGTTCGACGCGAGTGAACTCGCCACCGCCCATCGGGTGCTGCGCGCCGTCATCGGCGTGCTGGACGTTTTCGAGTCCGAGGTGCGCCGGGGCCACGCGCCCGAGGGCGAGGAGGGGATTGCGGACCCGGCCCCCGACCGCTAGGGCGCCAGATCGAGTTGGTCGCCGCGAACGGTGACGGTCCGGGGCGGCAGCGGACGGGTGGCCGGGCCGGCCAGCACCGAGCCGTCCTCGAGCGAGAACCGGCTGCCGTGACACGAGCACGAGATGCCCCCGCCCTCGACCCTCTTGACGGGGCAGTCCTGGTGGGTGCAGGTGCGGTCGAACGCCCGGTACACCCCCGGGCTGGGCTGGGTGACCACGAACCGGGCGTCGGTGAGCACCACGCCGCCGCCGACCGGGACATCGGCGGCCGGGATGGTCGCCCGGGTCGCGCCGGTACCGATCTGCACCGGCTTCGCGCACCCGGACGCCCCGAGTCCGGTTCCCACGGTGACGGCGGCGAGGCCCGCCGCGGTGAGGAAGGAACGGCGATCGGTCATGGACCCGCACCCTACCCGCCCGCGGTGCCGGGGCAGAGGCGCGTCCCGTTCGCCCGCCTAGGATGGCGTCCATGGCAGACCCGGCAACGTATCGGCCCGCCCCGGGGACGATCCCGACCGGCCCGGGGGTCTACCGCTTCAGCGACGCCACCGGGACGGTCCTCTACGTCGGCAAGGCGAAGAACCTGCGGCAGCGGCTCAACTCCTACTTCGCCGACCCCGCGGGCCTGCACTTCCGGACGCAGACGATGGTGCGGTCGGCGGCCCGGGTCGAGTGGACGGTGGTGCAGAACGAACTGGAGTCGCTGCAGCTCGAGTACACCTGGATCAAGCAGTTCGACCCCCGCTTCAACATCAAGTACCGCGACGACAAGTCGTATCCGTGGGTGGCGGTGACCTGGTCGGAGGAGTTCCCGCGGGTGTTCGTCGGCCGGGGTGCCCGACGCCGTGGCAACCGGTACTTCGGGCCCTACGCCCACGCCTGGGCCATCCGGGACACCATCGACTCGCTCCTGCGGGTGTTCCCGATGCGGTCGTGCGCGAACGGGGTCTTCCGCAACGCGCGGGCGGCTGGACGGCCGTGCCTGCTCGGCTACATCGGCAAGTGCAGCGCCCCCTGCGTGGGCCGGATCGGGGCCGACGAGCACCGGGAGCTCGTCGAGGACCTGTGCTCGTTCCTGGCCGGGCACACCAACGGCATCATGGGGCGCCTGGACCGCCAGATGCGCAGGGCCTCCGCGGCGATGGAGTACGAGAAGGCGGCCGTCTTGCGGGATCAACTGGAGGCGCTGCGCCAGGTCACCGAGCGCAACGCGATCGTTCTGGGCGACGGCACGGACGCCGACGTGATCGCGTTCGCCGCCGACGAGTTGGAGATCGCCTTCCAGATCTTCCACGTCCGGGGCGGCCGGGTGCGCGGCGAGCGGGGCTGGGTGGCCGACCGCACCGACGACCAGTCGATCCCCGAGCTCCTCGACTCCTTCCTGCTCGAGCTGTACGCCGACGGCTCCACGGACACGGAGGTGAGCCGGGCGATCCCCCGCGAGGTCCTGCTCCCGGTGCAGCCCGCCAGTGCGGACGCCCTCACCGCGCTGCTCGCCGACGTCCGGGGCGCCCGCGTCGAACTGCGGGTGCCGAAGCGGGGGGACAAGCGCACCCTGCTGGAGACCGTCGAGCGGAACGCGGCCGAGGCCCTCGCGCTGCACAAGACGCGGCGCGCGTCCGACCTGGCCACCCGGAACCGGGCGCTGGAGGAGATCCAGGAAGCCCTTGGCCTCGCGGCGCCTCCGCTGCGGATCGAGTGCTACGACGTCTCCCACCTGCAGGGCACCGAGATCGTCGGGTCGATGGTGGTGTTCGAGGACGGCCTGCCGCGCAAGAGCGAGTACCGCTCGTTCCTGGTGCGCACCGTCGACGGCAGCAACGACGTGGGTGCCCTGCGCGAGGTGCTCACCCGCCGGTTCCGGCGCTACCTGGAGGACCGGGCGGCCGGCCAGGGCGACGGCGCGCTGCTGGTCGACCCCACGACGGGCGCCGCGCGGCGCTTCGCGTACGCGCCGGGCCTCGTGGTGGTCGACGGCGGGGCGCCTCAGGTGGCGGCGGCCCGGTCGGTGCTCGACGAGCTCGGCATCACCGGGGTGGCGCTGGTGGGGCTCGCGAAGCGCCTGGAGGAGGTCTGGCTGCCCGGCGAGGAGTTCCCCGTCATCCTGCCCCGGTCCTCAGAGGGGCTGTACCTGTTGCAGCGCGCCCGCGACGAGGCCCACCGGTTCGCGATCACCCGGCATCGGTCGCGGCGGAGCCGGTCGATGGTGGAGTCCCTCCTGGACGACGTGCCCGGCCTGGGGGAGCTGCGGCGCAAGGCGTTGCTGCAGCACTTCGGGTCGTTGAAGAAGCTGCGGGCGGCCCGCTGGGAGGAGATCGCCCAGGCTCCCGGCATCGGCCCGAAGACCGCCCTGGCCATCAAGGCGGCGCTGGACGCCCACGCCCCGGGGGAGGCGCTGGACGCGGCCACCGGCGAACTGATCCCGGCCGACTGAGCCGCCCCGGTTGCGGACGCCGGAGGGCTCGGTCGGCCCGCGTCCGCCCGCGCCGCCGCCGACCGACATAATGGCCGCATGGTGCACACCCAGGGCGTCCGCTTCGTCGTGATCACCGGCATGTCCGGGGCGGGACGCCGGTCCGCCGCGCACACCCTGGAGGACCTGGGCTGGTACCTGGTCGACAACCTGCCGCCGAGCATGTTGCCCCAGCTCTTCGCGACCGTCGCCCAGGAGGGCATCGACCGGGTCGTGGTGATCCTGGACGTGCGCACCCGCGCCCAGTTCGACGAGATCCCCGCGGCCTTCGATCGGCTGGCCGAGCAGGGGGTGCACCCACAGATCCTGTTCCTCGAGGCGTCCGACGCGATCATCGTGCGTCGCCAGGAGCATGTGCGCCGCCCGCACCCGCTGCAGGGCGACGGGCCGCTGCTGGACGGCATCCGCCGCGAGCGAGAGATGCTGGCCGCGCTGCGGGCGGCCGCCGACATGGTGGTCGAAACCTCGGAGCTCAACGTGCACGAGCTGGCCGACCGCGTGGCGAACTCGTTCAACCCCAGCTCCGACGACCGGCTGCGCCTGACGTTCCTGTCGTTCGGGTTCAAGAACGGGGTGCCGCTGGACGCCGACGTGATGTTCGACGTCCGCTTCCTGCCCAATCCGCACTGGGTGCCGGAGCTGCGCCCGCAGACCGGCCTCACGCCGGCCGTGGCGGACTACGTGCTGGGCTCGCCCGATGCGGGGCAGTGGCTGGACGCCGCCGAACGTCTGCTGCTCACGATGGGCCCCGGCTACCTGCGCCAGGGCAAGCGCCAGGCGATCGTGGCGATCGGTTGCACCGGCGGCAAGCACCGCTCCACCGCCATGTCGGTTGAGCTGGCCCGCCGGGTGCAGCAGCGGGGCTTGGACGCCCACGTGCTGCACCGCGATCTGGGGAAGGAGTAGGCGTGCGCCGCGAGCGGCAGTTGCCGCGGGTGGTTGCGCTGGGGGGCGGGCACGGGCTGTCCGCCTCGTTGCAGGCGCTGCGCCGCGTGACGAGCGACATCACCGCCGTGGTCACCGTCGCCGACGACGGGGGATCGTCGGGCCGGCTGCGCCGCGAGTTCGCCATGCTGCCCCCGGGCGACCTGCGGATGGCGTTGGCCGCCCTGTGCGGCGACGACCGGGACGGCCGGCTCTGGGCCGACATCCTGCAGTCCCGGTTCGGCGGCACCGGGCCGCTGGCCGGGCACGCCATCGGCAACCTGCTGCTGGCCGGCGTCTGGGAGCAGTTGGGCGATCCGGTGGAGGGGCTGGACATGGTGGCCCGGCTGCTCGACGTGCAGGGGCGCGTCCTGCCCATGTCGAACATCCCGCTCGAGATCGAGGCGGACGTGGTGGGTCTCGACCCGGCCGCCCCCGAGGTCCCCCGTCTCGTGCGCGGGCAGGCGAGGGTGGCCAAGACTCCGGGGGACGTGCGCGCGGTGCGGCTGGTGCCGGCGGCGCCGCCGGCCTGCCCCGAGGCGGTCGCGGCGATCCGGGCCGCGGACTGGGTGATCCTCGGGCCCGGTTCCTGGTTCACCTCCGTGCTGCCGCACCTCCTGGTGCCCGAGTTGGCGGCGGCGCTGACCGAGACCCGAGCCCGGCGCTGCCTCACGATGAACCTGGTGCCCGCCGCCGAGACGCAGGGCTACTCGCCGTCCGCCCACCTCGAGGTGCTGGCCGCGCACGCCCCGAGCCTGCGGCTGGACGCCGTCGTGGTCGATCCGTCCTTCCTCCAGGACGACCGGGCGTTCGCCGGCCTCGCCGCCTCGCTGGGGGCCCGGCTCCACGTCTGCGGCGTCCGGATGGCCGACGGCTCACCCCGGCACGACAGCATCCGGCTGGCGGCCGCCTATGCCGATGTCATGGGACTTGTAGGCTGACCCGCATGGCGTTGACCCCCGACGTGAAGGCCGAGCTCGCGGCCGTCGCCGTGACCAAGCCCGCGGTGCGTCGGGCCGAGGTCGCCTCGATGCTGCGGTTCGCGGGCGGCCTCCACATGGCGGGCGGACGGATCATCGTCGAGGCCGATCTGGACACGGGCGGGGCGGCGCGGCGGCTCAAGACGGCGATCCACGACCTGTACGGCTTCGACTGCGAGTTCGTCGTCGTCACCCCCAGCCAGTTGCGGCGCGGCACCCGGTACATCGTCCGGCTCATCCGCGACGGGGATTCGTTGGCCAGGCAGACCGGGCTGATCGATGGGCGCGGGCGACCCGTGCGGGGCCTGCCCGCCGCGCTGGTCGGGGGCGGCCTCGACGTCGCCACCGCCCTGTGGCGGGGGGCGTTCCTCGCTCACGGCTCGCTGACCGAGCCGGGCCGCTCGATGGCGCTGGAGGTCACCTGCCCCGGCTCCGAGGCGGCCTTGGCGCTGGTGGGCGCCGCCCGGCGCCTCGGCGTCCAGGCGAAGGCGCGGGAGGTGCGCAACGTGGACCGGGTGGTGATCCGCGACGGCGACTCGATCGCGATCATGCTCACCCGGCTCGGGGCCCACGACACCTTCCTGCAGTGGGAGGAGCGGCGGATGCGCCGCGAGATCAAGGCTTCCGCGACCCGGCTGGCGAACTTCGACGACGCGAACCTGCGGCGCTCGGTGCGCGCCGCCGTGGCGGCCGGGGCCCGGGTCGAGCGCGCCCTGGAGATCCTCGGCGGCGACGTGCCCGAGCATCTGCGGGTGGCCGGCCAGCTGCGCCTGGAGCACAAGCAGGCCAGCCTGGAGGAGCTGGGCCAGTTGCACGACCCGCCCCTGACCAAGGACGCCGTCGCCGGGCGCATCCGCCGCCTCCTGGCGACGGCCGACAGGCGGGCGGCCGAACTGGGCGTTCCCGGCACCGAGGCCGGCCTCACCCCCGATCTGTTCGACGACGACCTGCCCTAATTGCTGTTCGCACCAAAAAGCCGGAACTCGGCTGCCCATCCCACCACGGTTGGCTATAGGATGCGGTTGTCCGTTCTGTCACATCTCGGTGGCATTGTCTGCAGAAGGAGACGTTCCGCATGACCGTCAAGGTTGGTATCAACGGTTTCGGCCGCATCGGCCGCAACTACTTCCGCGCCCTCCTCGCCCAGGGCGGCGACGAGGTCGAGGTGGTCGCCGTCAACGACCTCACCGACAACAAGACCCTCGCCCACCTGCTGAAGTACGACTCGATCCTCGGCCGCTTCGACGGCGACGTCGAGTACGACGACGAGTACCTCACCGTCGCCGGCCAGAAGATCCGCGCCCTCGCCGAGCGCGATCCTGCGAAGCTGCCGTGGAAGGACCTCGGCGTGGACATCGTCATCGAGTCCACCGGTTTCTTCACCGACGCCACCAAGGCCAAGGCGCACATCGAGGCCGGCGCCAAGAAGGTCCTGATCTCCGCCCCGGCCAAGAACGAGGACATCACCATCGTGGTGGGCGTGAACGACAACCTGTACGACCCGGCCGCGCACACGATCATCTCGAACGCGTCCTGCACCACGAACTGCCTCGCCCCGATGGCCAAGGCCCTCAACGACGGCCTTGGCATCGTCAAGGGCCTCATGACCACGATCCACGCCTACACGCAGGACCAGAACCTGCAGGACGGCCCCCACAAGGATCTGCGTCGCGCCCGGGCCGCCGCCCTCAACATGGTGCCCACCACCACCGGCGCCGCCAAGGCGGTCGCCCTGGTGCTGCCCGAGCTCAAGGGCAAGCTCGACGGCTACGCCATGCGCGTCCCGACGCCGACGGGTTCCGCCACCGACCTCACCTTCGAGGCCACCAGGGAGACCACGGTCGACGAGGTCAACGCCATCGTCAAGGCCGCCGCGGAGGGCCCGCTGAAGGGCGTCCTGAAGTACACCGAGGATCCGATCGTGTCCAAGGACATCGAGACCGATCCGGCCCCGTGCATCTTCGACGCCGGCCTCACCAAGGTCATCGGCAACTGCGTCAAGGTCGTCGGGTGGTACGACAACGAGTGGGGCTACAGCAACCAGCTCGTGTCGCTGACCAAGATCGTCGCCGCCAAGCTCTGACGGCGGCCGGAGTCTGAAGGGAGTTCGAGAGTGAAGACCATCACCGATCTGGGAGATCTGAAGGGCAAGCGGGTCCTGATCCGCTGCGACTTCAACGTGCCGCTCGACGGCGGGACCATCACCGACGACGGGCGGATCCGGGCGGCCCTGCCGACCTTGAAGCAGCTCGTCGACGGGGGTGCGCGGGTCGTCGTGATGGCTCACCTCGGACGCCCCAAGGGCGAGGTCAACCCGAAGTACAGTCTCGCCCCGGCCGCCCAGCGGCTGGGCGAGCTGATCGGCGTCCCGGTCAGGCTGGCCGGCGACGTGGTGGGCCCCTCGGCCGCGGAGACCGTCGCGTCCCTCGCCGACGGCGAGATCGCCATGCTGGAGAACGTGCGCTACGAGCCCGCCGAGGAGTCCAAGGTGGACGCCGAGCGCGAGGCGCTGGCCGCGAAGTACGCCGCCTTCGGCGATGTCTTCGTGTCCGACGGCTTCGGCGTCGTCCACCGCAAGCAGGCCTCCGTCTACGACGTCGCCAAGCTGCTGCCCAACGCGGCCGGCCACCTGGTCGAGAAGGAGGTCGAGGTCCTCAAGAAGCTGACCGAGACCCCCGAGCGTCCGTACGTCGTGGTGCTCGGCGGCGCGAAGGTCGCCGACAAGCTGTCGGTGATCGACAACCTGCTCAAGGTCGCCGACACCCTCATCATCGGCGGTGGCATGGGCTACACCTTCCTCAAGTCGCTCGGCCACGAGGTGGGCACCTCCATCCTGGACGCCGAGAAGATCGACGTCGTCAAGGGCTACCTGGAGCAGGCGAAGGCCGCAGGGAAGCAGCTGCTGATCCCGGTCGACTCGGTGGTCACCCCCGAGTTCGGCGACGCCGAGCACGCCTCGGTCGTGGCCGCGGACGCCATCCCGGCCGACCAGATGGGTCTCGACATCGGCCCCAAGACCGCCGAGCTGTACGCCGAGGCCATCAGGGGCGCCAAGACCGTGTTCTGGAACGGCCCGATGGGGGTGTTCGAGCAGCCGGCCTTCGCCGCGGGCACCAAGGCGATCGCGCAGGCGCTCGCCGAGACCGACGCCTTCACGGTGGTCGGCGGCGGTGACTCGGCCGCGGCCGTCCGCCAGCTGGGGTTCGCCGACGACGAGTTCGGCCACATCTCCACCGGCGGTGGGGCGTCCCTGGAGTACCTCGAGGGCAAGACCCTGCCGGGCCTCGCCGTGCTGGAGGGGTGACGGTGGCCGACCGCCTCCCGCTGATGGCGGGCAACTGGAAGATGAACCTCAACCACGTCGAGGCGACCGGCGTGGTGCAGAAGCTGGCCTGGACCCTGCAGGACAAGCGTTACGACCCGACGAAAGCCGAGGTGGCCGTCATCGTGCCCTACACCGACCTGCGGACCGTGCAGACCCTGGTCGAGGGCGACAAGCTGCCGATCAGCTACGGGGCCCAGGACGTATCGGTTCACGTGTCCGGGGCCTACACCGGCGAGATCTCGGTGGACATGCTGGCCAAGCTCAAGTGCAAGTACGTGGTGCTGGGGCATTCGGAACGACGCCAGTACCACGGCGAGACCGACATCATCGTCAACCGGAAGGCCCAGCGGGTGTTCCGCGCCGGCATGGTGCCGATCATCTGCGTCGGTGAGGAGTGGGAGTCGCGCCGGAAGGAGGGCCACATCCCCTTCGTCCTCGAGCAGTTGCGCTGGTGCCTCACCGACCTCGAGGACGAGTGGATGCGCAAGTTGGTCATCGCCTACGAGCCGGTGTGGGCCATCGGATCGGGGCAGGTCGCCAGCCCCGAGGACGCGCAGGACATGTGCCTGGCCATCCGGAGCTACGTGGCCACCCACTTCACGCAGGAGATCGCGGACCAGCTGCGCGTCCTGTACGGCGGCTCGGTCAAGGCCAACAACATCCGCGACATCATGGCCCAGCCCGATGTCGACGGCGCGCTGGTCGGGGGCGCCAGCCTGGACCCGGAGGAGTTCGCCAAGATCGTCCTCTTCTACCAGGAGGCCTAGTCCCGAGGCGCCCGTGCGGCCCCCGGTCCGATGCCGGACCGGGGGCCGCGCTGGGTTAGAATGCTCGGCGTGACTGTTGCCCCCCTGATGACGTGGCCGATCCTCACGGTGTCGATCCTGCTCGTCATCACCAGCGTGATCCTCGCTCTGTTCATCCTCCTCCACAAGAGCCGGGGCGGCGGCATGTCGGATCTCTTCGGTGGCGGGATGTCCACCTCGATGGGCGGCACCTCGGCTGCCGAGCGCAACCTCGACCGGCTCACCATCGGTGTCGGCCTGGTCTGGCTCGCCTGCATCATGGCCTTGCTCGTGCTCTACCGGTACTTCCCGGATTTCGGCCTGCTGGGCCAGGGCTGACCAGCCGCTCGTTCACTGTTTGACAAGGAGAAATATTCGTGGTCGGTGGTAGTGCGATCCGGGGCAGCCGCGTCGGTGCGGGTCCCATGGGCGAGGCCGAGCGGGGCGACGCAGCGCCGCGGCTCTACGTGTCCTACTTCTGCTCGAACGGTCACGAGACCCGTCCGGCGTTCGCCGCGGACGCGCAGGTGCCCGAGACCTGGGACTGCCCGCGCTGTGGCCTGCCGGCCAATCTCGACTCCGAGAATCCGCCGCCCCCGCCGAAGATCACGCCGTACAAGACCCATCTGGCGTACGTGAAGGAGCGGCGCTCGGACGCCGAAGCGGCCGCCATCCTGTCGGAGGCCCTCGAGCAGTTGCGGGCCCGCCGGGCCGCCGGCGAGGTCATCTACTAGAGCGCTAGAAGATGCAGCGGTAGTAGGGCAACCCGGCCGCGGCGTCCAGATCGACGAACCAGACGGTCCGCTCCGTCCCGCGGGCCAGCCCGGCGGGGATCGTGGGGTCGCCCAGGACCGCCCGGCGGAGGGCGTCCGCCTTCTCCGCCCCGCTGACGAGGAACCACACCTCCCGCGAGCGGCACAGCGTGCCCAGGCTCAGGCTGATGCGTTCCGAGGGAGGCTTCGGGGCGTCGTTGACCGCGATGACGGCGTGCGGCGTCGGGTCGAAGGACGGGTGATCGGGGAAGATCGAGGCCACGTGGCCGTCCTCGCCCAGGCCCAGCAGGCAGATGTCGAACGTCGTGTCGCCCAGTTCCTTGGCGTAGGTGGCGGCGGACGCCGCGTTGTCGGCGACGCCGTCCGCGGACGGCATGGGGTGGGTGCGGGCGGGGTCGAGCGGAAACCGGCCGGCCAGCAGGGCGAGGGTGGGGCCGGCGTTCCGGTCGGGATCGTCGGTGGGCAGGAACCGTTCGTCGCCCCACCACAACTCCATGCGGCCCGGGTCGAGCCCCGACCCCTCGACCAGACCACCGAGGTGGGCGTAGACCTTGTTCGCGATCCGCCCGCCGGTGAGGCAGAGGTGGACGATCGCGCCGCCGTCCTGGCGGGCCACCAGCGCGGCGAGCAGCATCCGCGCCGCTCCCTCGGCCAGTTCCGCTGCAGAGCCGTACCGGTGGATCTCGGCCATGTGGTGGTTCCCCTCAGGGTCGGAAACGGGCGCCGGCGCGGGCTCGCCGGTCACCGTGGTGGGTGACGGGGACGAGCCCGCGCCGGCTCGGTCGGCTACTTGGCCGCCGCGAGGGCCTTCTCGACGGAGGTGACGAGTTCGGAGTCCCAGGAGGCGATGAACTTCTGGACGCCCTCGTCCTCGAGCTTCTTGAAGACGTCGTCGAGGTCGACGCCCGCGGCCGCGATCTCGGCCATCACGGCGGCGGCGGCCGCGCCGGTGCCCTCCATCGGCGTCCCCAGGTAGCCGTGGTCGGCGAAGGCCATCATGGTCTTCTCGGGCATCGTGTTGACGATGCCCCGGGCGACCAGTTCGGACACGTACAGGGTGTCGGGGTACGCCGGGTCCTTGGTGCCGGTGGACGCCCACAGCGGACGCTGCTTGTTGGCGCCCTTCGCGGCCAGCGCGGCGAACCGCTCGCCGCCGAAGACCTCCTCGAACGCGGCCAGAGCGACCTGGGCGTTGGCGATGGCGGCCTTGCCCTTGAGGGCCTTGGCGGCGTCGGTGCCGATGGCGTCGAGGCGCTTGTCGATCTCGGTGTCGACGCGGCTGATGAAGAACGAGGCGACCGAGTGGATCTTCGCCAGGTCGTGACCGGCGGCGGCCGCGGCCTCGAGGCCGGCCAGGTAGGCGTCCATGACCGCGCGGTAGCGGTCCTCGGAGAAGATCAGCGTGACGTTGACCGAGATGCCCTTGGCGAGCGTGGCGGTGATCGCGGGCAGCCCCTCGACGGTGGCGGGGATCTTGATCAGGACGTTCTCGCGGTCGACGAGGCCGAACAGCTCCTCGGCCTCGGCGATGGTGCCCTCGGTGTCGTAGGCCAGGCCGGGGGCCACCTCGATCGAGACGCGGCCGTCGTAGCCGCCGGTCGACCGGTAGAGGTCGGCGAAAAGGTCGCAGGCGTCCTGCACGTCCTTGGCCCACAGCCGCTTGATGGCGGACGCCGTGGTGACGTCGCCGAGCGCGCGGATGTCCTCCACGTAGTCGTCGCTGCCGCTGAGGGCGGCGGCGAAGATCGTGGGGTTGGTGGTGACACCGGTGACCGAGTACTCGTCGATGAGCTGCTTGAGGTTGCCGCTCTGCAGGCGCTGGCGGGAGAGATCGTCGAGCCAGATCGAGACGCCGGCGTCGGCGAGGGACTTGAGTCGAGTGTTCATGGGCGATGCTCCTAGTGGATCGGCAGCGAAGGGCGTTCGCTTCGCCCCTCACTGTAGTGCCGCCGCTGGGGGCGGCCTCGGCACTCCAACAAGTTGCATGGGCGGTCGCCCCCGCCGCTCCGGAACGGGCGCGGGCCGGCCGCGGGGGTTCGTCTACACTCGACCCAACCTGCCGGGAGGACACCATTCGCATGCACAAGGCCGCGGACGCCGCCGCGCCGGTCGCCCGGGGTCGTCGGGAGGGCCTGCGCGAGCGAGTGGGCGCCTACGTCGGACTGACGAAGCCGCGCATCATCGAGCTGCTGATCGTCACCACGATCCCGGCGATGTTCCTCGCCGCGGGCGGCGTGCCGCCGCTGCCCCTGCTCGCCTTCACCCTGGTGGGGGGCACGCTGTCGGCCGCCGGGGCCAACGTCTTCAACTCGGTGTACGACCGGGACATCGACGAACGGATGCACCGGACGCGGCGGCGTCCGATGGTGCGCGACCGGGTCTCGACCCGGAACGCCAATGTGTTCGGGCTCACCCTGGCGGTCGTCTCGACGCTGCTGCTGGGCTTCGGCGCCAACTGGCTGTCGGCGGGCCTGTCGGTGATCGCGATCCTCTACTACGTCTTCGTCTACACGATCTGGTTGAAGCGACGCACCCCGCAGAACATCGTGTGGGGGGGTGTCGCGGGCTGCTTCCCGCCGCTGATCGGCTGGACGGCGGTGACGAACGCGATCGCCCTGCCCCCGCTGATCCTGTTCGCCGTCGTCTTCCTGTGGACGCCCGCGCACACCTGGGCGCTGGGCCTGCGGTATCGCGACGACTACGCCCGCGCGGACGTCCCGATGCTCCCGGTCGTGGCGGACGCCCCCGCGGTCACCCGGCAGATCCTCGCCTACGCGGTCCTGACCGCGGTGGTCGCCCTGACGCTCTGGCCGGCGGCCGGCACCGGATGGCTCTACCCGGTGGTGGCGGTCCTGGCCGGGGGCTGGATGGTCACCGAGGCCGTCCGGCTGAAGCGCCGCGCCGACGCCGGCCTCACCGACGCGGCGTTGAACCCCCTGCGGTTGTTCCACACGACCAACAGCTACCTGGCCCTCGTGGCCGTGGCGGCCGCGCTCGACCCGCTGCTCTTCTGAGCCCCACCCCGGACGGCCGGAGGCCGCGGCCGGCGGGTCGACAGCCACAGGTGACCCACTGCCGCGACGAACAGCGTCGTGCCGACCATGTGGGCGAACACCAGCGCGACCGGCAGGTGGGCGAAGTACTGCACGTACCCGATCACCCCCTGGAGCATCTCGACGGCCAGCACCGCGACGAAGAGGCGCCGCAGGCGCGCCGACCCCGCGGAGCGCCAGACGCCGAGCGCGGTCAGGGCGACCACGACCCAGACGGCCCACGCGTGCACCTTGGCCGTCCACTCCAGCGACAGCCCGTTGCGGGTGGCGGCGCCGTCGCCCGCGTTGGGTCCGGCGCCGGTGACCACCACGCCCAGCACGACGATCACCATCCCCAGCCAGAAGACGGCGCTCGCCAGGGCGCGCTGGGGGGCGGTGACCTCCAGGCGCGGCAGCCCGTGGGTGAGGTGGACCAGCTCCACACACACCAGGATCAGCACGACCGAGGCCGCCATGTGCAGGCCCACGACCCACGGGTTCAGCTGGGTGAGCACCGAGACGCCGCCGACGACCGCCTGCGCCACGATGCCGAGACCGACGACCACCGCCAGGGCCAGCAGCCGGCGGGGCTGCCGGCCGTCCGCCACGGCGCGCCGGGCCGCCAGGGCCATGCCGAGGGCGACCCCCACCAGCACGAACGTCAGCAGCCGGTTCCCGAACTCGATCAGCCCGTGGACGCCCTGCTCGGGCACCGGCACGTAGGAACCGGCCTGACACTCGGGCCAGGTGGGACACCCCAGCCCCGACTTGGTGAGCCGCACCAGCGCCCCCGTCCAGATGATCGCCATGTTGGCGAGCAGGGACGCCCACGCCCAGCGGCGCAGCGCGCGGTCGGAGGTCACGCGGTCCATCGGAACGCCTTCCGGGCGACGAGCAGGGCGAGGACGAGCCAGCAGCCGAGGACGCCGAGGGCCCCCGGTTCGACGCCGCCGGACGCCCAGGAGCGCAGCGACTCGCCGAGCGCGGCCGTCGGGAGGAGGGACACCGGAAGGCGGGCGGCCTCCGGGTAGGCGGCCACGGGCAGCACCAGGCCGCCGCCGGCGGCCCCGGCCAGGTAGATCAGGTTCACCAGCCCCAGGGTCACGGTCGCCTCCAGGCGTCCGGCCAGGGCGAGCGCCAGCGCGGCGAAGCACCCGGAGGCCAGCAGCGCGGCGGCCACGGCCACCAGCGTGCCGGACGCCGTGGGCGCCGGCCGCCAGCCCAGACCGGCGGCGACCGCGGCCAGGAGCGTCACCTGGCCGGCCGCCACGGCCGCGGTGGCCAGGGCCTTCCCGATCACCAGATCGGCGCGCGACAGCGGGGTGGCGATCAACCGCTCCAGCACCCCGTAGCGCCGCTCGAAGCCGGTGGTGATGGCCAGCGACGTGAAGGAGGTCGACCACACCGCGAGCGCCAGGATCGACGCGGGGTAGGCGACGGGGTCGACGCCCAGCGGACGGCCCCAGAGCAGCCCGGCGACCAGCAGGCCCACGGGGATCACCAGGGCCAGCAACAACTGCTCGCCGTTGCGGAGTTGCAGCCCGACCTCGACGCGGGCGTGGTGGAGCAGCCGCGCCGGGCGGGGGGCGGCGGCGGCGCGGGGGGACAGGTCGAGGCTCACCCGGCCCTCCCGCCGGTGTGGGTCAGGAAGACGTCCTCCAGGCTGGCGTCGCGGGTGAGCTCGGCGACGGTGCCGTGGACGACGATGCGGCCGGCGTCCAGCAGCCACACGTGGTCGGCGAGCGTCGCGGCCTCGTCCATCGCGTGGGTGGTGAGCACGACGGCCACCCCGGCGTCGGCGAGCCGGCGGATCAACGACCAGGTGTGCCGACGGACGTGGGGGTCGAGGCCGGCGGTGGGCTCGTCCAGGAACACCAGCTCGGGGCGGCCGACGAGGGCCCCCGCCAGGTTGACGAGCTGCTGCTGACCGCCGGACAGCCGGCGGTACGGCGTCCGGGCGAAGGGGCCGATCCCCAGCTCGGCGATCAGGTCCTCGGGCCGGTGCGGGTGGGCGTACAGCGACGCGAGGTAGCGCAGCAGCTCGTCGGGCCGGATGCCCGACCAGGCGCCGGTCGACTGGGGCATGAGGCCGACGCGCGCGGCGGCGTCCGGGCTGCCGGGGGCGTGGCCCAGGACGGTGAGGCGGCCGGCGTCGGGGCGCACCAGGCCGGTGCAGCAGCGGATGGTCGTGCTCTTGCCGGCGCCGTTGGGCCCCAGCAGGGCGGTGACGGCCCCGGGAGCGGCGTGGAAGGTCAGGCCGTCCAGGATGCGCCGGCCGCCCAGCGACAGTCGCACGTCGTCGACGAGTAGGGACGCCTCAGGCACCGGGCCAGTGTAGGGGAGCGTCCGGACGGCGCCCCAGCATCGTCCGGGGGCCGCGGACGGCGAGGGCCGGCCCGGTGCGGCCGGGCCGGCCCTCGCGTCGCTGCGGAGGAGGTCAGACGGTCTCGTCGACGAGGTCGTCGGCGGTCAGCATCTCCTGGTCGATGCGCATCCGGTAGAACGACGCCCACACGAAGTAGAGCGACAGCAGGAAGAACACCCCGGCGAGCACGATCACCAGCGTGTCCTGGCCCGAGTTGCGCATCAGGACGCCGAGTTCGACCGCGAGCAGACCGAACAGCGTGGTGAACTTGATGACCGGGTTCAGGGCGACCGACGAGGTGTCCTTGTAGGGGTCGCCGACGGTGTCGCCGACGATGGACGCGTCGTGCAGTTCGGTGCCCTTGGCGCCGAGGTCGACCTCGACGATCTTCTTGGCGTTGTCCCAGGCGCCGCCGGCGTTGGCCATGAAGATCGCCTGGTAGAGGCCGAACAGCGCGATCGAGATCAGGTAGCCGATGAAGAAGAAGGGCTCGGCGAAGGCGAACGCCAGCGTGGCGAAGAAGATGCCCAGGAAGATGTTGAGCATGCCGCGCTGGGCGTAGATGGTGCAGATCTCGACGACCTTCTTGCTGTCCTCGACCGACGCCTTGGTGGCGTGGGCGTCCAGCTTGATGTTGTCCTTGATGAACTCCACCGCGCGGAACGAGCCGGTGGTGACGGCCTGGATCGAGGCGCCGGTGAACCAGTAGATCACCGCGCCGCCGGTCACCAGCCCGAGCAGGAAGGGGGCGTGCAGCAGCGACAGGTTCGCGACCAACGTCGGCTCGAAGGCGCCGTCGCGCACCGTGAGACCGACGATGATCGAGAAGATCATGGTGGTGGCGCCCACGACCGCGGTGCCGATCAGCACCGGTTTGGCGGTGGCCTTGAAGGTGTTGCCGGCGCCGTCGTTCTCCTCCAGCAGGCGCTTGGCGCGGTTCCATCGCACGTCGAACCCGTAGTCGCGTTTGATCTCGTCCTCGATGCCGGGGATTTCCTCGATCGTCGAGAGCTCGTACACGGACTGGGCGTTGTCGGTGACCGGGCCGTACGAGTCGACGGCGATGGTGACTGGACCCATGCCCAGGAAGCCGAACGCCACCAGGCCGAACGCGAACACGGCCGGGGCCAGCATGATCTCGCCGAGGCCGAGGGTCGAGATGCCGTAGGCGACGCCCATGAGCGCGATGATCGCCATGCCCAGCCAGTAGGCGGAGAAGTTGCCCGCCACCAGGCCGGAGAGGATGTCGAGGGACGCCCCGCCCTCCTTGGCCGACTTGACGACCTCCTGGACGTGCTTGGACTTGACCGAGGTGAAGACCTTGACCAGTTCGGGGATGAGCGCGCCGGCCAGCGTGCCGCAGGAGATGATCAGGGCGAGCTTCCACCACAGGGTGGGGTCGCCGCCGAGGTTCGGGATGAGCAGCGCGCTGGCGACGAAGGTCAGCACGATCGAGACGACGGACGTGATCCAGACCAGCCAGGTCAACGGGATCTCGAAGTCCATGTCGTCGGCGTCGCCGTAGCGGGACCTCGTGATGGCGGCGTTGACGTAGTAGGACGCCGCCGAGGCCACCAGCATGATGGCGCGGATGAAGAAGATCCAGACGAGCAGGGTCGCCTGGAGGGTCGGCTCGCCGACGGCCAGCATGATGAAGGTGACCAGGGCCACGCCGGTGACGCCGTAGGTCTCGAACCCGTCGGCGGAGGGGCCGACCGAGTCGCCGGCGTTGTCGCCGGTGCAGTCGGCGATGACGCCGGGGTTGCGGGCGTCGTCCTCCTTGATCTTGAAGACGATCTTCATCAGGTCGGAGCCGACGTCGGCGATCTTGGTGAAGATGCCGCCCGCGATGCGCAGGGCCGACGCGCCCAGCGACTCGCCGATCGCGAAGCCGATGAAGCACGAGCCGGCGATCTCGGGGGGCAGGAACAGCATGATGGCGAGCATCGCGAACAGCTCGACCGAGATCAGCATCATGCCGACGCTCATGCCCGACCGCATCGGGATGTCGTGGCAGGCGTGCGGCTTCCCGCGCAGCGCGGCGAACGCGGTGCGGCTGTTGGCGAAGGTGTTGACCCGGATGCCGTACCACGCGATGAGGTACGAGCCGGCCATGCCGAGCAGTGAGAACGCCAGGATGATGAGGACCTGGGCGACACTCAGGTGCACCAGCACGCCGAAGTACAGGACGATGACCGCCGCGATCGCGACCCACAGGCCGAGCAGGAACTTGCCCTGCTGGATGAGGTAGGCCTTGCAGGTGGCGTAGATGAGCTCGGAGATCTCCAGCATCGAGGCGTGCACCGGGAGGTTCTTAAGCGAGCGGTAGGTGGCGAACCCGAAGCCGAGGCCGAACAGGCAGATCAGCAGGCCGAAGGCGAGCAGGCTCCAGCCCGAGATCCCCCCGAAGAACGTCACGGAGTTGAAGTCCGGCAGATGGATGTTGGCCTCGCCGCCTCCGCCGTGGCCGGCCGCTGGGGTCGTCCCCGAGGAGCAGCCGGTGAGTGCCAGTGTCAGGAGGCCGACCAGGGGGATCCCGGCGCGCACCAGCGGGCGTCCGGGACCGGGCTCGATGTCGAGTCGCTTCGTCATCAGAAAGAGGTCCTTGGGTTCGAAGGTGCCAGCTCAGGGGAGGGGCCGGTTGGCTCCCCGACGGCCTCGACGGGCACAACGCCGAAATCCGTCGAGGTAACCATAATCGGCCAGGTCGGTCGTCTCGGGCTTATCCGGAAGGCGGGCCGCGAGGAGTTTGCGCAACGAACTTGTTTCGGAAATACTGGGCCGGTGACAACCATGGGGCTGCGAGGGGTCGAGGCCGCGCCGCACCCGGGCCCGACGCCCGGGGCCGCCGCGGACTCCTCCACGCGACGCCGCGTCATCCGCTCGATCCTGCAACACGGGCCGTCCACCGCCGTCGAACTGGCCGAGCGGCTCGGGCTGACCGCGGCGGCGATCCGCCGCCACACCACCGCCCTCGAGGAGGCCGGCCACCTCGCCAGCCGCGAGCAGCGGGTGTACGGCGCGCGCGGGCGGGGGCGTCCGGCCCGGGTGTTCCTGCTCACCGACGCCGGGCGGCAGACCTTCGACATGGCCTACGACACCCTGGCGATCCAGGCGCTCGACTACCTGGACCGGCGGCTCGGCCCGGGGGCCGTGGCCGACTTCGCCGAGGAGGTGCTGGCGCCGGTCGGGGCCCGCTTCGCCGAGCTGGAGGCCACCCCGGACCGCGTCGACCGCCTCGTCGAGGCCTTCAACGACACCGGCTACGTGGCGGCGCTGCTGCCCGCTCCGCACGGGCGCCAGCTGTGCCAGTTCCACTGCCCGGTCGCCCACGTGGCCCGGGCCCATCCCGAGATCTGCATCGCCGAGACCCGGGTCATCGCGCGGCTGCTGGGCACCCACGTGCAGCGGCTCGCGACGATCGCGCAGGGCGACGAGGTGTGCACCACGCACCTCCCACGGCCCCTCCAGCCAACCGACGAAAGGAAGCCCTCATGACGTCCACCCAGGCGCCGGGCACCGGTGCGACCCAGACCGAGCACCTGGAGGCGCTCGGGACCTACCGCTACGGCTGGCACGACACCGACGTCGCGGGGGCGTCCGCCCGGCGCGGCCTCAACGAGGCCGTGGTGCGCGACATCTCCGCCCGGAAGAACGAGCCGGAATGGATGCTGCAGCGGCGCCTGCGCGCCCTGCAGCTGTTCGAGCGCAAGCCGATGCCGACCTGGGGCGCCGACCTCTCCGACATCGACTTCGACAACATCAAGTACTTCGTCAAGTCGACCGAGAAGCAGGCCCAGACGTGGGAGGACCTGCCGGAGGACATCAAGAACACCTACGACCGGCTCGGCATCCCCGAGGCCGAGAAGGCGCGGCTCGTCGCCGGTGTCGCGGCCCAGTACGAGTCGGAGGTCGTCTACCACAAGATCAACGAGGAACTCGAACGCCAGGGCGTGATCTTCCTCGACACCGACTCGGGCCTGCGCGAGCACCCCGAGCTGTTCCAGCAGTACTTCGGCACCGTGATCCCGTCCGGCGACAACAAGTTCTCGGCGCTCAACACCGCCGTGTGGTCCGGCGGCTCGTTCATCTACGTGCCGAAGGGTGTCCACGTCACGATCCCGCTGCAGGCCTACTTCCGGATCAACACCGAGAACATGGGCCAGTTCGAGCGCACGCTGATCATCGCCGACGAGGACAGCTACGTGCACTACGTCGAGGGCTGCACCGCCCCCATCTACAAGTCGGACTCGCTGCACTCGGCCGTCGTCGAGATCGTGGTGAAGAAGGGCGCACGCGTCCGGTACACGACGATCCAGAACTGGTCGACCAACGTGTACAACCTGGTCACCAAGCGGGCCGCCTGCGAGGCGGGCGCGACGATGGAGTGGATCGACGGCAACATCGGGTCGAAGGTCACCATGAAGTACCCGGCGGTGTGGCTGCTCGGCGAGCACGCCCGCGGCGAGACCCTGTCGATCGCGTTCGCGGCGGCCGGGCAGCACCAGGACACCGGCTCCAAGATGGTGCACGCGGCTCCCCACACGTCCTCGTCCATCGTGAGCAAGTCGGTCGCCCGCAACGGGGGGCGCTCGTCCTACCGCGGCCTCGTGCAGGTCAACGAGGGGGCGCACCACTCGGCCAGTTCGGTCAAGTGCGACGCCCTGCTGGTCGACTCGATCAGCCGCTCCGACACCTACCCCTACAACGACATTCGCGACGACGACGTCTCCATGGCACACGAGGCGACCGTGTCGAAGGTGTCGGAGGACCAGCTGTTCTACCTGATGAGCCGCGGCATCGCCGAGGACGAGGCCATGGCCATGATCGTGCGCGGCTTCATCGAGCCGATCGCGCGCGAACTGCCCATGGAGTACGCCCTCGAACTGAACCGCCTGATCGAACTGCAGATGGAGGGCTCGGTCGGCTGACCGGGCTGCCGCGACGAAAGAGACCCTCTCGATGACCACGATGCTGGACGCCGCCCCCGCGGTCTCCTCCCACCTCCACCCGACCCCCAGTTGGGCGGTCGCCGACCATCCCACACCCACCGGGCGCGAGGAGGTGTGGCGGTTCAGCCCGGTCCGGCGGCTGCAGCCCCTGTTCGAGGACGCCCCGGGCGCCCCGCTGCCCGTCGCGGAGCAGCTGCCGGCCGGCGTCCAGACCCGGACGCTCGCGCCCGCCGAGGCCCGCGCGCTCGCGGCGTCCGCGCCGGTCGACCGGGTGGCGGCCCTCGCCGCCGCCCACGCCGGGACCGCCCGCCTCATCGAGGTGCCCGACGGCGTCGAGCTCGCCGAGCCGATCGTGCTCGTGCTGCGCGGGGCGGGGGAGCGCGCCTGGGGGAACCTGCTGTTCCGGGTGGGCCGACACGCCGCCGCGACGATCGTGGTCCGCCACGAGGGCTCGGCCGTCTACGGGGCCAAGACCGAGGTGCTCGCGGGCGAGGGGGCGTCCGTCAACTTCGTCAGCGTCCAGGACTGGGCCGACGACGCGCTGCACGCCGGGCAGACCTCGGTGCTGGTGGGCCGCGACGCCCGCGTCCGCACCGTCGAGGTCAGCCTGGGCGGCGGGGTGGTCCGGCTCGCCGGCACCGCGCGCTTCGACGGCCCCGGCGGCACGCTCGAACAGTACGGCCTGTACTTCGCGGACGCCGGCCAGCACCTGGAGCACCGGCTGTTCGTCGACCACAACGAGCCGCACACCGCCTCGCAGGTCGACTATCGCGGCGCCCTGCAGGGCCAGGGGGCCCGTTCCGTGTGGATCGGGGACGTCCTCATCCGCAAGGACGCCGAGGGCATCACCACCTACGAGCAGAACCGCAACCTGCTGCTCACCGACGGCTGCATCGCCGACTCAGTGCCGAACCTGGAGATCGAGACCGGCGAGATCGCCGGCGCCGGTCACAGCTCCACGACCGGCCGGTTCGACGACGAGCAGCTGTTCTACCTGATGAGCCGCGGCATCCCGGCCGGCGAGGCCAAGCGGCTGGTCGTCGAGGGCTTCTTCGTCGACATCCTGCGCCGCATCGGCGTCCCGGCCCTGGAGGAGCACCTCCTGGACGCCGTCCGGGCCGAACTGGCCCGCTCGGTCGCCCCTCGCACCGGCGAGACCGACCTCGCCGCCCCCGTCCACCCGATCAAGGAGTCCTGAGCCCATGTCCCTCGTCATTTCCGGCCTGCACGTCGACGTCCAGACCGAGGCCGGCCCGAAGGAGATCCTCAAGGGCGTCGACCTCACCATCAACCCCGGCGAGGTGCACGCCATGATGGGCCCGAACGGCTCCGGCAAGTCGACGCTGGCCTACAGCCTCGCCGGGCACCCCAAGTACCGCATCACCGCCGGCAGCGTCACCCTCGACGGCACCGACCTGACCACCCTGAGCGTCGACGAACGGGCCCGCGCCGGCCTGTTCCTCGCCATGCAGTACCCCGTCGAGGTGCCCGGCGTCTCGGTCGCCAACTTCCTGCGCACCGCCAAGACGGCGCTCACCGGGCAGCCCCCGAAGGTGCGCACCTGGGTCAAGGAGGTCAACGCCGCCCTGCAGCGTCTCGACCTGGACCCGTCGTTCTCGGGCCGCTCGGTCAACGAGGGCTTCTCCGGCGGCGAGAAGAAGCGCTCCGACATCGCGCAGCTGGAACTGCTCAACCCGCGGTACGCGGTGCTCGACGAGACCGACTCGGGCCTCGACATCGACGCGCTGCGGGTCGTCTCGGAGGGCGTAAACCGGTACATGGCCCAGGCCGACCGCGGGGTGCTGCTCATCACCCACTACACGCGGGTCCTGCAGTACATCCGGCCGACCGTGGTGCACGTGTACGTCGGCGGCCGTATCGTCGCCTCCGGCGGGCCCGAGCTGGGCGACCGGCTGGAGGCCGAGGGGTACGAGAAGTTCGAGGCCCGCGCCGATGCCTGACCGGGCCGACCTCCGGGCGCCTTGGCCCGCGGAGGACACCGAGGACCACCCGCCGACCGGCGACGAACTGCCGTCCGCCGAGTCGCCGGAGACCGGGGAGGCGGCGCCGGCGGCGTCCGGGCCGTTCTGGCTGGCCGACCGGGTGCGCCCCGACTTCCCGGTTCTGGGCCGCACGGTCGGCGACTGGCCGCTCACCTACCTCGACTCGGCCAACACCGCGCAGAAGCCGACGCCGGTGGTGCGCGCCATCGCGCAGCACTATCTCCAGCACAACGCGAACGTGGCGCGGGCCATGCACCTGCTCGGCGCCGAGGCCACCGAGGCCTTCGAGGGCGGCCGCGCGAAGGTGGCCGGGTTCGTCGGGGGCCGCACCGAGGAGATCGTGTTCACGAAGAACGCCTCCGAGGCCCTCAACCTGTGCGCCCACACGCTGGGCCAACACCTCCGGTTGGGGCCCGGCGACGAGGTGGTGACCACGATCATGGAGCACCACAGCAACATCGTGCCCTGGCAGTTGCTCTGTCAGCGCACCGGCGCGACGCTGCGCTGGTTCGACGTGACCGACGACGGCCGCCTCGATCTCGACCGGGCGGACGCCGAGGGCCTGGTCAACGAACGCACGAAGATCGTGACCGCCACCTGGGTCTCGAACGTCCTGGGCACCGTCAACCCGATCGCGGCCCTGGCTGCCCGGGCGCATGCCGTGGGCGCCGTGCTGGTCGCGGACGCCTCCCAGGCTGTCCCGCAGCTTCCCACCGACGTCCACGCGCTGGGCGCCGACCTGGTGGCGTTCACCGGGCACAAACTGCTGGGCCCCACCGGGATCGGGGTGCTGTGGGGCCGGTACGACCTGCTCGAGCAGCTGCCGCCGTTCCTCGGCGGCGGGGAGATGATCGAGATCGTCGAGATGGAGGGGTCGACCTACGCGGCACCGCCGGCGCGCTTCGAGGCGGGGACGCCGCCGATCGCGCAGGCGGTCGGCCTCGGGGTTGCCGTCGACTACCTGTCCGGTCTGGGGATGGCGAACGTCGCCGCCCACGAGCACGCGATCACGACCCACGCCCTGGAGCGGCTGACCGCGATCGAGGGCTTGCGCATCCTGGGGCCGACCCAGCCCGTCGACCGGGGCGGGGCCGTGTCCTTCACCCTGGCCACCCGGGACGGCCTCGAGGTCCACCCGCACGACGTGATGCAGTTCCTGGACGCGCGCGGGATCGCCGTCCGCGGCGGCCACCACTGCGCCCGCCCGCTGCACAAGCGGTTCCGGGTGGCGAGCAGCACCCGGGCGTCCTTCTACCTGTACACGACGCCGGCCGAGATCGACCGCCTCGCCGACGCCCTGATCTACACCCGCGACTTCTTCGGAGGGAAGCTGTGAGCGTCGAGGCGATGTACCAGGAGATCATCCTGGACCACTACAAGGCGAAGCATCACGCCGGCCTGCGCGACCCCTACGAAGCCGAGGTCACCCACGTGAACCCGTCGTGCGGCGACGAGATCCTGCTGCGCGTCCACCTGGAGGGCGACCGGATCGCGGACGTGTCCTACGACGCGATCGGCTGCTCGATCTCGCAGGCGTCGACGTCGGTGATGACGGATCTCGTGATCGGGAAGACCGTCGGGGAGGCGCTGACGGTCTACGACGCGTTCCACGCGCTGATGCACAGCCGCGGCGAGGCCGAACCGGACGAGGACGTCCTGGAGGACGGCGTGGCCTTCGTCGGGGTCGCCAAGTTCCCCGCCCGCGTGAAGTGCGCTCTGCTGGGCTGGGAGGCCTGGAAGGACGCCACCGCCCGTGCCCTCGGCTCCGCAGGCGAGCCGAGCCAGACCAAGGAGGCCCGACATGACCACTGACTACCCCCAGGGCGGCCTGCCCGGCTTCCCCCGCGCGGGCGGACCCGTGCGCACGGCGCTGGACGACGACGACCCGCGTCCCTCGGACCTCGTCCGGGACGCCCTGCCGGGAGGCGAGGCCACGCGGCTGGAGGTGACCCAGGAGGACGTCCTCGAGGCGCTCCGCGAGGTCGTCGACCCCGAGCTCGGCGTCAACGTCGTGGACCTCGGCATGGTCGCCGACATCTTCATCGACGACGAGGGGAACGTCGTCGTCGACATGGTGCCCACCTCGCCGACCTGCCCGATGACCGACCGCATCGAGTACTCCGCCGAGTTGGCCACCGAGGGTCTCGTCAACTCGCTCACCGTCAACTGGCTGTGGCTCGAGGTCTGGACGCCGGCCCGCCTCACCGAGGACGGTCGCGAGCAACTGCGGGCGTTCGGCCTCAACATCTAGAGGACCGGACGATCGGCGTCCGGCCCGGCACGACGCTGCGGGCCGGGCGTGCCGGCCCCTACACTCTCGGGAAACCCGTCGATGGAGGGGCCATGCGCACGCACCTGTACTTCTCGCTGATCCCCGAGGCGCTCATCGCCTCCCAGCTCGAACCCGCCGAGTTCGGCCAGTACTACGCGACCGGGTACGGCTTCAAGTCCAAGGGCCAGGCGCTGTTCTTCGAACTGGACCCCGACTTCCGGCACCCCTTCTTCGCGCTCGACGAGGCGCTGGCCAAGTGCCGCGCCCACGACGACGGCAGCCCCAAGAACTCGGTCTACGTGGCGACCTACCGGGTGCTGGAGCACGTCCCGGTCGCCGCCCTCGGTCCGCTGTATGTGACCACGGCCTACGGCGCCACCCTCGAGTTGAGCCGGAGCGCCCGGCTGCCGGACCCCGCGCCCGGGCTGCACCTGTACAAGGAACTGGCGCCGGTGGACAGCCTGGTGGCCAGCTCGGAGTCGCCACGCGCCTTCTACGAGAGCATCACGGTGGCGCCGACCAAGTTCGTGCGGTTCCCGGGGCTCTTCTTCGTGGAGCTCGAGTTGGGGCCGCTCGCCACCGACCCGGACGCCGCCGCCGGCCGTGATCTGCCCTACGACAACCTCCACCACCTACGGGAGGCGCTGGCCGAGGTCACCCGGCCCGGCAAGGTCTCGAAACTGGTGGAGCGGGTCCAGTCGCCGGAGTTCGCTCTGCGGATGGTCAAGGTCGGCAGCGGGTTCTACTACGGCAACGGCCCGGACCTGGCCTGCTACCCGATGCCCTCCCACGACGAGCTGCGGGAGCACCACCCGCTCTGGTGGCGCTCGGCGAACCGGTGACCCGGCGGCGCCGGCCTCAGCCGACCGGCGCCTCGTCTTCGACCGACGACGTCCGGCGCGCCCGCAGCCGGGCGTCCACGATCGCACCGAAGGCGATGGCCGCCGCGGCGCAGGCGACGGCGATCCGCAGCGGATGGGAGGCCTCGGGGGCCTCGGCCAGGATGATCGCGGTGGGGGCGACCAGCACCGAGACGAGGTTCATCACCTTGATGAGCGGGTTGATCGCGGGGCCCGCGGTGTCCTTGAACGGGTCGCCGACGGTGTCGCCGATCACGGACGCCTCGTGTGCCCGGCTGTTCTTGCCGCCGTAGTGGCCGTCCTCGACGATCTTCTTGGCGTTGTCCCAGGCGCCGCCGGCGTTCGACAGCAGCACCGCCATCAGCACCCCGGTCGCGATCGCGCCGGCCAGGAAGCCGGCCAGCGGCCCCACGCCGAGGCCGAACCCGACGGCCATCGGCGCCGAGACGGCGAGCAGGCCCGGGGTCGCGAGTTCCCGCAGGGACGCCTTCGTGCAGATGTCGACGACCCGGCCGTAGTCGGGGCGGGCCTCGCCGGTCATGATGCCGGGGCTCTCGCGGAACTGCCGGCGCACCTCGAACACGATCGTGCTCGCCGTCCTGGTGACCGAGTCGATGCACAGGTTGGCGAACAGGAAGACCGTGGCCGCCCCGAGGATCGTCCCGATCAGGTTCATCGGGGCCACGATCGCGTAGTCGGCCATGGCGCGCGCGAAGGCGTCCGTGATGGTGCCCTCGCCGATCGCGGTGCGACCGGCGGTGACCGCGTCGTTGTAGGCGCCGAACAGGGCGGTCGCGGCGAGGACGGCGGTGGCGATCGCGATGCCCTTGGTGATGGCCTTCGTGGTGTTTCCGACCGCGTCCAGGTCGGTGAGCACCAGAGCTGCGTCGAGGTGGACCTCGCCGGACATCTCGGCGATGCCCTGCGCGTTGTCCGAAACGGGGCCGAAGGTGTCCATGGCGACGATCACGCCCACCGTGGTGAGGACGCCGCATCCGGCCAGCGCGATGAGGAACAGGGCCAGCCACAGCGACCCGCCCGCGAGCAGGAAGCACACCGCGATCGCGGCGGCGATGGCGCCCGCGGTGAAGGCGGCGGATTCGAGGCCCAGGCCGAAGCCGGACAGGATCACGGTCGCCGCCCCGGTGCGTGTGGTGGCGGCCACCCGGATGGTGGGGCCCGATCCGGTGCCGGTGTAGTAGCCGGTCAGCCACAGGATGAGTCCGGCGAGCAGCACGCCGAGCACGACGGCGCCGGTCAGGATGAGGCGGGGGTCGCCGGGGGCGCCCGCGATCTCGTCGCCGACGCCGCGCACGGCGGCGAAGCTGGACGGCAGGTAGGCGAAGGCGGCCACGGCCGACAGGGCGATGCCGATCGCCGCGGACACGTAGAACCCGCGGTTGATGCTGGTCAGGCCGGGCTCGTCGCGCCGCAGCCGGGTCACCGCGATGCCGATCATGGCGACGATCACGCCGACCGCGGCGATGACGATGGGGAAGACCAGGCCCTGCTCGCCGAGCGCGGCCCGCCCCAGGATCAGCGACGCCACCAGCGTCACCGCATACGACTCGAACAGGTCGGCGGCCATGCCGGCGCAGTCGCCGACGTTGTCGCCCACGTTGTCGGCGATCGTGGCGGCGTTGCGGGGGTCGTCCTCGGGAATGCCGACCTCGACCTTGCCGACCAGGTCGGCGCCGACGTCGGCGGCCTTGGTGAAGATGCCGCCGCCGACGCGCATGAACATCGCCAGCAGCGCGGCCCCGAAGCCGAAGCCCTCGAGGACGCCGGGGGCCTTCTCGCCGAAGATCAGCAGCGTCAGGCTGGCCCCGAGGAGCCCGAGGCCGACGACCGCCATGCCGACCACGCCGCCGGTCCGGAAGGCGATGCGCGCGCCGTCCGCCTTGCCGTCCGCCGAGCCGGCGGCGGCCGCGACGCGCACGTTGGCGCGGACCGCCAGCCACATGCCCAGGTAGCCGGTCGCGGCCGAGAACGCCGCCCCCGCCACGAAGGCGACCGATCGCCCGATGCGGATGCCCGTCTCGCCCGGCAGGGCGAACAGCAGCAGGAACACGAGCGCCGCGAAGATCGCGAGCGTCCGCATCTGCCGGTTCAGGTAGGCCTGCGCACCTTCCTGGACGGCGGCCGCGATGGCGCGCATGCCGGGCGTGCCCTCGTCCTGCCGGAGGACCCAGCCGCGCAGCAGCCAGGCCACGACGAGGGCGACGACAGCCAGCACGTTGATCCCCGCGACGATGGCGGTGCTGGTCGGGCCGAAGGTCACCATGGCCGAATGATGCCCTGCCGGGGGCCGGTTGACGAGGGTCGGGGCCGCTGCCCGGACCTGCTTCGGACGCCGCAGGCCCGGCTCAGCCGGCCGGGTCCGTCCGGGGGTGGGGCCGACCGGGGGCCTTGACGGGGACCGCGGCCGCCGCCGGCCGCGGCGCGGCGGCGTCCTCGTGCTCGGCGAGATCGAGTTCCGCCGCGGCCGCCACGACCGCCTCCTCCGCGTGGCGGATCGAGCCGCGGTCCAGGGGGTGCGACGTCACCGGGTCGCTGGCGATGAACGCGTTGAACCAGCGCGTCGAAGGGTCGGTGTCGACCAGCAGCGCCTTGAAGAACAGGGTCGCGGGCAGGCCCAGCAGGGCGCCGATGGGGCCGAGGACCGCGCTCCACAGCAGCAGGGACAGGAACGAGACGAGGGCGGTGACGCCGACGGCGTCCCCGTTGAACTTGGGCTGGATCACCGACTGGATCACGAAGTTGATCACCGAGTACGCCACCACGACCGCGAGGGCCGCGGTGGGTCCGTTGGCGAGCAGCGCCATGAGCGCCGGCGGGATGATCCCGATGACGAAGCCGACGTTGGGGATGTAGTTGGTCAGGAACGAGATGATGCCCCACACCAGCGCCAGCGGCACGCCGAGCACCAGCAGCACCACCACGTCGAGGACGGCCACGATGAGGCCGAACACGCTGGTCACCACCCAGTAGCGCCGGACGCCCGCGGTGAACTCGGCGAGCGCCACCGCCACGTTCGGCCGGTGCGCGGCCAGCGCCCGGGTGCGCTGCTCGTAGCCGGACGAGTCGAGCACCAGCAGGAAGATCATGACCGCCAGGACGCCGACGGCCACGACGATCCCGGAGAGCCCGGACACCGCCGAGGTGACCCAACCGGCGATGCTGCTCGGGCTGATCTGCTTGAGTTGGTCCATCATCTGGTCCTGGCTGATGCCGAAGGTGGCGGCGAACGCGACGATCTCGGCGTACATCCGGGTGAACTGGTCCTGGTAATCGGGGAGTTCCCGCACCAGCGACGACACGCCCCAGTACAGGACGAAGATCGCGAGGCCGAGGACGACGAACACCACCAGCCCCAGGGTCACGGTCGCGACGAGCCGCGGGGCGCCCCGTCGCAGGAGGGCGGTGCGCACCGGCCAGGCGGCGATCACCAGGTTCAGGGCGGCGAACAGCGGCCCGACGAGGTCGGCGGACGCGTGCAGGGCGACGAGGACGCCGGCGAAGGCGCACCAGATCAGCAGGACGGTCAGGATCTTGGGCCAGCCGGTGTGGGGTGCGGTCGAGTCCATGCCGCCAAGGGTAGGGGACGCCGCCGAGGGCCCCGCGACCGGTGCGGCTTTGACCCGTCGCGCGCCGCGTCGGGATACTTGCTCCTCGTGATCACGGCGCGCGAGGTGGAGGTCCGGGTGGGGGCCCGGCTGCTGCTCGCGCCCTGCTCCTTCCAGGTGGCCTCCGGGGACCGCATCGGCCTCGTCGGCCGCAACGGGGCCGGCAAGACCACGCTGACCCGCATCCTGGCGGGGGAGGGGCTGCCTTCGGCCGGGTCGATCACGCGCACCGGCCTGATCGGGTACCTCCCGCAGGACCCGCGCACGGGGGACCTGCACGTCCTGGCGCGGGACCGCATCCTCGCCGCCCGCGGCCTCGACTCGATCCTGCGCCGGCTGGCCACCTATTCGCTGGCCATCGCCGAGGCGGGCGACGAGGCGGCGCAGGAGGCGGCGATGCGGAGCTACGCCCGAGCCGAGGCCGAACTGGACGCGGCCGGCGGTTACGCCGCAGAGTCCGAGGCCGCGCGCATCGCCGCCAACCTGGGCCTGCCCGACCGCGTTCTCACCCAGGAGATCGGCACGCTCTCCGGGGGGCAGCGCCGACGCGTCGAACTGGCCCGCATCCTGTTCTCCGGCGCCGACACCCTGCTGCTCGACGAGCCGACGAACCACCTGGACGCCGACTCGATCGTCTGGCTGCGGGCCTACCTCAAGGACTACCCGGGCGGCCTCGTCGTGATCTCCCACGACTCGGGCCTGCTGGACGCCGTCGTCAACAAGGTCTTCCACCTCGACGCCAACCGGGCCGAACTCGACCAGTACGCCATGGACTGGAAGAAGTACCTGGTGCAGCGGGAGACCGATGAGAAGCGCCGCAAGCGCGAGCGCCTCAACGCCGAGCGGAAGGCGGCCCGCCTGCGGGAGCAGGCCGAGAAGCTAGGGGCGAAGGCCACCAAGGCGACGGCCGCCCAGAACATGGCCCGCCGGGCCGAGAAGCTCCTGGCCGCCACCGAGGGGGAGCGGGCCACCGACAAGGTGGCGAAGATCCGCTTCCCGGAGCCGGCACCCTGCGGCAAGGTGCCGCTCACGGCGTCCGACCTGAGCAAGAGCTACGGCTCGCTGGAGGTGTTCACGGGGGTCGACCTGGCGATCGACCGCGGGGCGAAGGTGGTCGTCCTCGGTCTCAACGGCGCCGGCAAGACCACGCTCCTGCGGCTGCTGTCCGGCCTGGAGGAGCCCGACACCGGCGAGGTTCGGCCCGGCCACGGCCTGCGGCTGGGCTACTACGCCCAGGAGCACGAGACGATCGACGTGTCGCGCTCGGTGCTGGAGAACATGGTGTCGGCGTCCCCGGACCTCAACGAGACCGAGGTGCGCAAGATCCTCGGGTCGTTCCTGTTCACCGGCGACGATGTCGACAAGCCGGCCCGCGTCCTGTCCGGCGGCGAGAAGACCCGGCTCGCGCTGGCGATGCTGGTGGTGAGCGCGGCCAACGTGCTGCTGCTCGACGAGCCGACCAACAACCTCGACCCGGCGTCCCGCCGCGAGGTGCTCGAGGCGCTGCGCACGTACGCGGGCGCCGTGGTCCTGGTCACGCACGACGAGGGTGCGGTCACCGCCCTGGAACCCGACCGGGTGCTGCTGCTGCCCGACGGCGACGAGGACCTCTGGAGCCCCGAGTACGCCGAACTCGTCTCGCTCGCCTGACCCCGGACGCCGACGCCCCGGCCCTCGGCATGGTCCCCGGAGCGGGCTACTGTTGATCGACGTGGCCAACACCGACCTGATCGACCGGCTGAGCGCCGAGGGCACCCTCGCCGTCGACGAGTTCGAAGAACTGCTCAGCACCTACACGCCCGCCGACCGCGACCACGCCACGCGCCTCGCCTACCGCGTCGCCCGCGATCGGCTGGGTTCCGGGCTCTACCTGTGGGGCGTGGTCGAGATCGCCAACCACTGCGCCCGCGACTGCTACTACTGCGGGCTCCGCGCCAGCAACGCGGGGCTCGAGCGCTTCCGGCTGACCCGTGAGGAGATCCTGACCGCGTGCGCCGAGGGCCACCGCCGGGGCTGCCGGACGCTCGTCCTGCAGGGCGGTGAGGAGTGCGCGGCCGAGGACGACGGGGTCGACGAGCTCATCTGGGCGGTCCGGAAGCGCTTCCCGGACGCCGCGATCGCTCTCGCGCTCGGCGAGCACACGCACACGACCTACCAGCGGCTCTACGCCGCGGGCGCCGATCGCTACCTGCTCGGGCACGTTACCGCGGACGAAGCGCACTACGCCCAACTGCACCCGCGCCGCCGCACCTGGGCCCACCGGGTCGAGTCCCTGAAGGACCTGCGGTCCATCGGCTACCAGGTCGGCGCCGGCATGCTGGTCGGCCTGCCCCACCAGACGCCGCGCCACCTGGCGCAGGACCTCGCGTTCCTGCAGTCGTTCCGGCCGGAGATCGCGCTGGTGGGCACCTTCCGGCCTGCGCCGGACGCCCCCCTCGGCGACCAGCCAGCGGGCAGCTTCGAACGGACGTTGTTCGTCCTGAGCCTGGTGCGGCTGCTGCTGCCCGACGTGCTGCTGCCCTGCCTGACCTCCGTCGCCTGCGCCCACCCCCGGGGCCGCGAGCTTGCGGTCATGGCGGGGGTCAACGTGCTGGCGCCGAACCTGACCCCGCCGCGCTACCAGGCGCTCTACGCCCCCTACGCCGGCAAGGACACCACCGGAGTCGAGACGATCGAGGGGGTGGACCGGCTCGCGGAGCGGATGGGCGCGATCGGGTACCGGCTGATCGGCGAGGGCCAGGAGGCCGTGCGGCGCTGACGCCGCGCCGCCGGCTGCGGTTGCGCGGCTCCGTACGCTGGACGCCGTGACTCCCGCCCTCCTCGCCGCGATCGCCGCCGTCCTCCTGGCCCTGGTCGGGGTCGCCGGCACCATCGTGCCCGTCCTGCCCGGCAGCGTCACGGTGGCCGCGGGGCTCCTGATCTTCGCGCTGTGGGGCGGCTCGCCCTACGGCTGGATCGTGTTCGCGATCGGCCTGCTGTTCGTCGCGGCGGGGGCGTCCGCCCAGTACCTGATCACCGGCCGGACGCTCCGTCGGCAGGAGATTCCCTCCCGTTCCGTGCTGATCGGCATCGTGACCGGGGTCGTCGGCTTCTTCGTGATCCCCGTCGTCGGGCTCGTGCTCGGCTTCGTGGCCGGGCTGTTCGGCAGCGAGTGGGTCCGGGTCCGCGACGTCCGCCGGGCGGTCGAGACCAGTTGGATCGCCCTCAAGTCGGTGGGGTTCGGCATGCTCGTCGAGTTTTGCTGCGCGGTCGCGGCGACCACCGTGCTGGGGGTGGCCGTCGTCCAGCAGTTGCTCTGACCGCCGGCGGCGGACCGGGAAGAGCTTCGCCGTCGCCCCGCCGCGGTCCGGTGCGGCTGCTAGCTTCCCTCCCAACGGACGCCGACGCGGCGGCGTCCGCTCGGACCAGCGGAACGGGGAGTCAATGGCCGACCAACTGTCGACCCTGCGTGCGAAACGCGAGCGGGCGCTCGCCGGGGGCGGGCCCGCCCGGATCGAGGCCCAGCACGCCAAGGGCAAGCTGACGGCGCGGGAGCGCCTCGCGTTGCTGCTGGACGAGGCGTCCTTCCAGGAGCTGGGAGCGCTGGCCACCAGCCGGAACTCCGAGTTCGGCTCGGCGGCGTCCCTGTACCCGGGCGACGGCATCATCACCGGCTTCGGCAAGGTCAACGGACGCCGCGTCGCCGTCTACGCCCAGGACTTCACGGTCCTGGGCGGGTCGTTCTCCGAGGTGCAGTCGAACAAGATCTCCCGCATCCAGGACCTGGCGATGGCGTCCGGGATCCCGCTGATCGGACTCAACGACTCCGGCGGCGCCCGGGTGCAGGAGGGCGTCCGCTCGCTCGCAGCCTACGGCGAGGTGTTCCTGCGCAACGTGCAGGCCTCGGGGGTCATCCCGCAGCTCTCGCTCATCATGGGGCCGTGCGCCGGCGGCGCCGTCTACAGCCCGGCCCTCACCGACTTCACGATCATGGTCGAGGGAACCTCCAACATGTTCCTCACCGGCCCCGACATCATCCGCACCGTCACCGGCGAGGAGGTCACCGCCGAGCAGCTGGGCGGGGCGTGGATCCACAACAGCAACTCCGGGGTGGCCCAGTTCATGGCCGAGGACGAGCACGCCGCGCTCCGCCTCACCAAGACCCTGCTCGCCTACCTGCCCCAGAACAACGCCGAGGACCCGCCGGAGATCGTCTCCCTGGACAACCCCGACCGCATGGACGACGCGCTCAACACGATCGTCCCGCTCGACGACGGTGCCGCCTACGACATGCGCGAGGTGCTGCGGCTGATCTTCGACACGGACTCCCTGCTGGAGGTGCACGCCCACTGGGCCGGCAACGCAATCGTGGCGTTCGCCCGGCTCCAGGGTCACGCGGTCGGCATCGTCGCCAACCAGCCGGCCGTCATGTCGGGTTGCCTCGACATCAACGCCTCGGACAAGATCGCCCGCCACATCACGCTGTGCGACCAGTTCAACATCCCGCTCGTCACCTTCGTCGACTGTCCCGGCTACCTGCCGGGCGTCGAGCAGGAGTACAACGGGGTGATCCGGCACGGCGCCAAGATCATCTACGCCTACTGCCAGGCGACCGTGCCCAAGATCTCGATCGTCACCCGCAAGGCGATCGGCGGCTCGTACGTGGCGCTGTCCAGCCGGCAGATGAACAACGACGTGGCCCTCGCCTGGCCGACGGCGCAGATCGCGGTCATGGGCGCCGAGGGCGCCGCGCGGCTGCTCCACCGCAGGGCGATCACCGAGGCCGCCGACCCGAAGGCCGAGGAGGCCCGGTTCATCGCCGAGTACAAGGAGAAGTTCTACAACCCGTACGAGGCGGCCGACGTCGGCCAGATCGACGAGGTGATCGAGCCGCGGGAGACCCGGCCCCGGCTGATCCGCGCGCTGGAGGTGTTGCGCACCAAGGTCCAGACCGGCGTGCCCAAGAAGCACGGGCTCTTCCCGGTCTAGGAGGACGCCGATGTTCGACTTCAGTCGGGTCGACTGGGCCTGGGGCGGCATGATGACCGCCGTCGGGATGTCGGTCGTGTTCGGCCTGCTCGCCGTCTTGTGGCTGCTGCTGTGGGTGATCGGCCGGGTGGACGCCGCCGCCACCGAACGCGCCGCGGCCCGCGTCGCCTCCGCCGCGGAGGCGGCGCGACCGGCGGCGGCGCCCGCCACGGTGACGATCACGAGCCAAGACGCCCTCGACGACGAGACCATCGCGGCGATCGCGGTCGCCGTCATCAAGCACGCGGACATCCGCCGCAAGCAGGCCGCCCCCGAGATGCGCACCGTCGCGCCCGGCTCGCAACTGTGGGCCAGCCGTTGGGTGGCGGTCGGCCGCGGGCTGCAGAACGCGCCCTGGAGGAGAAGGTAAATGCGCCGCTACACCATCACCGTCAACGACACCACGCGGGTCATCGACGTGGAGGAACTCACCGCCGACACCTACCGGGTGCAGATCGAGGGCCGCTTCGTCGACGTGCGGCTCGACGACCACCGGGGCCTCGCGCACGCCGCCATCGCCCCGACCGTCGAGGTGCGCCGGGGGCCGGTCCCCGGCCCGGGGACGCCGGCCCCGCCGGCCG
>JAAYTZ010000104.1 GCA_012517965.1 Propionibacterium sp. | reverse complement strand
CCGGGGATGGGGCGGGCGCGGCCGGGGCCGGGGCGGGCGTCGCTGGGCTGGGCGGCGCCGCCGGCACGGACATGGGCCGCAGGTACACGGGCGTGCGCAGCTGGCCCGCGCCGCCGCTGACGACCGTCTGCTGCTCGCCGGCCGACTGGGCGAGCTCGTCCACGACGGTCTCCACCGCCATGGCGAAGAAGGCGATGCGCACGGTGCGGCCGTCGGCATCCGCGGGGGCGCGCGACTCGAAGGCGTCGCGCAGCGCCTTGGAGAACAGGGTGGTCTTGGTGGCGGCTTCGGCCAGCGCGTAGTCGCGCGACCGGCTACCCCACAGCACCCACGAGGTGTCCGCCGCGGTGCCGCGCGGCTCATCCGTGGTGATGCCGGCGCGGAGTTCCTCGAAGCTGGCGACCGCCGAGGGCTGCACGCGGCACGCGTCGTAGAAGTAGTACTGGATCGGCGGGGTGTGGGTGTCGGCGTCCGTCGGGTCGGCGACCATGCCGCGCCGGATCGACGCCACGTCGATCGCCCGGTCCAGCGGGTCGAAGTCTGGGTCGCCGGCGTCTTGGAGCAGCACGATGCCGCCCTCGTTGCTCGTCTGGATCCCATGCCCGGCGACGTACAGGAGCGTCACGTTGCCGGGGGTGGCCCGCGCCTCCTTGCGCCAGGCGTTGAGCGCCCGCTTGACCTGGTCGTAGGTGGCCGGCGGGGGCGTCGCACCGCCGGGCAGCGGCTCCTCGCCGGGGCTCGGGGAGGCCAGCAGCCGGACGCTGCCCAGCCGGATCTCCGGGTAGTCGAAATGGTCGCGCAGCCAGAGGGCGACCCGGGTGGCCGACGTGGCCGCGGCGCTCAGCTGAGAGAGCCCGGCCAGGAGGCGGTGGGTCGTGGGCGTGCCGGACCCGCCGGCCAGGTGGTCGTAGCGGCTCACCCCGATCACCAGGGCGTGCACGGTGGCCTCGTCGGCGGGGATGTCGTCCCGCCGCCACAGCACGCTTCGGTCGCTCACCCGGACCTCCTGGTCGGTGTTGGTGAGCAGGGTACGCCGCACCCACCCGCCCGCCACAGGGGGAGGGGACACCTGTCTCGGACGCCGGGGGATGACCCCCGCCGTCGCGTGAGCGGGTGTTCGTTCGACGAGGGCGGCGTGCGCCGCGCGGATGGGCCCGCGGGCTTGGGAGACGCACTGTTGCGCAACAGAAGCGGCCGCGACGGGCGAACCCGTCGCGGCCGTTCGTCGGCTGCGGTGCGCCTACTCGGACGCGACCGCCTTCTGCTCGGACCCGCCGACCACCTCGCCGGAGACGGTGTCCCCGCCGCGGTTCAGCGGGATCTTGCGCGGCTTCGCGGTCTCCGCCACCGGGATGGTGAGGGTGAGGACGCCGTCGGAGTAGTCCGCGGTGATCTTGTCGGTCGCCAGGCCGCGGCCCAGGGTGAGCCGACGGGCGAAGGTGCCGACCGCGCGCTCGCGGGTCAGCCACTGGATCTTCTCGCCGTCGCGTGCCGACCGCTCGGCCCGGATGGTGACGGTGTCGCCGTCCATGTCGATGTCGATGCTGTCCGGGTCGACGCCCGGCAGGTCGATCTGGGCGACGAAGTTGTCCCCGTCGCGGAAGAGGTCCATCGGCATGCCGACGGACGCCGGCGTCCGGGTGACGTCACTCAGCAGGCGATCCATCTCGCGGAAGGGGTCGAAAGCAGTGCGTGCCATGAGGGGTTCTCCTTTCGGGGTCGTGGTGGAACTCCTTGTGTCTTCCATTATTCACGCTCGTGATCCGCGGTCAAGCCCAAGTTGAGTCGGATCGGCTCAACTTTTCAATCACGCCTGCGGCTCTGGCGCCGCGGACGCCCCCGGCGTCCGAGGAGGAGCTGCTGGCCGGGGAACTCGACGCCGCGGTGGACCTGCTCGCCCGGCCCGCGAACCAGGACCGCGTCGGGCACCTGCTGACGACCAACCGGCCGCTGGCGAACTGAGGCGGGTGGCTCGGGGGGCTCAGCCGTTCCCGCCCGTGCCCTGGGCGACGACCCGGCCGAGCTGCCGGCCCCAGCGCTGGGCGCGCTCGAGTTCACCCGGCAGCAACGGTCCGTACTTGCCCTCGACCACGAACCCCTGGGGCTCGGCGGCCTGCCGGTACCCCTTCGCCGCCAGGGCCTTCGCGATCGTCGGCGCCCCCTGGCCGAAGGGGCCGCGGATCTGGGTGTCGAACGCGGCGAACCAGGCGGTGCCGGCGGGAAGGGCGTCCAGCCAGGTGCGCAACGCGGGGTGGGAGAGGTCGGGCGGGGGCGCGCCGGGGCCGGGTTGCTGCCGAATCCCCTCGCGCGTGGACTCGGCCGACAACCGGAACGCGAACACGGGGCCGCCGGCCACGATCAGGTCGGCGTCGGCGATCTCGGCGGCGGTGGCCTGCGCCGTGGACAGCACGCGCGCGCCCTCGCCGAGCCCCGCGGCGATGGCGGCACCCACGGCGGCGGTGTTGCCCCACAACGACTCGTAGACCACGACAGCTCGCATGGCCCGAGCGTAAACCGGGGCCCGGTGCTTGTTCGAGAGGAGAATAGTTGACAGTTCAATCATTGCACGTAGGGTTGGTTTCACATTCAATCACCGGAGGGCCGGACGGTCACTCCCTTCCCCAGCAGGAGAACCCATGAGCACGCTGTCCAACCTTGCCGGCACCTACACCCTGGACCCCACCCACACCCAACTCGGGTTCGTCGCCCGGCACGCCATGGTGACGAAGGTCCGCGGCTCGTTCGGCGCGTTCGAGGGCACGGCCACCACCGGCGCCAACCTGGCCGACGCCCGCATCGAGGTGACGATCCAGACGGCGTCCGTCGACACCGGCAACGCCGACCGCGACGCCCACCTGCGCTCCGGCGATTTCTTCGACGTCGAGAACTACCCGACGATCCGGTTCGCGTCGACCCGCATCACGGACGCCGGCGACGACATCCTGCGCGTCGAGGGCGACCTCACCATCAAGGACGTCACGCGCCCTGTGAGCATCGACTTCGACTTCGAGGGCGCCGCCCAGGATCCCTTCGGCAACGAGCGCGTCGGCCTGTCCGGCCAGGTGGTCGTCAACCGCAAGGACTTCGGCCTTACCTGGAACGCGGCCCTCGAGACCGGTGGCGTCCTGGTCTCCGAGAACGTCACGCTGACCTTCGAGATCTCCGCCATCAAGGACGCCGCCCCCGCTGGCGCCGAGCCGGTCGTGTCCGAGCCGGTCGCGGTCGCCGAGCCGGTCGCCGAGCCGGTCGCCGAGCCAGCGGCGTCCGAGCAGGCCGGGGGCATCCTCGGCTGGCTGAAGGGGATCCTGCGGCCCACCGCTCGCTGAGCGACCACCAACTGCGGGGCCGCGGCCGATCTGGCCGCGGCCTCGTGGCGCTCGCTCCCCGTCCCCCTGAGAAACGCGCACTCGATCGCGAGGCCCGGGCTTCGATCGATCCTTCGGGCCATCGAGTGTGCGGAATTCAGGGTGGCGGCGTCCGACTTGAGCGACGGGCGGCCCGCGGGGCGGCGTCCGGAGCACTTGTGCACAGGGGTGACAGGGGGCGCCCAACCTGGGGGCGTGCGGGACGACGTTCGCAGCATCCTCGACCAGGGCCGAGGCGTGATCGGCCGGCGTGACCACCCCGAGCTGGGGAGCGCGCTCGACTGGGCCGTCCGGCGCGGCGAGCTGGTCGCGGTGCTCGCCGGGGTCTACGCCACCCCCGTGGACGCCGCCACGCTCCTCACCCGGGCGCGGGCGGCGCGGCTGCGTGACCCGGGGTGCGTCGTGGTCCGGGAGAGCGCGGCCGTGCTGATGGGTTGGGGCGAGGTCCCCGAGCCTGCCGACCTGCAGGTGGCGAGCACCCGGCTGCGGCCGCACGCGGGGTTCCGGGTCGAGCGGCGCACGATCCCGCGCCGCCTCGTCCGCCGCGTGGACGACGTGCTCACGAGCGGACGCGCCCTCACAGCGCTCGACCTCGTCGACTCCCGGGGCGCGGACGCCGTCGACGATGCCCTGCGCCGCGGCGTCCCGTTGGAGGAGCTGAACCTGGCGCTGAACCTGGTCCGCGGGCGGCGGCGGCATCTCGAGCGCCGCCGCCTGGTGAAGCAGTCGGCGGGGCGTCCGTTCTCGGCGGCTGAGCGCCGCGCCCACGCGCTACTGCGTGAGGCCCGCATCGGCGGGTGGGTGGGCAACCGCGAGTTCCGCGACGTCGACGGCAACCTGGTGGCGGTGGGCGACCTGGTGTTCGAGGTGGCACAGGTGATCATCGAGATCGACGGACGCCAGCACCTGCGCCCCGAGGCGGTGGCCCGCGACCGTGTCCGCGACCTCTGGCTCGGCACCCGCGGCTGGACCGTCCACCGCATCGACGCCGCCGTCGTGTTCAACGATCCGAGCGGATTCGTCCGCCTGGTGCGGTCGCTGGTGGCCGTGCGCCGGCGTCGGGCTTAGTCCGGACGCCGCTGGGACAGTCGGCACGCCCCCTCTCGGCGTCCACGAGGTTCTTCGATCTTGACCCTCCACCCCCGCGCCAACGGGGTCCGTGCTGGGCGTTCACCCTGAGAAACGCACACTCGATGGCAGAATCGGCTCCTGTTCGCCGTGGTTGGGCCATCGACTGCGCGGGATTCAGGGATCAGCCCAGTGGGGGCCGTCCGCTCAGGGCTCGAACCGGTAGCCCAACCCCTGCACGGTGACGAAGTGCCGCGGGTGAGCGGGGTCGTCCTCGAGCTTGTGGCGCAGATGGCCGATGTGGATGCGCAGGAGGTGCCGCTCCTTGGCGCTGGCGGGTCCCCACACGGCGGTCAGCAGGTCGGCCGCGGGCACCAACTCGCCGCGGTGCCGCACCAGCACCTCGGCCAGATGCCACTCGGTCGGCGTCAACGACACCGGGACGCCACGGCGCTCCGCCCGCTTGGCGGCCAGGTCGAGGGTGAAGGCCTCCGTGCGGACCTCGTTCTGATCGCCTCTCACCAGGTCCGGACGCCGCAGCGCGGCCCGGACCCGGGCGACGAGTTCCTCCACCCCGAAGGGCTTGGTGACGTAGTCGTCGGCGCCGGCGTCCAGGGCGTCGATCTTGTGGTGCTGGGCGTGGCGAGCCGACACGACGATGATCGGGGCGCCGGTGCGCTCCCGCAGTTGGCCGATCAACTCGATGCCGTCGACATCGGGCAGCCCGAGGTCCATGAGGATGAGGTCGGGAGGGGAGGCCACGAGTGTGAGCGCGGTGCGGGCGTCCGGGGCGGCGTCCACCTCGAAGTGGCGGGCGCTGAAGCTGATGGTCAGTGTGCGGCGCAGGCCGCCGTCGTCCTCAACGATCAGCAGGCGCGTCATCGGACACCTCCAACTCGACCGTCATCGTGAGTCCGCCGCCGGGGGTGGCGGACGGCGTGAGGCGTCCGCCCATGGCCTCGGTGAAGCCGCGGGCGATCGCGAGCCCGAGGCCGAGACCGCCACCGCCGGTCACCCCGAAGCGTTCGAAGGGGTTGAACAGCACGGCGTACCGGCTGGGATCCACGCCCGGGCCGTGGTCCGCGACCCTGATCGTCACCCCAGCCCCCTCGCGGCGCGCGGTCAGCGACACCGTGGTGCCCGGGGGGCTGTGGTGGGCGGCGTTCTCGAGCAGGTTGCACAGCACCCGTTCGAGCAGCCCGGGGTCGGCGCGCACCGGCGGCAGGTCGTCGGGCAGGTCGACCGTGATCGACGACCAGTCGAGGTCGGGGCCGCAGTCGAGGGCGTCCGCGACGGAGGTGGGGCCGAGCCGGGCGATGAGGACGCCGGCCTCGAGGCGGGTGACGTCGAGCAGGTTGTCGATCAGGTGCGACAGGGCCTGGGCGGCGCGCGCGACGTGCTCGGCGAGTTCGCGGCGCTCGGCGTCGGCCAGGTCGAGGTCGGCGAGCATCAGGTCGGCGCTGGAGGAGATGGTCGTCAGCGGCGTCCGCAGATCGTGGACGACGGCCGCCAGCAGCGTGGTACGGGTGGCGTCCACCCGCTCGAGTTCGGCGGCGCGCCGCGTCTGGGCGGCCAGGAGGGCGTCCCGCTTCTCGTCGGACGCCTTGGCGGCGGTGATGTCCTCGAGGACGCCGTCGACGACGGCGTCCCCCTGGGCGTCGACGGTGATGCCGGCGAAGAGACGGAGCCAGCGCGGTGTCCGGGTCAGGCGTGCCTCCCAGCGCAGCGGACGCCGGCCGTTGCGGGCAGCGCGGAAGGCGGCGGTGAGCGCGGCGACGTCGGAGCAGGGGAAGGCGGCGACGAAGGCGTCCCACAGGTCGGCACGGGGCGGCGCCCCCAGCAGGTCGGCGATGAGGGGGGTGGCGGCCACGACTTGGACTCGGTCGTCGGCGCCCACGCGCGCACGGAAGACGCCGACGGGGAGGTGATCGAGTGCGAGCCCGGGCTCGCCGGCCAGCTGCTCGGCCCGCTCCCCCCCGGGCGGCTCTGCCGTGGCTGGACCGTTGGGATCCACTCAAGCAGCTTCGCACCGGGGGCCGGTGCGGTCGACTCCTATAGGCCCACTCGTATGGAAATCGTTGCCGAGACGCGTCGTTGATGTCCCCGTTCGGGGGACTCGGGGTAAAGGAGTCGTATGGGTCCGGTCTCCGGATCGCTCCCGCGCGGCCTGCGGGGCGGGGCGCTGCTTACCGTGTTGGCTGTGGGGGGTTCTGCTCCGGGCATCGCTGGCCCGGGTGGACCAGCTGGACGTGATGGACGCCGGACCTGCGGGGTGGGCGGGGCATCGTTGCTCCGCCAATGGGGGCGAGGACGCCGCCGGGCCCCGAACGGGCGCCCATTGCCGAGGCATCCCCGTTCGCCGTGCACGGCGCACGGTGTGGAGTGATTCCAAGGGGGGAATCATGAACCAACCCGCGCGGCGTTCAGCCCGCGTCAATCGTCCTGGGGGAGGTGGCCGATCCTTCGCAGGGGCGGAGTTCCCGGTCACGAGCCTCCGATCACGCCGACTGTGGACGGCGTTCGTCGCGCTCGCGATGACGCTGTCGATGACGTTCCTGCCGGGCACCGTGCAGGTCGTCCAAGCGAAGCAGAAGACACCGGCGCCGACCGCCCAGGCGGCGACGCCGACGCCGGACGCCCCGCCCGCCGAGGCGAAAGTGGCCCCGGAGCCGACGGAAGAGGCCGTGGCGCCGGCCCCTGTGGAAGAGGTCATGGCGCCAGCCCCGGCCGAAGAGACTCAGGTGCCCGCGTCCGATCCGGCGCCGGACGCCGTCACTCCCGCCGCTCCCGAGGAGCCGGCGGCTGACCCGATCCCCGAGACGCCCGTCCCGGAGACCCCCGTCGTCGTGGAGGCCGACGTGGTGGCAGAGGGCGACCGCGCCCCGCCGGCCGCGGACGCCCCCAGCACGGAGCCTGCCACCGAGACGCCCGTCCCAGAGACCCCCAGTACGCCGACCGATCCCAGCCCTTCGGTTGCGCCGGCCGCGGAGACCGGGGTGAGCTCACCTACGATCACAACCAACAAGATGGACTACGCCCCGGGTGAAGAGGTCGTGCTCAGCGGAGCCGGCTGGAAGCCGGCCGAGGCGATCGCCATCGTGGTCGACGACTCCGAGAAGGCCTCGTGGAAACACACGGCCGAGATCGTCGCCGACGAGAATGGCGCCTTCACCCACAAGTTCGTCCTTCCGACCTGGGTGGTCGCCACGTACGTGGCCGTGGCCAGGGGCGAGTCCTCCGGGACAGCGTTCGCGCTCTTCACGGACGCGCCGAGCTACATCGTTGACACCGATGGTCCGGACGATGAGCCGGGCCAGAAGGACATGAACTGGCTGCGCGTCGACTACGAACCCGCCGACCCGACTGTCGACATCCTCGTCCAGTGGGGCTGGGACGACATCTGGTGGACGGGAACGAACACGGGCGACGCCTGCAGCCTGTTCGACTCGGATGGGGATGGGCTCGCGAACTTCGTCCAGTGCATCCAGGTCAACACCGCGGGTGTCTACCAGGGAACGAAGACCTACTCCTGCACGGACGGAAGCGCGACGAACTGCACAGGGCCGACGCTGCTCAACACTCGCATGACCGACAGTACGAGCGTGACCAGCACCGACCCGTTCGGGACCACGGGCCGGACGAAGAACGTCTGCGACAGCAATGACGCCACCAAGGACTGCCGCATCTACGACACGGCGGCGACGCTCAAGATCTCACTGGCCGACGTCGGCGGGGCCAACGCGGCACTCATCAACGTCTGCAGCTACCCGTCCGCTCAACCCAACTCCGACTACTCCGACTGTGTGGTGTCCATCAACACCACCGGCCGCCTGACGATCGTCAAGACGGCCGTGCCGGATGACGGCTCGGTGCCATTCGTGTTCACCTCGTCGGTGCCGTCACAGGCGAGGGACGCCGACGGAACGCCCATCTCGTCGTGGACGATCTACGGCAGTGGGTCGGAGCAGCAGATCCCGTTCGGCGATCCTGCCAACACGGTCACCCGAATCACTGTCACCGAGACCGTCCCGGCGAACTGGGCGATGACCAGTGCGTCCTGCGCGATCGACGGAGTCACCACCGGAACCGGCCTGGCCGGTATTGAGATCCGGGCCGGGAAGACCACCATCTGCAACGTGACGAACTCCCTCCAGACCGGCACCCTTCAGTTGGTGAAGCGGGTGGTCAATGACAACGGCGGTACGGCTGCGGTGGGCGCGTTCGGGCTCAACACGACGGCAGGCTCGTTGACCTTCGGGGCTGGTGTGGCCGACGGACCCAACACGCTGAAGTACTCCAGCAACGTGTTGACGGTCGTCGCGGGGCCTTACACGTTCGCTGAGAGCGACGTGGCGGGCTACAGCGAGGGCACCTGGAGTTGCACCGGAGCGACGACGGCGGGCACGGCGTACAACGCAGGATCCGTGACGGTTCCCGCTCTTGGCACCGTGGTCTGCACGATCACGAATGATGATCAGGCGGCGAGTCTGATCGTGAAGAAGGTCGTGGTCAACGACAACGGTGGCACGAAGAAGGCTGAGGACTTCACGTTCAAGGTCAACGATGGTGCTGCGGTGGCGTTCGAGGCTGATGG
>JAAYTZ010000103.1 GCA_012517965.1 Propionibacterium sp. | reverse complement strand
AACCATCGCCGGCGTCTGCGCCCGCATCACCCAACGCATCCTCGCCCTCACCGCCGCCATCTGGCACAACGACCACGCCGGCCGCACCCGCCGATCACTCACCGACTACGACCACTGACCCCCGGGAATTGATCATCTAGGCGTGCGGGAACTCGATCCGGGTGATCGACACCCGCGAGTACTGGGTGGTGAGACGCAGCCGCAGTTCGGGCGGCGCGGTCGCGGACTGGCGGCAGCACCGCTGCACCAGCGCCTTGAGCGCCAGCACCGCGTCGGCGTCCTCGACGCACCGGTCGCACGCGTCCAAGTGGTGGCGGATGTCGTCGGCCTCCACCTCAGGGCACTCCCCGTCCAGGAACTGGTACAGCCGCTCCAGCACCCAGGAGCAGTCGTCGTGCGCCTCGTGTCCGACCGGATCGCTCACGACGCGTCACCCCCCACGCCGAGGCCGCGCTCCCGGGCGTAGTCGCTCAGGGCCTTGCGGAGTTGGGTGCGGCCGCGGTTCAGCCGCGACATCACGGTCCCGATCGGGGTGCCCATGATCTCGGCGATCTCCTTGTAGGAGAAGCCCTCGACGTCGGCGAGGTAGACCGCGAGCCGGAAGTCGGGGGCGAGGGCGTTCATCGCCTCGGTCACCGCGGAGTCCGGCATCAGGTCGAGCGCCTCCATCTCGGCGCTGCGCAGGCCGTCGGAGGTGTGCTGCTCGGCGCGGTGAAGCTGCCAGTCCTCGACGTCCTCCCCGCCGGCGATCTGCGGCTGGCGCTGCTTCTTGCGGTAGGCGTTGATGTAGGTGTTCGTCAGGATGCGGTAGAGCCAGGCCTTCAGGTTCGTGCCCGGTTCGAAGGTGTGGAACGCGCTGAAGGCCTTCGCGAAGGTCTCCTGGACGACGTCCTCGGCGTCGGCCGGGTTGCGGGTCATCCGCAGCGCGGCGCCGTAGAGCTGGTCGAGGTAGGGCAGCGCGTCACGCTCGAAACGCGCGGCGCGCTGCTCGTCGTCCTCGGTCGCGAGGTCGACGAGTCCGTCATGGTCGGTCGGTGCCAGGTTCATCGCGTACGAGAGTACCGGGCTCCAGTCGTCGGCTCGCACCGCCCCCCGAGGGGCGGCTTCGGTGAGGACGGTCACGCTGGAGGAACGCACCCTCGGCGCCGGGGTATTCCCGCGACCCGGGTCTCAGGTTCGCGGTGGCGCTTGTTGGGCGGGGGGCGAGGCGCTAGGAATGGGGCATGAACCTTGTGCGTGCAGCCGGACGGGCCCTGATGGGCGGCTACTTCATCGCCAGCGGCATCAAGGCGGTCAAGGACCCCGACGCGTTGGTCCCCGCCGCCGAGCCCCTCGCCGAGAAGCTCGTGCCTTTCGCCCAACGGACGCTGCCCGGCGCGGTCGGCGCCTACATCCCCGAGGACACCCGCTCGCTGGTGCGGCTCGGGGGCGTCTCGGCGGTTGCCGGCGGCCTGGGCATGGCCACCGGTCTCGCCCCGCGGCTGGGCGGCGCTCTGGCGGCGGGCTCGATGGTTCCCCAGGTGTTGGCGGCCGACCCGCGCGGTGCGCTGGACAAGCAGGCGGCCCGCACCGACTTCCTGGCCAAGCTGGCCCTGGCCGGAGCGGCGCTGGTGCTCACTCAGGACACCCGCGGCAAGCCCAGCATGCTGTGGCGCGCGTCCGACTCGACCCACCGGGTGACCCGCAGTGCCGCGAAGGCCATCGAGGGGGCGGGTTCGGACGCCCAGCGCCTCGGCCGCCGCGCCCAGAAGAAGGTGGAGAAGGCCGCGGCCCAGGCCCAGCGGCGACTCGACGCCGCCGCCCACGAGGTGAAGGACGTCCTGCGGTGATCCCGCCCCGGGCCGCTCGATGACGGGCTGGGTGGCGCCCACCCCGAGCGGGCCGGTCACCGGGACGGTGCGTGTGCCGGGGTCCAAGTCGGCCACCGCGCGCGCCCTCGTCCTGGCGGCGCTCGCCGACGGCGAGTCCGTGCTCACCGGCGTCCTGGACGCCCGGGACAGCGCGTTGATGCGCGCCGCCCTCCGCGGTCTCGGCGTCGACCTCGTCGACGAGGGCCCCGGCGTCGTCCGTGTTCGACCACCGGCCCGCTACACCCCCGCCCGCATCGACGTGGGCCTGTCGGGCACCGTCATGCGCTTCCTGCCGCCCGTCGCGGCGTTGGCGTCCGGTCGCAGCGACTTCTTCGGGGATGCCGCCGCGTCCGCCCGACCCGTCGCCCCCCTCCTGGACGCCCTCCGGCAGGCCGGCGTCCGGATCGAGGGGGACGCCCTGCCGTTCTCCGTCCTGGGGACGGGACGCGTGCCCGGCGGGCCGGTGGAACTCGACGCGTCCGGCTCGAGCCAGTTCGTGTCTGCGCTGCTCATGAGCGGGGCGCGGTTCGACGCGGGCGTCACCGTCCGGCACGTCGGCCCCCCGATCCCCTCGCGGCCCTACCTGGGCATGACCGCCGGGATGCTGCGCGACCGCGGGGTGCGCATCGACACCCCGGACGCCGACACCTGGGTCGTCCACCCCGGGCCGCTCGCGGCGCGCGACGAGGCGATCGAGCCCGACCTGATGAACGCGGCCGCCTTCCTCTGCGCCGGTCTGGTGACCGGGGGCCGCGTCGAGATGGCCTGGCCCGAGCGCACGCTCCAGGACGCGGACGGCGTCCTGGCGGCCCTGGCCGCCTTCGGGGCGCGGGTCGAGCGGACGCCGGGGCACGTGGCGGTCTCGGGCGCCGGCGTCCGGGGGGCCGACGTGGACCTGCGCGACGTCAGCGAGCTGACCTGCGTGCTGGCCGCGGTCGCCTGTCTCGCCGACGGGCCCAGCCGACTTCGGGGCGTGGGGCACATCCGCGGCCACGAGACCGACCGGTTGGCCGCCCTCGCCGCCGAACTGGGCGCGCGCGGGGCGCGGGTCAGCGAGACCTCCGACGGCTTGGCGATCACCCCCGGCCCCCTGCGAGGCGGCCCGTTCGCCACCTACGCCGACCACCGCATGGCACACGCCGCCGCCGTGCTGGGGCTGGCCGTCCCGGGGGTCGAGCTCGACGACGTGGCCTGCACGTCGAAGACGATGCCCGACTTCCCCGGCCTGTGGACGGCCCTGGTGGGCCGGTGAGCGGGCGGGGAGGGCGCCTGGGCGTCCGGCACGACGAGTCGGAGGGCTTCGGCCGGCCGGCCCGGCGCACCCGGCCCCGCACCAAGGACCGGCCCGACTACTCCGGCGCCGAAACCGGCTTCGTGGTCGCCGTCGATCGCGGCCGCTTCACGGTCCTGATCGAGGACGCGGCCGGCCCCCGAACGGTGCAGTGCACCAAGGCCCGCCAACTGGGCCGCAAGGGCGTGATCGTGGGCGACCTGGTGCGCGTCGTCGGCGACACCTCCGGCGCGGAAGGCACCCTGGGCCGGATCGTCGAGGTGCTCGAACGCCGCACGGTGCTGCGACGCACCGCCGACGACGACGATCCCTACGAGCGGCCGGTGGTCGCCAACGCCGACCAGTTGGCCATCGTCACCGCGCTCGCCGATCCACCTCCGCGGCCCGGCATGATCGACCGCATCCTGGTGGCGGCCTACGACGCGGGCCTGCACCCGCTGCTGATCCTCACCAAGGCCGACCTGGCCAGCCCCGACGACCTCGCCGCGCTCTACCGCGCGCTCGACGTGACGGTGCTGGCGACCGCCCCGGGGGCCGACCTCGCCGAACTGCGCGGGCTGCTGGCTGGGCACCGGACGGTCTTCGTCGGCCACTCCGGCGTCGGCAAGTCGACGCTCGTCAACGCGCTCATCCCGGGAGCACGGCGCGCCACCGGCGAGGTCAACGAGACCACCGGGCGGGGGCGGCACACGTCGACGTCCGCGGTCGCGCTCCCGCTGCCCGAGCCGGGCGGCTGGGTGATCGACACCCCCGGCGTCCGCAGTTTCGGCCTCTCCCACGTCACCACCGACTCGATCATCGCCGCCTTCCCCGACTTGGCCGCCATCGTCCCGGACTGCCCCCGCGGCTGCCGCCACGACTCCTCGGCCGTCGAGTGCGCGTTGGACGCCGCCGTCGCCGAGGGGCGGCTGACGGCCGAACGGCTCGAGTCCTTCCGGCGCATGGAGAAGGCCTGGATGACCCCCGACTACGAGCGCTGAGCCCGTAGGGTGCCCCCATGGAGCAATCGTTCGTCGACGACCTGCGCCTCGCCCACGTGCTGGCCGACAACGCCGACTCCCTGACGATGGCGCGGTTCAAGGCCCTCGACCTCAGGGTGTCGCGGAAGCCGGACCTGACCGAGGTCAGCGACGCCGACGTCGCGGTCGAGGAACTCCTCCGCCGCAACCTGGCGCGCACCCGGCCGCGCGACGCCGTGCACGGCGAGGAGGGGGAGGACACCGGCTGGGGGCCGCGCCGCTGGGTCATCGACCCCATCGACGCCACCCGCAACTTCGTCCGCGGCGTCCCCGTCTGGGCCACCCTGATCGCCCTGATGGACGGCCCCGAGGTCGTGGTGGGCGTCGTGACGGCGCCGGCCCTCGGCCGGCGCTGGTGGGCGTCGCGGGGCGGTGGCGCCTACACGGGCAAGTCGCTCGCCGCGGCGTCCCGGATGCGGGTGTCGGACGTCGGCGCCGTGGCGGACGCCTCCCTGTCCTACTCCTCCATCGGCGGCTGGATCGACTCGGGCCGCGGCCAGCAGTTCGTCGACCTGATGCGCGACTGCTGGCGCACCCGGGCCTTCGGCGACTTCTGGAGCTACATGCTGGTGGCCGAGGGCGCCGTCGACATCGCCTGCGAGCCCGACCTGGCGCTCCACGACATGGCCGCGCTCGTTCCGATCGTCACCGAGGCGGGTGGCACGTTCACCAACCTGGACGGGCGGCCGGGGCCGGTCGGGCCGGGCGCCCTGGCCACCAACGGGCTGCTCCACGCCGACGTGCTGCAGCTGCTCGCCCCCTACGAGCCGACCGAGCCCCTCGTCCTGACGTGACCGGGCCTCAGCGGAGTTCCACCCGGATCGCCTCCGGCATCGCCCGTAACGCGGCGAGGACGTCCTCGCTGGCGTCGGCGTCGATGTCGAGGACGGCATAGCCGACCTCGCCCCGGGTGGCGAGCTGCTGGGCGTCCACGTTGGCCCCGACCTCGGCCACGATCCGGTTGATCGTGGCCATCACCCCGGGGACGTTGGCGTGCAGGTGCAGGAGGCGGCGCTCCCCCGGCGGGCCCGCCTGCACCTGGGGCAGGTTGACCGACAGCACCGTCGTGCCGCTGGCGACGAACTCGGCCAGCTTGCCCGCCACGAACTGCCCGATGTTCGCCTGGGCCTCCAGCGTCGACCCGCCGACGTGCGGGGTCAGGATGACGTTGGGCAGGCCACGCAGGGGGCTGACGAACTCCTCGTCGTTGGCCTTCGGCTCGCTGGGGAACACGTCGAGGGCGGCCCCCGCGAGGTGACCCGAGCGCAGGTGCCGGGCCAGCGCCTCGTCGTCGACGACGAACCCGCGCGACAGGTTGAGGAACAGCGACCTCGGGCGCATCCGGGCGAATTCGGCGTCCCCGAAGAGGTTCCGGTTGGCGGGCCGCCCGTCCACGTGGACGCTGACCGTCTCGACCGACTCGAGCAATTCCTCCAGTGAGTCGCACCGGACCGCGTTCCCGAGGGCGAGCCGGTCGACGATGTCGTAGAAGAAGACCCGCATGCCCAGCGACTCGGCCAGCACCGACAGCTGCGACCCGATGCTGCCGTAGCCGACGATGCCGAGGGTGCGGCCGCGGACCTCGTGGCTGCCGCGCGCCGACTTGTTCCACACCCCGGCGTGCATGAACGCGCTCTGGTCGACCAGGCGCCGGGCCAGCGCGATGATCTCGGCCACGGCCAACTCGACCACCGACCGGGTGTTGCTGTAGGGGGCGTTGAACACGGCGACGCCGGCGGCCGTCGCGGCCTGGAGGTCGATCTGGTTGGTCCCGATGCAGAAGGCCCCGATCGCCTGGAGCCGGGGGGCCGCCCGGAGCGCGGCCGCGGTCACCTGCGTCGTGGAGCGGATGCCGAGCACGTCGACGCCGCGCAACGCCTCGATCAGGTCGGCCTCGCCGAGCGCGTCGTCCCGCACCTCCACCTCGAAGCCGCGATCCCGAAGGATCCGGACGCCCTCCGGGTGGATGTTTTCTAACAGCAGGGCCTTCACGGGGGCCGATCCTAGATGATCAATTCCCGGGGGTCAGTGGTCGTAGTCGGTGAGTGATCGGCGGGTGCGGCCGGCGTGGTCGTTGTGCCAGATGGCGGCGGTGAGGGCGAGGATGCGTTGGGTGATGCGGGCGCAGACGCCGGCGATGGTT
>JAAYTZ010000102.1 GCA_012517965.1 Propionibacterium sp. | reverse complement strand
GGCCTGCACGACGCCCACCAGCGTCGTCTTGCTCACCACCGCCAACGGCGGAACAATCAAGTCCACAACCATCGTCCAGACCCGCCAGGGGTGGACTGATCAAAGCCGCCAAATGCGACATTTGAGCTGAAACAGGTCAGGACTGCCCAGAACTCCCCGAACGGATCCACGCCCACCAACTACGACACGCCCGCGCCATGCAACTGCTCCGCGCCGGAGTGCCACTGCCACACATCAAGGAATTCCTTGGCCACGCCAACATCACCACCACCAGCATCTACGCCTCTGCCGACAACCAGATGGTCCGCGAAGCGATCCAGAAAGCGGCAGGACCCACACCCGACCTCGCACCCCTATGGAAAGGAAACGACGACCTGATCCTCCAACTCGCCGGACTCAATTGATTATCCCGAGGAACCGCCGCACGCCATCCGTGCTGGCTAGGAGCGACACCAGCACGACACACCAGACTCGGGATAACGGAACCCTCGAGATAATCCTTCGGTGACCTGACGCGGGCCGGGTCGGTGCCGAACCCGACGTGTTGGGCGTAGTCCAACCAGCCTTGGGACAGGCGCGGGTTCACCGGGTCGGGGTCGGTGACGATGGCCTTCATGTTGTCCGGGACCAGGACCTTGAAGACACCCTGGAAGAACGCCCACGCCGCTTCACAGCCCGCGATGACCGCCACCAACGTCTGCGAGTAGGTCAACCAGACGAACAGGTGCCGCGAGTAGCAGGCGGTGAAGATCAGGGCGTGGACCTTCCGCCGGCGACCGTCCTCGCCGGTCAGGTAGCCCAGGTGACCGAAGTCGATCTGCAGCTCCACCCCCGGCTCGCCGTCGGCGACGCGGACGGTGGTGTCCTTCACGCGGAACCCGCACCGTTCGGCGGCGAACCGGTGCACCGTCCGATACGGCACCACACACCCCTGCCGGGACAGCAGTTCGTGGACCTTCACCACCGACAACGGCTTCGCGTCCTTGCCGTCACCGGCCAACCACACCGCGATCTGCTCCTGGCGGGCCTCGAGGGCCTCCCACGCCGTCCCATGCCCGTTCGGGCGGGCCGGACGCACCGCCGACACCACCTGGGCCACCAGGTCGTCATCGACCGCCGCGAACCCCGCGTCCCGCTGCAGACCGGCCTCCTGCGCGGCGGCCACATAGCGGCGGGCCGTCTTGCGGTCCACCCCCGCCCGCTCGGCGACCGTCCGCAGACCGGCACCCTCCAGCCAGCCGCGGAGCACTTCCCTGACCTCAACCACACTGACCTCCCTGAATCCCACGCCCGTAGACCTCCATGACGGCAACACCGACACGGCGATCCACCGAGCCGACCCAGAACCCACCGGCAAGACACGCCGGGTGGTCCCATGACTGGCAATCCAAGTGGTCCCATGAGCCTGGCAGAAAACCCGCTACCCCGGTCCCATGCTCATGGCAGGCGACACGCCAGTCCTCCCAGGACCCTGGGGCGGGTCGATGCGGCACCAAGCGGGTGGGCCACGCCAGAATCCGTGACGTTCCACACCGGACGAGAGACCCCGCGTGACACCCCGCCAACCCACCCGACTCCGCCGTCCGCGCGGTCCGTGGCGGTGGGCGCTGGTTGACGTATTGCGCTCGTAATACACTGTGTTCGTGGGTGAAGGCATCGACTGGCGCCACCGGGGCGACTACATCGCCAAGCACGGACTGACCCCGGACGTCGCCGACGAAGCATTCGCCGACCCCAACAGGTTGGTCATCGACCCCGACCCCGCATCCGTATCCGGCAGAACCATCCGGATCATCGGCTGGTCGTCCGCCAGCAAGGCCCTGATCACGGTGATCGTCCTTCCCGATGAGGGAGTCACCTGGGGAGTGGACGCGTGGCCATCGAACACCACCGACCAGCGCCGATATCGAGAGGAGCCGACCGATGTCGATCAGTGATCTGATTGCCACCGAAGCTGAAGCGGCCGAACGCAACCCTGATGCTGCGATTAAGCCGGGCAGCAAGGTGACCCGCGGCCACCAGCGTGCCAAGACGCTCCAGGTCCGGCTGAACGTCGAGGAGTTGGACGCGTTGACGCGGTTGGCCGAACAGCGGGGTCTTCCCGTTTCGACGCTGGCTCGCGACCTCTTGCTGTCCCACTTGGCAGGGTCCGACGAATCCGCCAAGGCGTTGATCGCCAAGATCCGAGCCGAACTCGACGACCTGGCCACCCGCGTCGCCTGACCCACTCGAACATCCGGAATTGCCGCAGGGTGCGCGAGGGTGGCCTGGCGGCTGGAGTGGACCCGAGCGCACGCCCTGTCTTTCTGTGCCGCAGTCAGCTTGGTTGATCTTCGCCTGTCGCCCGCCGCGTGTTACATGTAACATGGGTCTCATGACGGTCAAGGATCGAGTTGGCGAACACCGGCGCCGGATGCGGGCCCGGGGATACCGCCCGGTGCAGATCTGGGTGCCAGACGTGCGGACCCCGGAGTTCGCTGCCGAAGCGCGTCGCCAGGCACTGCTCGTGGCCCAAGCTGACCGACTCGGCGACGACCAGGACTTCGTTGAAGCGGTCTCGGTGCCCTGGGACGACGAGTGAAGCGAGGCGAGGTCTGGACCGTGGCCGGCGGCGTCTACGCCTCCAAACCACGGCCCGCCGTGATCATCCAGGATGACCTCTTCGACCAGACGGACTCGGTCACAGTGGTGCCGTTGACCACGACCTTCACCGATGCGCCCTTGATGCGCATCCGCATCCCCAGCAGCGACCTGTCCGGCCTCGAACGCGATAGCGACCTGATGGTCGACAAGCTCACCACTGTTCGGCGAACCAACGTCCAGACACGGGTTGGCCGACTGTCGACCGCTCAACTCGCAGAAGTCGAGCGAGCGTTGATGACCTTCCTGGGACTCGCCCGCTAACTGGCAGCCCAACACGCATCCACCCGCACGCAAGGGGCATCCGGCACATGCGGCACTGTGCGCGAGGGTAGCCTGGCGGCGCTGGGGTGGACCCGAGCGCACGCCCTGTTCTGCCGCACAGCGTGTGACCGCCAATGACTTGACGGTGGTACTGTCCGCGGTACCATGTGCATGTGGCGACCGTAGGCAAGCTCGTGGCAGCGATGCGGATGAACCCGCAGAACGTGCGCTACGACGACCTCCACGAGGTCTGCGAACACTACTTCGGTCCGCCACGCAGAACCGGCGGTTCGAACGCGGTGTTCAAGACCCCTTGGCCCGGTGATCCCCGGGTGAACATTCAGAACAGCAACGGACAGGCCAAGCCGTACCAGGTGCGGCAGGTGCTGGCCGCGATCGACAAGAAGGAGGCGAAGTGATGGCCCGGACCCAGACGGCCGACGTGTCCCGCTACACCTACCGCGTGACGTGGTCGGTCGAAGACAACGAGTTCGTCGCCACCTGCGCGGAGTTCCCCTCGCTGTCGTGGCTTGCCGACTCCCAAGCGGACGCCCTGCAGGGGGTGGTTGACCTGGTCGCCGACACCGTGGCCGACCTCAGGGCAGAGGGTGAGTCCGTCCCCGAACCGCTCTCGCAGCGGAGCTATTCGGGCAAGTTCAACCTCCGCGTGGGCGAGAGTCTCCACCGCCGACTCGCGATCCAGGCCGCGGAAGAGCATCTCAGCCTCAACCAGTACGTCGTGCGGCGCCTCTCAGAAACCTCCTGAGCCACCCTCCGGAACATCCGCAACGAATGGCCGCGCCCGCGCGTCTGCGATGGCCTGAGGCGTCTGCTTGGCTGTCCCCGCGTGTCGGAGCGCAGACTACGCTGACGTGGTGGCTCGGCAAGAACGGGAACCTGTCCTGTACCCGCGTTCTGCTGTGGAGCTCCGGACGTGGCTTCAAGCCCATCACCAGACAGCGACCGAGCTGTGGATCGGCCTGCGCCACCAGGACCCGGAGCGTCCACTGTGGGCTGATCTGGTTGACGAGTTGCTGTGCTTCGGGTGGATCGACAGCGTCGTCCACCCTGTCGAGGAGGGTCGGGTCATCAGGGTGACGCCGCGCCGCGCCGACTCGATGTGGAGCCCGAGAAACCTCACCCGTGCGGCCATCCTCCGCTCCGAAGGACGGATGACCCCGGCGGGAGAAGCCGCACTGTCCCGGCGCCTTACCGCTCCTGGCTACGGCGCTGACGGTCATTGGCGACTTGATACGGACGCCGAGGCTGAATTGCGCGCTGGCCCGGCCGCGTGGGCGTTCTTCGAGGTCCAGCCGGCGAACTTCCGCGAGCAGGTCGCGTACTGGGTGATGAGCGCCAAGCGTCCTGTCACCCGGTCGCGACGTCTGCAGATCCTCCGTGCGGCATTCCGGGAAGGACATCGCCCCACCCAGCTCACCCGAAGGCCTGAGCCGCAAGGCCCCAACTGAACCGCACTCCTCGCCCACCACGGACATCCGACTTTGCCGCTGCGGGGTGGTTCAGTGGCTGCGGTAGATGTCGGCTCGGTGGTCGATGGCCATGACGGTGACGACGTCGGAGACCCGGTAGATGATCCGGAAGTCGCCGCGGCGTGCGCTGTAGAGGCCTTCGAGTTCGCGGCGGAGCGCCTTTCCCACCCGACGGGGGTTCTCGGCGACCGGTCCGTAGATGAACTCCACGGCCGCGGCGGCGACCTTCTCGGGCAGCCTGCTGAGGGCACGCTTCGCGGTGGGGGTCCAAGCGACTTGCAGAGGGGCGTCGCTCATGCGCTGAGGGTGCGCAGGATCTCGTCCTTGGTGAGCACCTCTGCCTCGCCGGCGGCGAGTTCGATCAGGCTGGCTCGGATCTGACGCATCAGCTGGGGGCGGCCGGCGATGTCCAGGGTCTCCTCCAGCGACGCCAGGTCATCGACGCTGACCACGACCGCGGCGGGGCGGCCGTGCTTGGTGATCACGACCCGGTCGTGCTCGCGTTCCACCTGGTCCACGACTTCGGACAGGTGGTTCTTGACGTCCCTCAGCGCCATGGTTCCGTCAACGGTCATGGCTACAAGTGTAGCCAGAATCCGGCGGTGCGCAACGCACTCCTTTGCCGCGCTTGGTGCGTTACGGATGCGGGTGCTCGAACGGGTTGATGAGGGTTAGGTCACCGATTGAGGTGAAGTCCTTGGTGTTTCTGGTGGCCAGGGTGGCCGCGTGCGTCAGGCAGATCCCGGCGATTTGTGCGTCGGCCAGCGACATCGGTCGTCCCTGATCCAAACTGGCGACCATCAGTCGGGCCGTGGCTCTGGCGGCGGGCACGTCGTAGGTAGCGATGGTGTCGGCGAACGCGTCCAGCAGTGTGGTCCACCGACGCTCCAGGTCCTTGCGACGTCGGCCTTTCGGGAGTCGTCCCAGGCTGCGGTCGATCTCTTCGACGGTCACGACGCTGATAGTCAGGTCCGCCGCTCCCACGCTGTGCGCCCACGCCAGTACCTGTGGGTCGGGGGTGTCCTTCATGAACTCCGAGACGATGTTGGTGTCGGCGATGATCACGACAGGTCGACCACGCGCGGCGCATCGGTGCGTTCTGGGACTTCCAGATCCAAGCCGCCGGCTTCGGTGAACGTGGCGTGCAGGGCCAGCAGGATGTTCTCTTCGGGAAGGCCAACGGCCGCGTCCAGGATCGCGCGGACCTCGGCCTCGACCGATCGTCCATGCTTGGCGGCACGACCGCGCAACCGAGCGTGGGTGTGTTCGTTCAACTGCCGGATCGTCAAAGTGCTCATCACGACCACCCTCCTGACAGCAATGCTAGCACCTTGTGAGAGCCGGCGGAAGGTCAAACCAGACGCACTCCTTTGCCGCGCTCCGTCAGTGCCATTCGGCAAGTCGCGCGGCGGCCTCTTGGTAGTTCGCGGTGCCGGACGCGAGGGCGATGACCAGGTTGTAAGCGTCCTGGTCGGGGGCCTCCAAGGTCACGTCGTTCAGTCCATAGAAGACGACGACTGCAAGCCACCCCAACCTCTTGTTCCCATCGACCAGAGCGTGGTTCATCACGATCGACTCCAGGAGCACCGCGGCTTTGGCGTCCAAGTCAGGGTAGGCGTCACGACCGAACACCGTCACCGAGGGCCGGTGGACCGCCGAGTCGAGCAGTCCGATGTCCCGGACCGGGCCCACACCAAGGTCGCGGACCAGAGCCAGGACATCCTCCAAGGCGAGGTAGTCGATCACTGGCCGAGCCGGTCAAGCAGGTCGGCGTAGCGTTCGCGGGCGGCGGCAGAAAGACGACGAACCTTGTCCTCCCGGACGTGGCGGGCAGCGGCCTCACGGATGGCGCGCACGGTCGCTTCCTGCTTGCTTACTCCCTCAGCTTGGGCGAGGAGTGCCAGGGCCTGCTCATCCTCAGGTTCCAGTCGCAACGTCATGGCCATGAACGTCATGCTACCACCGTGCTATCACTCGCTCATGTCGCGACTGGTTTGTTGTCAGAGTTGGAGATGCAGGCGGAGTGCGTCGTCGAGTTGGGTCATGAGGTGGGTGGGTAGGCGGCCTACGACGGGACCGAGTCGTTCCACCGAAACCGAGCGAACTTGTTCGGCCTGGGCTTTCGAATCTACGTGGATGCCTGTTTCGGCTGAAGAGAGGAGGACCTGGAAGGGGAAGACATGTGCGGTGTTGCTCGTCACGGGGACCACGGTGACGACCCCGCGTCCGAGTCGGGCCGCGGTGGCGTTGGCGTTGTCATTGCTCACGATGACCGCTGGACGGCGCTTGTTCGCCTCTCCTGCCCGTGCGGGTTCCAGATCGACCAATCGGATTTCACCGCGGAGCATCAGCGAGTCCATCCGCGGTGGCAGACTCCCACGCGTCGGCGTCGCCCGTGGCCTCCCATTCCTGCCACGCCGCCTCGTAGGCGGACTGAAGTTCTGGATCCCCGAGCAGCCTGATCGCCTGCTGGATGGCTGCGGAACGTGACTTCAGGCCGGCGGCACGGGCGTACTTGTCGAGCGCCGCGACCTCGCTCTCGGAGAGGCTTACACTCAGCTTCACCTGACTCATGCGACTAGGATACTACCCATCGTCCTACCAGAGTAGCCTTACCGGATCTGTCGCTTCGGTGTGTCATGTCGGCGGCTGGGAGGGCGCTTGCGCCGTGGGCGAGCCAAACCAAGGGCCGCTGGTTTCGGATGGTGGATGATCGCCGAGACGGCCAGCCCTGTTGCGGGGTCGGCGGTGTCACCAGATCCGGCTGGGCCGCGAGCACGAGCCATCGTGGGGCGGCGGCGCCATGCTCTGGTTGGGTAGGGTCAGGTCGCGTGAGGCGATCCGACGGCAGGCCCCTGAGGTCGATCGGGCCCGTAATGCAGTTGGCGCCCTACGTCGCGGACAGACGGACGGACGCCCAGGTCTTCGCGAAGGAGACCATCTTCACCGACGGGATCGACGCGTTCATCGCCGAGGCCGGCAGTGCCGGACGCCACGTCGGCTACACCGCGGTGCTCATCGCGGCTGTCGTTCGGACGCTCGCCGAGCGGCCTCAACTGAACCGCTTCGTCGTGAACGGACGCCTGTACGCGCGTCACGGAATCCACGTCTCCATGATCGTCAAGCGGTCGCTCGCGGAGGGGGCGGACGAGACGTCGACCAAGCTCCCCTTCACGGGGACGGAGAACGTCTACGACGTGGCCGAAGCCGTCGAGCGGGCCGTCGCCGAGATCTCCAGGGGCGACCGGGACGAGGCGGCCTCGACCGCGCGGCGCATCATGGCCTGGCCCGGCCCGGTCAAGCGGTCACTCGTGGGCTTGTTGAAGCTGCTGGATCGCTCCAACGTCCTGCCTCGGCCCCTGGTCGAGGTCAGCCCCTTCCACGCCTCCGTCTTCATCAGTCAGCTGAAGTCGATCCGGTCGGACTACGTCTACCACCACCTCTGGAACGTGGGGACCGTGGGGTTCTTCGTGGCCCTGGGCGAGGCCAAGGACATCGTGGTCGCCCAAGACGGCGGCGTGGTGGTCAAGAAGGCCTGCGAGATGGGTCTCACGGTCGACGAGCGGGTGTGCGACGGCTTCTACCTGACTCGGTCGCTGGAGTTGCTGAAGGGGTACCTGGAGCACCCCCGCCTGCTCGAGCAGGGAGCCTCGCGGGTTCTGCGGGACGTGCCCTGAGGGCCGGGGTCGATCGGTGCCCAGCCCCCTCGTCAGCGTCGTCATCCCGGTCTACCTGGTGGAGCGGTACCTGGAGCGCTGCGTCGACTCGGTCATCGCCCAGGACCACCGGCCACTGGAGATCATCCTCGTCGACGACGGATCACCCGACGGCTGCGCGACCATCATCCGTCGGTACGAGGCCGCGTTACCGGTCGTCCGGTCCCTCTGGCAGCCGAACAGCGGACTGGGGGCCGCCAGGAATGCCGGCATCGCCGCCGCCCGGGGTAAGTACGTGGCGTTGGTGGACGCCGACGACTACGTCGAGCCGGATATGGTCAGCGCGCTGGTGGCCGACGCCGAGCGGACGGGGGCCGATGCGGTCGCCTGCGGCTTCTACCTGGAACTCCCGCGGGGAGTACGGCTCGCAGTGCCGCTGCTGGTCCGGGACGGCGTCGTCACCGGGGACCGCGCCGCAAGGCTCTCGCTGCGGCAGCGGATCCCGACCTTCGCCTGGAACAAGCTCTACCGCCGCGACCTGTTCACCGCGGGCGGCATCGAGTTCCCCTCCGGCTACTACGAGGATCTCGCCACGATCCCGCGGGTGCTCCAACGGGCACGCAGCGTGGCCATCACGCGTCGGCCGTACTACCACTACTGTCCGCGGCGTTCCGGCATCACCGGCAGCTTCGGCGTCCTCAACGTCTCGGACTACCTCAACGCCCTCGACATCGTCCGCCGCTTCATCGTCGAGGAGGGCCTGGACGCCGCATGGCGCAGCGACTACTCCAGGCTGCTGCTGTTGGGGGAGGCCCAACTGCTCCTCCAGGTCTGGCTGCAGCCGAACAGGCTGGTGTGGGCGGACCGGAGCCGCCTGACCCTGAGCCTCCGCCGACGGATCCGCGAACTAGGGAAGCGCTGACGTCTCTCCAACTTCGCTGCCAGTCTGCTTGGAAGTTCTTGCCTGGGTGCCAACTGGACTTGGAGCGTCCCGGGGAGTGGAGCCAAAATGCCTTGCAAAAGGCGAGTTGTCAAGGAGCTCGAGGGGGCGGCTCTTCAGCGGCGGAGAGCGAGTTCAAGTCCCTTTTCCGGCGCCCCCTGATTGCCGTGCTGACTAGGCTGAATGTTTTGCGGCGAACTGAGGCGGTCCGAACCGGCTTAACCCTTGACTTTACCCGGCAGCCCCGCCTCCATGAAGGCCCGCAGATCGAGCATGCTCTCCTGGCTCACCATGATGACACCGCGGTAGGGACGGTCGAAGTCGAGGATGACGAAGACGACGACTGCCACCACCAGCGACAGGACCACCGAGGCGGCGAGTGAGCGACCGGGGGTGATGCCCGAGACGAAACCGATGACGGCCAGGGTGGCGAGGGCGACGGCGAAGATCATGAACAGCAGGGACTCGGGCACATGGTTGCGCAGGGCGGCGTCCCGGCGCCCGGCGGAGTCGATCATCTCGTTGACTGCCTGAAGGTAGAGACCGGTGGTCACCGCCTGCTGGTCGTTCTGTGCCGCGGTCGCACCCACCGACCACAGTCGCCCCTGCAGCGCACTCTGCCGCGCCACCAGGTCCGGAGTCGGCCTCCGGTACCGTTCAGGGCTGGCGGCCTCCAGACGCAGGTCGAGGTACTCGCGGAACAGGTCGACGGTGCGGGACTGCTCCGCCTCCGGGAGGAGCGACGCCCTCAGGAAGGCCGTGCCGATGGCGTTCGACTCGTCCACGACCGCGGCCTTCCGGGACTCGAAACGCGAGACCGCCATCGAGACGGTGAAGGCGAGAAGCAGCCCCAGCAGGGCGGCCATCATGGCCTGCACGGAGACGTAGTGCTCCTTGCGGGAGCCGACCGTGGCGGATCCTCGCCGGCCCAACCGGTAGGCCACCTCCGACGCCGCGAAGCAGGCCACGAAGAGAGCTAGACCGACGACCCAGGCCGCCACTCCGAACACGAAGCTGAAGGATTCCATGCGCGCGTCTCCTGCCGTCCGCCAGCATCCTAAGGGGGTCGCGCCTGTCCGGCACTGGAGCAAGGCCCAGAGCCCTCGCTTCGACGTGCCCGAGATGATCGATGAGGGTCATCCAGCCGCCTGTATCCCCTCAAGTGGCGCCCGTCAGGGGCTAGATTGACGTGCGAAGCAGGGGGTTCCCATGACCGACATGCAGGGCGCCGGCGAGCGCGAGACCGTGGGGGTGCCCGTTTCTCGAGAGCGCGTCGAGCGCTGCCTGGCCAGCGCCGAGTACTGGGTGGTGCGCCTCCCTCGGTATGCCGACAGCTACCAGGCTCGGGCCGACTTCTGGGCGATCGCGGCGGGTCTGTTGGCGGCGGTCACCAGCCTGTCGATCTGGCCGGTGCTGAATGAGAGCCCGTCAGTCTGGGCGAAGGTTCTCGTTTCGATGGTGGCGCTGGCCTCCGCGATCTGCGCCCTCGTGCCGCGGATCAAGGGGTACGCAGAGGAGGCGGGAGCCGCCCGCGTCCTGAGTGCCCAGTACGGAAGCATCGTTGGACGCCTCGTCGACCTGCTCGCTGAGCAGACGCTCAATCGTGAGGTGGCGAGCCTCATCGTCGCCGAGTTCCAGGCGATCAAGGAGAAGAAGGACGCCTTACGCGGGCTGCCCGCCCGCCAGGCCGTTGGCCCCAAGGCCGGGACGCGGGCATGAACGCCGTCGGGGCAGTCAGTCAGGACGCCCTCCTGGCTGCCGGGCTGCTGGGCGACCTGGTTCTCGCTGCAGCGACCGAAGACCAGATGTACCGGGCGCTGTGCGGGCTGGCGTCGCCGTCTCTGCTGTGGGGAAGGCTCGGTGAAGACGCTCCGCTGCCGGAACCCCGCGAGGCGTGGGCGGCCCACCTCCCACTGTGGCACCCGGTTCCGCTGCCCTCACCCGAGGCCACCGCCCGGCTGGCGGCGGCCTGGCGACGTCTGGTGGCCGGGCAGCACCACGCGGTTGATGCCGTGCGCGCGGAGGTGGACTCTCCCGAGGACGCCGCCCTGCTGGCTCGCCTTGAACCGGTGACCGGGGGTCTTGTGTCGCCGGTGATCGCTCAGGTGGGGCTGCGGTTCGGCTGGCGTTGGCCGCTGCGGATCGGCGTGTTCGGCCCTTCCGCGGCCGCTTGGGTCAACCAGATCAATGGTCACCGGCACGCGGGTGAGCAGTTCCTCGCCACCGAGGGTTCCGGCGAGGACGGCGAGCTGGAAATCGGCATCATCGATGGCGACGCGTACGAAGCGGCCAACCCGCAGAGGTGGTGGCAGAGCCTTCAAGCGGTTGGGGGCGCGGCGGCGATCGTGATCGCCGGCAGCAGTCCGGCCGAGGCCCTGCTCGATCGCGTCCGTGGGGCGTCTCGGATCGCAGTCGCCATTCCCCAGCATGACGTCTCTTGGTGGGAGTCCGTCTACGCCGACCTCGCACACGATCGACCGTTGGACCTGGCCCTCCGGCGCAACATCCCCGGGAGCCTCATCTGCGGACTCGGCCGCGTCCTCGACCTGACCGCCGTGGCGCACTGGGGGCTCGAGGTGTCACGTCGCGACCCGCAGTTCGCGGACCTGGCCTCCCTGATCCGCGCGGCAACCTTCGACGAGGAGAAGCGCGGAGCCCGGGCACTGGTGCACCACGCCGGGGGGCAGGCCGTAACCGAGTTCCACGGAGCTGCGGCCCCCACGGCCGCCTTACCCTCCAAAGACGGCGAGCCGGTGGGATCAGACGGTGAACCGCCGTCCCGTGACCTTCAGCCAGCCAGCCCGCCCACATCGCCGCCGCCCGAGCCCCCGCCGATCGCCGAGGCGCGACGGGTGCAAGCGTGCATCCGCCACGGCCAGGAGTTGCGCGACACATTCGTGGCGGGTGAGCCCAACGTGATCAGGTGCTGGATCGGACTGCCCGAGGCCGGGGCGCCAACCTCCGACGCACCGATCCCGGGGCGGGAACTCCCCGCCGGGGGCATCGAATTGACTGCCGAGCTTCGCTGGCAGGGACGGCCCGCGAGCGGCGTCCTGCATCTGCCGAGGGACCGGAGCGCACGCAGCGACGACTGCGATCTCACCCTTGAGGTGCCCGCGGACGTCCGCGACGTCGTCGCCGAGATCATGTTCCGCTACCGGGGCCGCTGCTTCGAGTCGGTCGAACTCCACGCCGCGGCATTGCCGGTCGGCGTCGCCCCGGCCGACAAGGACCGGCTGCGGATCCGGGTCCAACTGAGCCGCCGGGACGTGGACGCCCTGTCCGACTCGCAGCCCTGCGACAGCACGCTCGTGTTCGGCCGCGGGAACTTGGGCGTGTACGACGGTTCTGGAGGGCGCACCTACCACCTCGACACCCCGGCCAAGGTCCGGGATTGGCTCAGCAACCAGCTCTTCGCCACGCAGCAGTCCCTTGTGCGGCGCCGCGCGGATACCGAGGGCGGCCTGCCCGTGCTGAACGTCGAGGACGATGAAGTGCGTGTCCTGATCAGGGACCTGGCCCGCTACGGCGCCGGTTTGTTCAACCAACTCGATCGGCGGGAGCCGGGGGAACGGTTCCAGGTTCTCAGCCTCGACCCGGATGCCATCGTCCCCGTGGAGTTCGTCTATGACCGGGGAAACCCGGACGAGGACGCGGTGCTGTGCCAGGGCTGGGCAAGGCTCGCCGACCTCCCGGAGGACGCCGAGGAGTGCCCGGCCTGCGGCAAGGCGCCCGGCATACCGCCGCTCCATGCGAAGGTGGTGTGCCCGCTGGGGTTCTGGTCGATTCGCAAGGTGATCGAACGGTTCGACTCCGACATGGCCGCCGGTGGGTCGACAGCCCGGCCCGAACGGCGTGACCTGCGCCCCATCACGTCGGCGGTGTTCGCCTGTAGCAGCAGCGTGCTTGAGACGGACCGGGAGGCCGCCTGGGCGACGATCCGCAACCAGGTCCCCGGCGCCGTTCGGGTGGAGAACTGGGACGAGTGGGCTGCCGCGGTGGGCGACCACCCCGCGCTGCTCATCGCGCTGGCCCACCACGGGGAGGACGGGTTCGAGGACTACCTGCAGATCGGCCCCGAGACGCTCGACGCGGACCTGGGGCGGCTCAGGCGCGGCATGATTGGCCCGGAGTACGTCAACCCCGACCGCCGGGACCCCGGCCCCATCCTCCTGCTGCTGGGCTGCCGCACGGGAGTCGAGTCCGAACTGGGCTATGTCCAGTTGGTCCGCGAGTTCGAGAAGCTGAATGCGTCGATCGTCCTGGGCACGCACGACCAGATCCTGGGGCGTCACGCGGCTCCCGTGGCCGCCGAACTGGTCGCCGAACTGGTGGCCGTTCACGGTGCCGGCGCCGACTTCGGCAGCATCATGCGCCGGCTGCGCCGCCGCATGCTCGGCCGGGGCTACCTGATGGCCTTCGGCCTGGTGGCGCTCGGGGACGCCGAATGGCGGCTGACGCCTGCACCCGAACCGCGGGGCGTGCCCGCGACTTGAGAAGGGGGCGTCGATGGTATGCGTCGAGATGTTGCCGGCAGGGCACGGCGACTGTCTGTGGATCGAGTACGGCGATCATCCGGTCCGCCGCATCCTCATCGACGGCGGCCCCGCGCATGCTTACCCGGCGTTGCGTGAGCGCATCCTGCGCCTCCCCTCCGAGGACCGGCACTTCGAGCTCTTGGTCGTCACGCACATCGACGCCGACCACATCGAGGGGATCATCCGGCTCCTCGGCGACTCCGAGACGCTCGGGTGCACGTTCGGCCGGATCTGGTTCAACGGCCGCGACCAGCTGAACGCGATCCCCGACCCGACCGGGCAGCCCCTCGGGAGCGTCGAGGGAGAGATGCTCGGTGTGCTCATCGCCGACTACGCCCGCCGCACCGGGATGGACGTCTGGAATGTGGGATTCGATGGAGCCGTCGCCTTCGACCGCGAGCAGGCCGCGTTGCCTTGGGTGGACCTACCCGGCGCGTGTCGGCTGACCTTGCTGTCACCGACCCTCGACGCGTTACTCGAACTCAAGTACCGCTGGCGGACGGAACTCAAGAAGGCGCATGTGGTGTCCGGCGACGTTGCCGCTCTGCGCGCCAAGCTCGCCGCCGACCGCCGGTTGCGCCCGTTGGGGGATGTGCTCGGCGGCGTCACGGGCGAGGAGTCGGCCGACGAACCGGAGAACACGGCCCTGCCGGACGCCCTCGGTGGCGATTCGGGGGAGGCTCGGGGCGACGCCCCCTTCGGGTGCGACACCAGCCGGGCCAAGGGCTCCAGCATCGCGCTGCTGCTGGAGTACCCGGCCGACGATCCGCAGGTGCGGCTCCTGCTCGCGGGCGACGCCTGGCCGTCGGTGCTTGAGGAATCACTGCACCGGCTGCGCCCCGACGGGCGCCTCGCCGTGGACGGCTTCAAAGTCGCCCACCATGCCAGCGTGGCCAACATCACGGAGGGACTGCTCGCCAAGCTCGCCTGTCGGCACTACCTGATCTCGACCAGCGGCGCCTGCTTCGAGCACCCGCACGCCCGCTGCGTGGAGTTGCTGCTCGCGGCCCACGCGGGGAAGGGCAAGCCGCGCCTCCACTTCAACTACGCGACTCCGAGCACCCGACCGTGGGCGGACGCAGACGATCAGGCTGCCCGCGGCTACCTCGCCTTCCACCCTCAGGGCATGGCGCTCCTCCTTTGAGTCCGGGCTTCGTGGACCGAGGGGTGGGGCACCACCAGGATCGCCGCCTGAGTTTCAGGTAGCAGGAGGTCAGATTTGTGCTCTGGCTAGCTGTTTTGGTCGGTTTTCAGGGGTTGTTGGGTGTAGTGAGTTGGGCGGTTTTGGCGGCGCGGGTGAGGTCGCGTTTCCAGGTGCGGAGTTCGGTGAGGGTGGCCCAGGATTGGTCCAGGGTGGTGCCGGTGGCTTGGTCGATGGTGTC
>JAAYTZ010000012.1 GCA_012517965.1 Propionibacterium sp. | reverse complement strand
CCCGCCGCGTAGGGGTCGCCGGGCTCGCCCCGGCATCCTTGTTCGTCGAAGACATCGACACTCACTCTCGGGTCAGCCAGACCCCCACAGTGTGGTCTGATTCAAACCCCAAAATGCGACACGATCCCTGACGCAAGACAAGGCTGGCCCGGTTCAGGGAATTGGTGGCCGAGGCGTGGACCTGCCACGCGGGTGACTCGTCTTGGGTGGCACCGGATCACGCACAAGCGTGGGTTCGCCGACTGTGGCGTTGGTTGCGGTCGCTGGGTGGCGATGAGCGGGAGTGTCTGCGCGTCACTGTCTATCGGAATGGACGATCACCCCAGCGGGCCGGCCTCGGTGGGCCACCGCCATCTCGAGCGCGTTGACGGCGATACGGGCCTTCATCCGTGAATCGATCGAGTAGCCCACGATCCGGTTGGAGAACACGTCCTTGATCGCACACAGATACACCTTGCCCTCGCGGGTGCGGTGCTCGGTGATATCGGTCAGCCACACCTGGTTAGGCCCGTCAGCGCTGAACTGCCTGTCGACCAGGTCATCGTGAACCGGCGCGCCGGCCTTCTTGTAGCGAGTCTTACGCCTGGCGAACACCGACTGGATCCCGGCGACCCGGCACAACCGCCACACTCTGCGCTCGGACAACTCGTAGCCCAACTCAGCGAGGTCGTCTGCCAGCACCCGGTAGCCGCCCTCCGGGTCGTCGTTGTGAAGCTGATGCAGCACCGAGATGAGCTCTTGCTCCTCGGCCTCACGGGCTGACACCGGTTGCTTGAGCCACTTGTAGTAGCCCTGTTTGGAGAATCCCAGTATCCGGCACGCGACCGCCACCGGCACCCTCACCCGGGCACCGACCGCGGCCATCTCCTTCACGAGCGGATAGATCATTTTGGGGGCGTGATGTGAGCCTGCGACAGATACGCCGCCGCGCGCCGTAGCACCTCGTTTTCCATCTCCAACTCCCGGATCCGACGCAGTGCCTGCGACATGTCCTTGCGCGCCTCTGGATCGGTGGTCGGGGTCATCCCATGGGACTTGAACCTCGTGTCACGGAGCCATGCCTGCAGCGTGGTTTTCGCCACTCCGAGGTCCTTGACGACCTGCTTTTGCGGGATACCCGACTCGACCAACGCGACCGCGTCGCGCTTGAACTCGTCGGTGTAGGTGATCTTCGGCATGGTTGCCATCCTTTCAGCACGACGCCCTCTCAGGAATCATGCGGTCTTGGAGTCAACCAAACCTTCGGCAGTCCCGGTCGGGGTCACCGGCGCGGCTGTCGCGGTGGGTGAACCGGGCGGCGACGAGTCCGGTCACGTCGACCTGCCGGACGCCGTTGTGGCCGGTTCGGGTGTAGAGCGCGTGGGTCTCGATGAACCGCAGCGCATCGCCGATCGCAGCGAGGTGGGCACGTTCGATGGTGGCCGCCGTCGCGGGTTCGGCCAGCGCCCACAGGGTCGAGACGCTCTTCACGGGGGAGAAGGTCAGGTCGTAGCCGGCGACGGCGGTGGTCTGAGGGCGGGAGGCCGTGGCGATCAGCCCGGCGAGTTCGCGGGCGTCGACGGGGTCACGTCCGAAGGTGGCCCGGAACGTCTCGCGTCCGACCTGTGTGCGGATCGCGGCGCGAACGGCCGCGGGGACCGGCGCATAGTGCGGTGCGCCGACTTGGGCGTTGTAGGCGGCGAACCGCTTGGCGACCTCGATCCGGAACGCGGGCATGTCGTGGGCATAGACCTTGAACGGCTGGCCCAGCCGGATCGCCTCGCGGGCTTGGGCGACGGTGGCGTCCGGCGGGAGGGCGTCGCCGCGTTGTCGGGCGAGGGGGTGGTGGCCCGATCCGAACAGGAACCGCATCTGCTCGGCGGTGACCGCGTCGCCGGCCTCCAGGCCCTCGATGCCGGCCATCCCGGAGCCGACCCAGACACCCGCTGTCTCGCCCTTCTGCGTGTAGTAGGACGCCAGCCCCGTGTGGCCCTTCTCGGTGGAGTCCATCGCAGCCACCTGCCGGGTCAGGTACTCGTACCCGTCCCCGGCGGTCAGCTTGTGCAGACTCATCACACCCGCCTAACGGGGTCACTGATGCCTCGGCGGACAGCGTGCGTCGACGCCGTCGGACGGGCTTGGGCCGCAGTTGGTGCGATTGGCACTTGGCTAGGGCAAACCGTCGATGCAACAGGAGTGAGGGTCTCGAGGTTGAGGGGTTACGAGGGGAGGTCGGATGGGGCTTGTCGTCGTCGGCTGCGAACGGCTGCGGGGATGGTGATCGGACGCGGTGGCGCGGTCGGTTCGAGTCGGTGGCTCGGCGGCAGTCGTGAGGGCCGGTTCGGCGGGGTCCGACGGGGTCGTGCGTGAGTGCGAGGGTCGGGTGCTTCGAGTGGTCCCGGTGCAGGCTCCTCGCCGGAGTCGCTCGGTGTCCACGAGGGTCGGCGGCGTCCCGTTAGGCGGGTGAGCGGGAAGGAACCGGCCGACGGTGCGGGAGGGGCGACAGCGATGGCGATGAACGAGATCCGGCAGCAGGCCCGCAGGACCGCCGCGGAACGCGTCGCACGGCTGCGACAGCAGCGCGCCGACCAGGTCCGGAAGCAGGAGGAACTGTCCGCCGCCGTGATGACCGCGCTGGTCGAACGCGACGCCATCGTCGCTGACGCCGAACTGAGGGCAGCGACGGCGCTCGCAGGGCTGGTGTCCAGCGGACTCAGCCTCACCCAGGCGGCGCGCTGGTGCGACCTCTCCGACCGGGACGCTGCGCGCCTGGTGAGGCTCGCACGGCCGGCCGCCACCGGCGAGGGCGGGTCGGCGACCAAGGAAACCGTCAGTGGCGACCTCTCGCTTCCCGAGTGACGGAGCCTCAAGGAGGCCATCATGACGACGACAACGAGCCACCCGCTCCCGACCGGCCAACTCCGCCGCGCAGCAGCACTCGTCAAGGCGCCTCGCGTGATGATCGCCGCGGTCCTCTGGCTCCTCCTCATCGAGTCCATGCCCGACTTCTGGGGTTGGGGCATCCTGGCTGTCGTCGTCTGCGGCACGGTCGCCGGTGTCGTCGCCGAGTCGATGGTCGTCCGTCTGCTGTGGCGGGCGCGGCGCCCCTCCGTTCCCCTCGCGATTGCCGGCGAACCGCACGTCCGCGTCCTGGTCACCCGACGACAGGTCGACGGTGTCGCTCATGCGGGACGCCGCCACCTCGTCGTGCCGCTGGCGTGGATCCGGCGGACCGACCTGCCCGTCCTGCTCGCGTGGGCGCGCCGGCGCCAGCTGATGTCGGCGGGACGGTTCGAGGTAGCCTACCTGTGGTTCACCTGGCCGTGGCAGGTCCTCGGCTCGTTCGTCGGAGGGATCGCCCACGGCGTGTCCAAGCTGCCGCTCATCGGGTTCGCCTGGCGGGTGCGCGTCGTCGTCGCCGGCATCGCGATCTGGCAGAGCGTCGCCGTAGGTCGGATCTCGGCGACCATCGGCATCGTCGTCGTCATCGGGCTCACCTACCTGCTGCCCTGGACCACGAGTCATCACGAGCATCTGGTCCGCCAGGCGCTCGCCGACCTCGACCCGTCATGGCCAGCACCCGCCACCCTGGTGACCCCGCGTCCCGCCGCGGATCCCATCCGGCCCGCCGCGGCCGGACACAGTCCCTGCACCCGCCGGCGAACGCCTGGGACAACGCCCAGCTGTGGGCAGTTGCACCCGTCGCCACATCTTGCGACCTGTACCGCTGAAGGGATCCGTGGGCAGCACATCTCCCGAACAGATCGAAGGAAAGGGTCTCCATCATGACAGCACTACCGATGCCCGCCGAGTCGATCGCCACCGTCGATCTCCTGCTCGGACGGGCCACCATGCTGACCGCCGACCAGTTCGACAACGTGGCCCAGGCAATCCAGGAGGCCATGGGGATATCGCTGCTGATGGCGGCGACCCACCCGGCGCCGGCATCTGTTGACGTCGAGGGGATGGATCGTCTGGACGCGCTCGAGTGCGTCGAGCACGCCATGCGTGAGGTCCAGTCGTGGAACCTGGGGCTCGCAGCCGAACTGCCCGACCTCGCGCGACTGCGCGTGCTGCTGGCCGACGTCCGTCGCGAACTGGCGGGCACAACCGGACGGCGGGTGTGACGACCCATGTGGCAAGACGTACGCCGGGAAGTCAACCGCCTCGCCTGGGAGGTCGAGCCGCGGCTCACCCTGGACCTCATGGCCGACTGGACCTCCACGATGTCCAGCCTCGTCGCCGTCCGAAGGACACTCGGCCCGATCACCACCGCCGATCCCATCGCGCTCCTGGCCACCGCAACCACCGGAGCGGCGCGCACCCCAGGGTTGAAGCCCGTCCTGGCTCCATCCCTCTACGAAGTGGCGACGGCGCTCGGCACCTTGGCCCGCGACATGCCCGACCAGCCCGACGCCGACCAGAGGCGTGACATCGCGACGCTGAACCACGTCGCCTACGAACTCGCGCACTGGGTGCGGGTCCGGACCCCCGACGACCGGGCGAACGCGTGGCTGCAGGCCGGAGAGACGGCCCTCGACGGCGCGATCCACGCCCCCGCAGCACGGTCGGCCACCGGGGTCGGGTTGGCCGCGTGGCAAGAGGCGCTCGCGGCCGTGCAGCCTGTCCACGATGCCCCCATCGTGCGGCGCAGCGTGGCCCTGGGACACCTGGCAATCCTGCGCGCCACCCACGCCTCGGTGGACGAAGCCAAGGCAGCCGGGGCGCTGCCCGCGCCCTACGCCGACGCGCTCCTGGCGTCTATCCGCGACCTCGCCCAAGCCCACAAGACCACGCTGAACCAGATCGACGGCCGACTCCTCGGCGTCACACGCGTCGACCAAGCCGTCATGCTCCAGGTCGGCACCGCCGTGCGGCAACTGACCGGACGCCCCGAGCCCACCGAGCCTTCCCACGTCCGTCTGGGCCTGCTGCTGCGCTCCGGTCTCGGCCAGGCGGTGTTGGTCGCCAACCTCGTCGGCGAGCCCGCGGCCCATGCCGCAGCGGCGAGGATCAGCCGACTCTCACTGGAGTACCTGATCAATCCCCAGATGCTCCGCGACGTCGACCCGTCGGACGCGCCAACGCCGCCCGCACACGTGGAGCCCAAGACCGCAGCTCCGCTGGAACCCCGAGCCTCGGCAGGGATCGCACCCATGGCGCCCACGATCACTCCTGGGACCGTGCTGGACGGGCCGTCCATCCTGGCGCTCTGCCGGGCCCGCGACCTGGGCGTCGCCGCAGGAACGGCAGATCCGGCGAACCCGCCCGAGCTACTGCGCGGAATCGACCCCTCGCGTTGGCCGCAGCTGACCTTGGAGGGCAGGCAGGCCGTGACCGACATGGTCGCCTCGGTGCTCCCGATGGTCTACGCCCAGACCAGACGAACAGCCAACGCAGCGGACATCCGCGGCCAGATGTTCGTCGAACTGATGGGGGCCGCCTACCGCTTCGACCCTCAGCGCACCAGCCCAGACGGTTGGGCCAGCTACGCCTGGATGACGATCAAGCACGCCCGCCTGCGCGGGGTCGACGACGCCGGCGTGGTCCGCAAGCGCACTACTGGCCTTCGACCGATCACGGTGACCCTCGGTGAAAGGGATCCTGCGAGCAGCACGCCGGACCCTAGCGTGGTCGCTGAAGAGCGCCAGTCGGTGGCGGCCCTCGCGCGTGCAGTGGAACGGCTACCCGCATCCCTGCGCGAGCCATTGGTGGCTTCAATGAAAGGCAACCCGATGCGGGCGATCGCAGACGACCTCGGCTACTCCGAGAGCACCGCCCACCGCCGCATCAACGAAGCACGCGATCAGCTCAGGGCCGAGCTTGCCCCCCGCGCCGACGACCGGCCCTGGGTTTCCTTCGACACCGTGACCGATCAGGTGCTGGAACGCGCACAGCGCCTCCACCAGCAGGCAATCCCGCATTCGCCGGGCATGGAGCGGGGGCGGGGCCACGCCCGTTGAATTGAACGAATGCCCCTGCTTGAGGGGGATACCCGCGCCGGGGTATCGACGAGTTGGCTCCTCGCCGCGCTGATCGAGCACCGAACGTGCGCACTTGTTTGGCCACGGACCCGGCGCGGCCGACCGCGGCAACGGCGCCCAGGGCGCGGGCTCCATCAAGCAGGCAAGTGGGGCCGGCAACTGCCTGGTCCCCATAGCGGATGGAGGCCTGCATAGGATTCGGCTCTGGAGTGGCGCCCGGCAAACCGCTAGATTCGAGCCACAGCGGAGCCGTAGGCGAAGTCAGGCAGGTGCGTCTATTGGTGTCGTGACAAGGGCCTCGACGTCCGCTATAAGGTTCAGAACGCTTTGATAACGTTGCTCGGGGTCGTGGTCGGTGCATTTCTTCACGATTCGGGCCACGCCGTCGGTGCCGGTGCGCAACGACTCCCTGCCGGTGAAGATGAAGGATAGGACCCACCCGATAGCGTAGATCTCGTTGGTGATCTTGTAGTCCTTGAAACTCTCCAATTGCGGATCCCGGATCGTTCCACGAAGTTCGGTCTGAGTCAGTGTGAACTCCGAGGTTGCATCCTTGACGAGGCCGAAGTCCGAGAGCTTAACCAAGACCGCTCCGCTTGGGTACACCTTCAGAAGGATGTTCTGAAGGCTGATGTCTCGGTGCAGGTAGTTCTGACTGTGAAGGTAGTTGAGCCCGTACAGGAACTGCAGTGCGACGCGCTTCCTTGTTGGGAATGCGAGTTTGCTGTTGCGCTTAGTCACATAGTCTCGCAGCGTCTCCTCGCAGAACTCCATCCGGTACTCGTGGCGTTCCTCGTCGTATCGGAACACCTCAACCACGTAAGGGAAGCTGAGATGCTTCATGACCTCGAACTCCTGCCGAAACCGGGCGAGGTCGCGCTCGGAAATGTTGCGTCTGGCGCGCTTGACCGCCACCTTCATGCCGTATTCCGGGTCGACGTACGAGTAGACGTGTGCGTATGACCCTTCGCCGACCATCGTCAGCTTTACGTTTACGGGTTGGTTCGTCAGCCGCACGGAGTCCGTTTGTCGAATGAAGACAGGCTCGAACTTGATGACCTTGATTTGTTCGAAGTCCTCTGGGACTGTGCTGCCGCCGCTGGGGGACAACCACGGCCTGCACCGCTCCAGCGCTTCCTGGTAGGTCACATCGAACGCGACGTCGATTCCCGCGCGCTTGAGGAAGTACAGATCTGCTTCGAGTTCGTCGATGAGGGCGATGAGATCCCGGCTGGGGTCCGCCCAGTAGTGGCGCTTGCTTCGAGCGCGCCCGTTGATGCCATCGAAATGCTCGTTCAGTCGTTTGTGCAGCACGCTGAACATGTGCCCAAACTCAACGTCGAACTCATAGAGACGGTCGAACGTCATGGAGCTGGCGTGCTCCTCGTACTTCGCCTTCATGTCGGCAAGCATGAACTCGTCGGGCGTGCCCATCTGACCTCCTCCGCGTGGACCTATTGCGCGCGAGAGCCAACATACGCTGCAGGACCGACACGTTGAGGTCAGGGAAGCGTCTAGCCTCGATGTTTCGCGCTTGGTCCACGTGGTTGTTGGGGCGGGCTGAAACCGTCGTGCAGGTCTGATTCTGCCGGGTGGGTGTGACAGTTTCCCGGGTTGGCGCTCCGGTTGAGCGGGATTTCCACGATCCTTGGG
>JAAYTZ010000101.1 GCA_012517965.1 Propionibacterium sp. | reverse complement strand
CATCCCGGACCCCAGCCACACCCCCGGCGACTCGCCGCGTTGGGCGTAGTAGGACGCCAACCCGACGTGGCCCTTCTCGGTGGAGTCCTGCACCGCCACCTGCCGGGTCAGGTAGTCATACCCCGACCCGGCGGTGATCTTATGCAAACTCATCACACTATCCAGAAGTGATTTCCAGGCCCTTCCACGGACACCTCGACGCGAACTTCTTTCCGGAGTGCACCAGGTGTGTCCGCCATGAGAACCTCGGAACCTTGGACAGGGACATTGCTGGCGGCGGCTGTCCGGTCTCGATGAAGGTTGCGGAGTCTCAACTCAGGTTGCGGAGGACCTTGCGGAGTCTCAATTCACTTTGCGAATCGGTGCTGGGCTCGGGCGGGGCCCGTGCGCGTTCGCGGTGACGACCGGGCGGGCGGCGACGACGAGGGACGAGGTCGAGTAGGTCGGCGCGGACGACGCGTGGCGCACCGCTCCCTGGGCGACGACGGAGGCTTCCCAAACCGCGAAGTGAAGTGAGACGGATTCGGGATCCTGTCTCATCCCAGATTGCGATCCTCGCGCACCGGCCGGCAGGCGTTCGCAAGGCTCGATGAGACCGGACAGCGGCTGTCGCGTCCGGGCGAACCCTTCACTGTCCAGGTGAACGCTGCCGACGGCGGCCGCACCGGTGGTGGGCAGGTCTGATCTAAACGGGCAGGATCCCGAGGCGCCGACGGTCACCGCCGACGGCACCCTCTACGTGGCCAACCGCGATGACGGGACCGTGTCAGTGCTGCGCTGAGACGTGACGCAATACGAGAGGGTGCACATTCGACGGATTCCGAAGCGTGCAGGACGACGGCCTGGCCGGGCCGCCGGCCAGGCGTCGGACACCAACACCAACGGGCAGTCGTCTGATCAGAGGTTGTCGAACTGCTCGGACGCCAGCGGTTGCTGCGCCCGATCGAACAGCGGCCCGAGGGCGGCCCGCCATCCGGCGAGGTCCCGGGTGAGCGTCACCCAGGTGAGCCGTCGGTCGATCTGGTCGTACTGGTGGATCAACCAGTTCCGGTTGGCGATGGCATCGGACCACGCGACCCCTGGGGGCGGCTCGACGTTGGCGCGGGCGAGCCGACCGGACGCCTCGCCGAGCTTCATCATCAGCGAGTCGCCAGCTTCCTGGAGGAGCGCGTCGCCGGCGTAGGCGTCCTGACCGCGGCTAACGATGTCCTGGGCGCGGTCGAGCCAGTCACGGACGTGGAGGAGGTCCTTGGCGACCTTGCGGTCCATCACAGCGGCACCGCCTCGCGTCGGATGTCGTCGTCGAGGCCGGCCCGCAGCCCGGCGTAGGTCACCAGATCCACCGGACGCCCCAGGATCGCCTGGAACGAGTCACGCAAGGCGAGCACGTCCTTGATGCCGGCGTCGGCGGGTGCTTCGACGAGCAGGTCGATGTCTGAGTCGGGGCGGGCCTGGTGCCGGGCCACGGACCCGAACACGGCCAGTCGGTCGAACCCCCGGGAACGGGCCACCTCGACCAGGATCGGGCCCGCCGCCGCGACCAGCACCTGCGGGTGGGACCTCGCGATCAGGTTCTGGGCGGCCTTCAGCTGCTGGCTGATGGCCGGTTGGGTGATGTCGAGGGCGTCCGCGACTTCGCGTTGGCTGGCTCCCGTGACGGTCAGGGCACGCAACGCCAGCGCGCGGCGCAAACGCGCCAGGTCTTCTTGTCGGCGCGCTTGCTGGTACTCGACCACCAGACTCATAAGGCGAT
>JAAYTZ010000011.1 GCA_012517965.1 Propionibacterium sp. | reverse complement strand
TGCACTAACCACGGCCTCGACCGCGGTGGCGACCGCAGCCCCCTGGGCAGATCCCATGGCCGCCACCGGGCAATTCTCGTGACCGTCACCGGGCAGGTTTCATGACCGCCCCTGGGCACAAACCAATGGCCCTTGACACTGGGAACGACGGTCGGCTGGGCACCGCCCGACGGTTGCCGTCGGCACCGTCACCTGGGCATCACCGGTCCTCGTCCCGGCTGAGCGATGGTCCGGCGTCGGGCACTCCCCCCGGGTCGTCGCCGAAACCTGCCCATGAGGACCTCTCTGGCCCGTCCCCGCTGGGAACGTCGGTCGGCTGGGCACCGCCCAACGGCTGCCGTCGGCACGGCTACCGCGCGTCCCTGGTCCTCGTCCCGGCTCAGCGACGCCGATCCGGCGCTCAGCGGCTCCACCCGGGTCACGTCGGAGCTACAGCCAGGGGATCCCAGGCGGACCGCGCTCCAGCGGAGCCGACCCGCACGCCTGGGACCGAGCCTGCACCCAGCCACACGCCCCTTTATCGCTTTCTTGTTTTACATCTTCCACTCCATGACGCTGAACCCGCCCGGGCATGTTTCACGTGAAAAGCCCCCCAGGCACGGCCCGCCCTGCCCGGCGCCGCCGCCCAGACGCCCCGCCAGGCCGACGCCTGCCGCTGGAGTTCTCGGCGTGCCGACGGAGACCGTGGTCGGCTGAGGCGAGGAGTCCGCCCGGCACCGACCGGCCAAGCCCACGCACGCCCACCGGGCGGTCGTGGGCAGCTCGGAGGCGCTGGGCGGCCGCCCTCAGGCGCCGACGTAGTCGGCCAGGTGCTGGCCGGTCAGCGTCGCGCGCTGGGCGACCAGATCGGCCGGTCGGCCCTCGAACACCACCCGGCCGCCGTCGTGGCCCGCCCCCGGACCGAGGTCGATGATCCAGTCCGCGTGGGCCATCACCGCCTGGTGGTGCTCGATGACGATGACCGAGGTGCCGGCGTCCACGAGCCGGTCCAGCAGCGCCAGCAGTTGCGCGACGTCGGCCAGGTGCAGGCCGCTGGTGGGTTCGTCCAGCACGAGGACCCGACCCCGCTCACCCATCCGGCCGGCCAGCTTCAGCCGCTGCCGCTCACCGCCCGACAGCGTCGTCAGCGGCTGGCCCAGGCTGAGGTAGCCGAGGCCCACCTCCACGAGCCGCCGCAGGATGGCCTGCGCCGCCGGCGTCCGGGCCTCCCCGGCGGAGAAGAACTCGAGTGCCTCGGTGACCGGCAGCGCGAGCACCTCCGCGATGTCGCGGCCGGCGAGCTTGTACTCGAGCACCTCGGCCTGGAACCGCTTGCCTCCGCACTCCTCGCACGGGGTGCTCACGGTGTCCAGGAACCCGAGTTCGGTGAAGATCATCCCCGCGCCGTTGCACGCCGGACAAGCGCCTTCGCTGTTCGCGCTGAACAGGGACGCCTTCGCCCCGGTCACCTTCGCGAAGGTCTTGCGGATGGAGTCGAGCAGCCCGGTGTAGGTGGCGGGGTTGCTGCGCCGCGAGCCCTTGATGGCGCCCTGGTCGATCACGACGGCGTCCGCGTCGGCGGGGAGCGAGGCGTGGATCAGCGAGCTCTTGCCCGAGCCGGCGACCCCGGTCACCACGACGAGGACGCCGAGCGGGATGTCGACGTCCACGTCCTTGAGGTTGTTCGCGTTCGCGCCCCGGATGGCCAGGGTGCCGGTCGGCGTCCGGACCGTGGGCTTGAGGGTGGCCCGGTCGTCGAGGTGGCGTCCGGTCAGCGTGCCACTGAGCCGAAGGCCGGCCGCGGTGCCCTCGTACACGATCTCGCCGCCGGCGGCCCCGGCCCCCGGGCCCAGGTCGACGACATGGTCCGCGATGGCGATGACCTCGGGCTTGTGCTCGACGACCAGCACGGTATTGCCCTTGTCGCGCAGCGAGAGCAGGAGCCGGTTCATCCGCTGGATGTCGTGGGGGTGCAGCCCGATCGTCGGCTCGTCGAACACGTAGGTGACGTCCGTCAGCGACGAACCGAGGTGGCGGATCATCTTGATCCGCTGCGCCTCGCCCCCCGACAGAGTGCCGGACGCCCGATCCAGTGACAGGTAGCCCAGCCCGATCTCGACGAAGGCGTCGAGCAGGTGCTGGAGATTGCCCAGCAGGGGAGCGACCGACGGCTCGTCGAGCCCCCGCACCCAGCGGGCCAGCTCGGTGATCTGCAGCGCGCAGGCGTCCGCGATGCTGACGCCGCCGATCGTCGAGGAGCGGGCCGGCGCGGCGAGCCGGGTGCCGTGACACTCGGGGCAGGTCGTGAAGGTGACCGCCCGCTCGACAAACGCCCGTACGTGGGGCTGCATGGCGTCGGGGTCCTTGGCGAGGAAGGACTTCTGGATCTTCGGGATGAGCCCCTCGTAGGTGAGGTTCATGTTGTCGATCCGGATCTTGGTCGGCGCCTTGTAGAGCAGGTCATCGAGTTCCCGAGCCGTGAAGTCGCGGATCGGCTTGTCGGGGTCGAAGAAGCCCGAGCCGGTGAAGATGCGGACGTACCACCCGTCCGGCGTGTAGCCGGGAATGGTCAACGCCCCCTCCGCGAGGGACTTGTCGGCGTCGTAGAGCTGGGTGAGGTCGATGTCGTTGACGCTGCCCTTGCCCTCGCAGCGCGGGCACATGCCGCCGACGAGCGTGAAGGTCTTGGCCTCCCTGCGCGGGTGGCCGGCCTTGTCGACCTTGATCGTCCCGGAGCCCGTGACCGACGGGACGTTGAACGAATACGCCTGCGGCGAGCCGATGTGCGGCCGGCCCAGCTTGCTGAACAGGACGCGGAGCAGCGCGTTGGCGTCCGTCACGGTGCCGACGGTGGACCGGACGTTGGCGCCGAGGCGCTCCTGGTCGAGGATGATCGCGGTGGTCAGCCCGTCGAGGACATCGACGTCGGGCCGGGCCAGCGTCGGCATGAACCCCTGGACGAACGCGCTGTAGGTCTCGTTGATCATCCGCTGCGACTCGGCGGCGATGGTGGCGAAGACGAGCGAGCTCTTCCCCGAGCCCGAGACGCCGGTGAACACGGTCAGACGCCGCTTGGGCAACTCGACGCCGACGTTCTTGAGGTTGTTCTCGCGCGCCCCCTGGACGCGGATGCGGTCGTGCCGATCGGCCGGGTGCGTCAGGACGGGCAGCGGATGCTCGGACTCGGTCAACTCGGCTCCGTTCTCGAAGGTGCGGCCACCGTGCGGACGCCGCGGGCGTCCCCCCAACGGGCAGCAGGGAAGCGCACCAGTGTCCCACCGCGACCGCGGTCGGCCAACCCCCCCACGACACGCCGCCGTCGAGCCGGCGGGAGGAGCGCCCGCGGCTGTGAACACGGTTACCCACAGGCTGTGGACACCGCTGGGGAGAACTACATTCCTGTAGTTCGGAGCGGCCCAGACAGCCACGGCGGGGTCCTCCCTCGTCGTCGTTGTTCGTGGCCATGCCGATCTGGTCTGCTGGTCCCATGGGGACGCACTTCTACCGTCCGGCCGAGGGACACCGCCTCGCCCACGACCCGTTCAACGCGATCGTCGCCCCCCGGCCCATCGGCTGGATCGGCACGCTGAGCCCGGCCGGGCGGCGCAACCTCGCGCCCTATAGCTTCTTCAACGCCCTCAACTACACCCCGCCGCTCGTCGGCTTCTCCAGCACCGAGCGCAAGCACACCCTCGCCAACATCGAGGCGACCGGCGAGTTCACCTGGAACCTCGTCACGCGCGCCCTCGCGGAGGCCATGAACGCAACTCCACCAGCGACGACGTCGACGAGTTCGAGCGCGCAGGTCTGGAGTCGGCCGAGTCGGTCGAGATCGCCGCCCCACGCGTGGCGGCCTCCCCGGTCTCGTTCGAGTGCCGCCTCAGCCAGATCGTCAACCTGCGCGACGCGTCCGGCGCGCGGACCCGAGCCTGGCTGACGATCGGGGAGGTCGTCGCCGTCCACATCGACGACCGGCTCCTGGTCGACGGGGTGTTCGACACCGCCGCCGCGGACCCGGCGCTGCGGGCCGGGGGCCCGACCGCCTACTTCGGGATCAGCGCCGAGCAGCGGTTCGACCTGCGGCGCCCGCGCTAAGGGCGTCCGACCGGAGTCACTGGCCCATCAGAATGCGGTGGATCTCCAGCCCGTAGCGCCGGATGAACGTGTGTTTGGCCTGCTCGTAGGCCTCGGCGTCCCCCTTCTGCAGGGTGCGATCGACGTAGCGGTGGGCCAGTTCGCCCGCGATCACGTCGAGGAACAACTCGGCGAGCAGCAGCCGGGCGCTGTCGCGGAAGTGCCCCTGCCCGTCGACGTAGAGCCGCACGGTCGGCGCCTCGGTGTTGACGATGATGAGCCGCTCGGCCGGGCTGTACACCGCCCGGTCGATGTCGTTGTCGAGGTTGCGCAGCTCGAAGCCGGCGAACAGGTCGGTCGCGTTGTCCTGGTCCCACGGGACGTGCGGCCGCGGCGGACCGGACCGCTCGTGATGGCCGGCGTGCCGGGCGGCGTCCGCGGCGATGACGATCTCGCAGGACGCCGCCGCCGGGCCGGCCGTGACCCGCAGCCGCCCCTTGGCGCCGGCCTCGGAGCCGCGGAGCGTCCAGGAGAGGCGTCCGTCGGCGGGCAGGTCGCCGACGCGCACCCGCGGCTCGTCCGGGACGATCGTGACGGACGCCGGCAGGTCCGGCTCGACGTGCAGGAGCGTCTCGTCGAGCAGCCGCGGCCGATCGACGACGAGCGTGACGCGGAAGTCCCGCCCGACCGGGCGGAAGTAGAAGGGGGTCGTGAACCGCAGCAGCGCTGGCCGGCCGGTGGGGAAGGGGCCGTACGAGCCGGTGCCGGGCCCGGGCGGCAGGACGATGCCGAGATCCTCCACCGCGACCCGGTTCATCCGGCCCAGCACCTGCTGGAGGAGCGCCTCCGTCCGCCGCGAGGTCGACGCGTGGTCGACGTGGCTGAGCCGCAGCCGCTCGCTCTCGACCACGGGCTCGATGACCTCGCTGACGGCGGCCGCGAAGGCGGCGACGAAGGGGTCCTTCTGGTTGAGTCCCTCCCGCTCGTCGCTGATGACCGGGCGTCCGGACGCCAGCGCCGCGACCAGGTCCGGACAGCTCACCGTGCCGAACAGGTACTCGGTGCCGAGTTGCCCCTCGAACCGGAAGAACTGGCAGTCGAGGACGGCCGTGCCCGACACGACCAGCAGGCCGCTGTCCCGCTCGTCGCCGCGCAGGATGAGGTCGGCGGAGGCCTTGCGCAGGGTGAGTTCGAAGTCGTGCCGCCGGCCGTCGAAGTCGAACGACCCCACCAGCCCGGGCCCCAGCAGCAGCTCCGACGGCGGCTCCTCGTACCGGAGCGGCGTCGGGACCACGCGCCGCCGCGGCAGGTTCCCGTTGATCAGCGTGAGCCGCCGGCGCGCGAGGATGTCGCGCAGGTAGAAGTTGCCGCTCAGCGCCGTGACCAGCGACCGGTACAGCGGCAGGGTCACCTGGGGGTTGTCGACGACGATCGTCACCCGGGTGCCGTGCCCGCCGGGTTCGAGCCCCAGGGCGGCGTAGTCCCCGGACGCCGCGGCGCGGTCGCCGTCCTGGTCGTCGTAGACGTAGCTTCCCGACTCGTCGCGGAACAGGTCGACGCGGGCCAGCCGGCCGTCGCGGATCGACTCCACCCAGCCGTGCCCCAGCCCGAAGACGGCCTGCTTGAGGCCGCGGCCGAAGAAGCCGCGCCCGGTCGTTCCTCCGGACGCCAACTGGCTGTGGGCGCCGCCGTAGGTGAGCACGGTGCGGAGCCGGTCGAGGGTCATGCCCTCCGCGGCGTCGGTCACGGAGATGACGGCCCCGCGGTCGTGCCGCTCGTAGCGGATCGTGATCGTGCCGGGCGACGGGAGCGCCTGCTCGAGGCGGCTGTAGCTGTCGTCGCTGTTGGTGACGAGCTCGACGAGCGCCTTCTCGACGGAGGCGAACCGCTGCGAATCGATGTCGATGATCCGCTGGTCGACCGGCAGGGTGAGGATCGCCATGGCCTTGTCCTCTCGGCGTTGTCGCCCACTCTAACCGCGGCCGGCCCGCTCAGAGCAGGGCCACGTCGAGGCCGACGGGCCCGCCCGAGAGCGGCAGGCAGGCGTCGTCGAAATGCACGGTGTACAGCAGGCTGTCGAGCCGGACGCCGCGAAGCCCGGCCAGCGGCCCCGCGAGCGGGTGGCTCGCGTGGGCGCCCCAGACGAGGTAGTCGAACCGCCGGTGCACCCGGGACAGGGCCCCGAGGAAGAGCCGGGCCAGGGCCGGGTCCCAGTCCCGGACCCACAGCTGGGTCACGGACGCCTGCGCGGCCACCGCCCCCGGACGGGGCAGCCGGGGGTAGCCGATCAGCGCGGTCGGCAGTCGGTGCAGGTGCTCGTACGCACCGCCGTAGCGCAGGACGATGTACTGGCGGTGGGCCCGCTGGTCCCAGACGCCCGCGCTGGCCACCACCGCACCCGACCGGTCACGCAGCACCCACGACTCCGGGGCGAGCGGCCGCACCGGCTCCAGGTCGAACCCGGGGCTGACCAGGTCGGACGCCGTCCCCAACTCCAGCCGGAGGCCCCACCGGGGGAGCCGGACCGGCGGCGTCCGGAAACACCAGGTGGTGTAGCCGCCGGCCGGCCGGTACTCGGGCATGCCGCGCCGACGGCGTCCGGTCAGGAGCCGTTGGGCGGCCGCGTTGTCGGCCATGATCGTCGTGTAGTACAGGTCGACGTCGGCGGTCAACTCGCGGGCCCAGCCGTAGATCCGGGCCATCAGCGGCACCTGGCGCCGGTACTCGGGCAGCAGCTTGAGCCCGGTGAGGTAGCAGACGGTGCGGTCCACCCCGCCGACCGACGCCCGCCGGATCACGCAGGCGCCGCCACCGATGACGCGGCCCGACTCGTTGTCGGTGACGACCGGGAACACCACCCGGTCGCCCTCGGTGCGTAGCGAGGCCAGCGGATCGGGCCGCCGCGTGGTCAGCACCGCCAGGTCGCCCGCGGCCGCGTCGCACTCGTAGAGGCGCAGCAGGTCGGCGGCGTCGCCGTCCCCGGCGACCCGGACGCCCCACCGGCCCGCGCCGCTCCCGGCGTCCGGCTCGCTCATCGCGGCCTCACTTGGGCCACGCGTCGAGGTTGGCGGCCAGGGGGACGTTCATCTTCTCGTCGACCTCCTCGCCGAGCCGGGTGTTCATGGCCCAGAACAGCGGCCACTCCCGGGGCGCGCTACGCCGCAGGGACGCCAGCCCGCGGCGTCCGAGGTTGCGGGGCGCGGCGAACCGCTTCCGGGCGTCGCGGCAGCGGGACGCCAACTCCTCGGCGCTCATGGTGGCCGGCCGGAACGCCACCTGCCCGTAGGAGTAGCCCTCCGCCAGCCACCACTTGTCGTGCAGCAGCCGGCCTTCGGCGGCGAGCCGGTCGTACAGCGGCGTCCCGGGGAAGGGCAGCAGATGGTTGAACGCCGCGGTGAAGAAGCGGGCCTCCTCGGCGAACTCCAGCGTCCGCTCGAACGTGGCCGCGGTGTCGCCGTCGTAGCCGAAGACGAACGTCGCGTAGATCCCGATGCCGGCGTCGTGGATGCGGCGCACCAGGGCGGACCGCTCACCGAGGACGGCGTTCCACGGCTTGCGCATCTGCCGTAGTGAAGCGTCCTCGAGCGACTCGAACCCGATGAGGATCAGCTCGCAGCCCGACCGCTTGAGCCGCGCCAACAGGGCCGGGTCGCGGGCGAGGTCGAGGGTGCCCTGCCCGGCCCACTTCTTGCCCAGGGGTGCGATGCGGTCGGCCAGCCGCGTGAGGTGCTCCCGGTCGGCCATCAGGTTGTCGTCGACGAGGAACTGGTACCGGTGCGGCGACCGCTCCAGGTCGGCGGCGATGTCGTCGACCGGCCGGGGGTGGTAGCGGTGGCGGTAGAAGCCGGCGATCGCGCAGAACTCGCACACGTGCCCACAGCCGCGTCCGGTCTCGACCAGCCCCACCGGCAGATACCGCTTGCCGGCGAAGATGCGCTTGTCGGGTGGGGGAGGGGCGGCGCACACGCCGCCCTCGTAGCGGCGCCTCAGGCGTCCGGACGCCGCGTCGGCCAGCAGCGTCGCCCAGACGGACTCGGCGTTGCCGACCACGACGGCGTCCGCGTGCTCGGCGGTCTCGTCGGGCGCGAGGGTCGCGTGGTAGCCCCCCATCACCACCCGGACACCGCGGGCGCGGAACCGAGCCGCGATGGCGTACGCGCGTCGGGCCGTGTAGGTCTCCAGCGGGAGCGCGACCAGGTCGGTGGCGGTGTCGTAGTCGATCAACTCGAGGCGGTCGTCGAACAACTCGGTCTCGACGTCGGGCGGCGTCAGCGCCTGGAGGGCGGCGACCGTCAGCGGCTCCATCTTCCAGGTGCCGATGTAGCGCTGGCCCGGCTTCTTCCCGATCGCCGGGACGACGAAGGTGACCTTCACGCCCGGGCCCTCACGGCGTCCGAACGCCCGGGCGGTCGACGCGCGGGATGTCGGAGTTGTCGACCATCCGCGACCGGGGGAACTGGGCGAACTTCTTGGCGTAGCCGCGGTAGCCGAACAGGTTGGTCACCAGGGACGGCAGCAGCGCCCGGTTGTAGGGGGCGAGCCGCTTCGCGATCGCGGGCAGGGTGTAGGTCTGGTCCCAGGCCCAGGTGATGCCGTCGTAGAGCTGCTCCTCGGTCATCCTCTTGGGCTTGAACACCACGTGCTCGACGTCGTACATCGCCCAGTCCCGCTCGAAGATGCGGCCCTCGGCCTCCAGTTGCCGGTAGTAGGGGGTGTTGGGGAACGGGGTCAGGATCGAGTACCGCGGCAGGTCGATCTGGGTCTGCGCGACCATCTCGACGGTGCGCTCGAAGACCGTGGCGTCCTCGTCGTCGCCGCCGAACGCGAAGCACCCTTGCACCACGATGCCGGCGTCGTGGAGCTTGCGCATCAACGTCGGGTAGCCGCCGACCTTGTTGACCCGCTTGTGGAAGAACTTCTGGGATTCGGCGTTGATCGACTCGAACCCGATCAGCAGCCCCTCGCAGCCCGACCGCTCGAACAGCCGGATCAGCGCGTCGTCCGACCCGATCGCCGAGGTGACCAGGCCGAACCACCTCTTGTTCAGCGTGGCGAGCGCCGTGAAGAACTCGGTGGTCCAGGCGTGGCCGGTGAGCAGGTTGATGTCGGGGATCACCACGTAGCGCCCCGGGAGGGCCTCGATCTCGGCGATGGCCTCGGCGACCGGCCGGGGGTGCACCGTCGACCCGAACGCCGTCGGGTAAGCGCAGAACGTGCAGCCGAGCGCGCAGCCGCGCACCACCTCGACGGTGTTCATGGTGATGTAGCGGCGCTTGTCGAGCAGGTCGCGGCGCGGCCAGGGCTTGCCCGCGATGGTGTAGTCGGCGTTCTGGCGGTAGCGCGGCTGGAGGGCGCCGGCGGCGTAGTCGCGCAGCAGTTGCGGGAACGTCTGCTCCGCGAAGCCGGTGACGACGGCGTCCGCGTGGGCGGCGGCCTCATCGGGCAGCATCGTGGGGTGGACGCCGCCCAGCACGACGGTGCGGCCCAGCGCGCGGAAGTAGTCGGCGAACGCGTAGGCGCGCGACGAGGTGCCGGTGATGGCGGTGATGCAGATCAGGTCGGCGTCGAGGTCGAGGGGGATCGCGTGCGCGGTCTCGTCGTGGACGACCACCTCGGCGTTCAACTCGGGCGGCACGAGCGCGGCCAGGGTGGTGAGCGTCAGCGGCGCGTAGTGGATGCCGATTCCGAAGCTGCCGTGGTGCCGGTGCATGGCGCCGGCGGGGGCGAGGAACGCGATCTTCACGGCGGCTCCCTCCATCGGGTTGGGTCGAGCCTACGCCTCGGGCCAGCCACCGGACGCCTCGCCCCGGCGACGGCCGCTCGGGCAGCAGCCCGAGGAGGCGACGTCAACCCGAGGCGTCCCGTCGGGGGTCTACCCGCCGCCCACCAGCGACCCCGCCTCCCGGCCCAGCGCCAGCGCCGGCACCTTCACGTCGCCCAGGCGCTGGCCCCGCCGCACGCAGGCGTCCAGGTAGCGCTCGGCGGCGTCGGGACCGGCGTCGGCCACCCGCACGGCGTCCAGTTGGCCGAGGCGTCGGGCGTAGTCGTAGTGGAAGTTCTGCCGCAGGGCGGCGTCCAGGCGCTCGGCGAGCCCGGGGGAGGGAGCGTCGGTGACCAGGACGTACCCGCGGCGTCCGTCGGGGGTCAGCACCGCGAACCCGGACGCCCCCGCCGCGGCCAGCGCCGATGCCACGAACGCCTCCGCCAGCTTCTCGCCCACGAGATCGCTGACCCGGTCGGCCCGGCCCACGAACCGCAGCACCGGCAGCGCGCCGAAGTGGCCGGTGACCTCGACCAGGTCGCCGAGCCGGTAGCGGTACAGCCCGCCCGACGTGGTCACCACGACGGCGTAGCGACGGCCGGCCTCGAGCTCGTGGGCGAGGACCGGGTCGCCGCCACCCTCGCCCACGAACTCGAAGAAGTGCGAGCGGGCGGCGAGCACCGCCCCGCCGGCGCGCTCGATCGGCACCGAGACGATGCACTCGGTGGCCAGCAGCCCCTTGGGCTGCAGCAGCGCCTGGGGCAGCCTCCCCGCCAACTCGGACGCCGCCGGCGCGGCCTGCGCGTCGGCCCAGCACGACACGACCGTCAACCGGGGCCACACGGCCGCCCAGTCGCCGGCGCGCACGGCTCCGGCGAGGACCGACCGACGCCGGGCCGGCAGCCCGGCGGTCAGCCCCGTCGCGTGGTCGGCCGCCCAGTCGAGCAGCAGCGTGAAGAACGTCGGGTTCCACACCGAGACCAGCGCCAGGTCGTCCGCGGCCAGCAGCGCGGTCAGCGTCCGGGCCCGGAACTCGTCCATCGTCGCCACCCGGGCGACGTCCCCACCCACGGCGAACACGGCCCCCATCAGGTGCTTCGTCAACGGGCCGAAGTAGTCGGCGTCCTCGTCGAACCCGACCCGGACGCCCCCGGCGGCCGCCGGCCGCGACACCGCCGGGGTGACCGACCAGTAGGCGCGCCCCGTCCGGACCCCCGGGAACGACCGGTCCAGGTCGTGCAGCCACGGTCGGAGGCCGCGGCCGAAGTCGGCGCGGAGGCCGGCCGGGTACGGCACCAGCTTGGTGGCGGCGGTCGAGCCCGACGAGGGTTCCAGCAGGCGCACCGGCTCGGCGGTCAGCACGCCGGGCGTCCCCGCCGCGATCCGCGCGACGGCGTCCGCGTAGTCGTCCCACGTCGACAGCGGGACGGCCCGGGCGTAGTCGCTCACCCCGCGGAGGCGTCCGAAGGCGTGCCGCCGGCCGAACTCGCTGCCGGCGTTGCGCGCGAGCATCCGCCCGAGCAGCCTGGCCTGCGCCCGGCGCAGGCCGTCCCCACCCGCCAGCGCGAGCAGCCGCGCGTGGGCCGGCGCGCAGGCCGTCGCGATGGCCGCGTTCGCGGCCGCGGTGGTCAGGCGCACGGCTGGCCCAGCAGGATCGGGCGCATCCGCGGCTTGAGGTTGGCCGGTGCCAGGTCGCACAGGCAGACCAGGTCGTGGCCGAGCGCGTGGCCGGGATTGCGCGCGACGAAGAAGGCGACGTCAGGGTTGGTCAGGTCGCGTGCGCCGACCCCGGCGATCCCGGGGCGCAGCCGGTCCTTGGGCGTCCGATAGGCCAGGACGCCGCGCTCGGCGTCGTAGTCGTCGGGAAAGAGGGCGGTCGCGTAGGCGTCCATGACGGCCCGGGCCGCGGGCGGGGTGGGGGAGCGGCGGTCCGGCCAGAAGGTCGTGAAGAAGGTGCTCAGGAACCGGTAGGTGCGGTGCCCCTTGCTGACCAGGAACCACCAGAACGGCTCCTCGCGCTCGACGATGTAGCGCCGGGCGAAGGCCTGCAGCAGCGCCGGGCTGCCCCAGTGCTCGGGGTGAATGACCGTGTCGCCCGAGAACACCCCGGCCGCCCTGGCCTCCCCGACGCGGACGCTCAGCGCGCGCTGGGTGCTGAACCCCACCAGCCGGCCGGCGTCCGTGCGCAGGACGATCGCCTCATCCTTCCCGGCCAGGTCGGCCTCGAACGCCTCGCGGCGCATCCCGTCGTAGACCAGGTCCATCAGCGCGAACATCGCGTCGATGTCGGCCGTCGTCAGGTCCGCGGCGGCCACGACGTCCCAGTGCAGGGCCATGGAGCAACGGTAGGTCTACGTCCGCTTCGCCAGGTACCCCTCGATGACGCCGACGATCGCGGGCCGCAGCTCGCGGGTGGTGATGACCCGGTCCACCGACCCGACCCGCACCGCTCGGTGAATGTCGTGAACGGCATCGAACTCGGCGGCCACCTCGCTGATCTTCTCGGCGCGGACCGCGGCGCGGGCATCGGCCAGCTCCAGCAGCAGGTCGGCTCGTTCCGCCGAAGAGGCCTCGCGCAGCCTGGCCTCCAGGGACGCCACCCGCGGGTCGGCGGCCACCCGCCGGTTCACGTCGCCGGCGAACACCACCGCGGCCGCCGGAGCGCCCCCGATCACCGAGGCGAACGAGCCCTCCAGCGCGAGCACGGTCATGTTCTCGTTCAGTCGCTTGCTGAACACCACGAAGGCGCCGCCGTGGTAGCGCGAGATGACCACGAACACGATCGGGCCGCGGAACGAGACGATCGCTCGCCCGATCTCGGCGCCGTACTCCAGCTGCAGGTTCCGCATCGACTCGGGCGACCCGTCGAAGCCCGACAGGTTCGCCAGCACCACCAACGGCCGGTTGCCGGACGCCGCGTTGATCGCCCGTGCCGCCTTCTTGCTCGACCGGGGGAACAGGGTGCCGCCGGTGAACGTGTCCGGGCCGTCCGTGGGCGGGAAGCCGGGGCGCGGCGTCGGCTTCGATTCGATGCCCAGCACGCTCACGCTGTACCCACCGATGCGGGCGTCCACGACCACGGCCGTGTCGGCCTCCGCCATGCCCGCCCACCGCTCGACCCGCGGGGCGTCGGCGTCGCACACGGCCGCGATCACGGTGCGGATGTCGAAGGGCTTCTTGCGGTCCGGGTTGTGCTCGGCGCTGAAGATCTCGCCCACCGTCGCGAAGTCCGTGCCGTACGGGTGGGGGTAATCGGACACGTCCCGGTCGATCGGATCCGACGTCGCCGCCCGCCGCGGGCCCGGCTCGCCGGGCGCCACGTAGGTTCGGTCGTAGTGGCCGAGCAGGATGCCGAACGCCGACCCGAGGTCCGGCGCCCAGTACTGCGCCTGGCCGTTGGGGCCCATCACCCGGTCGTAGCCGCCGATGCCGAAGTTGTCCTCGGCCGACACGCCCCCGGAGAAGTCGAGCGACTGCTTGCCGGTCAGCACCATGGCCGAGTCGGGGGTCATGACGAGGATCCCCTTGGTGTGCATGAGCATGGTCGCCTCGGCGTTCCAGTACGGCTGGGCGCCGACGTTGATGCCGGCCACCACCACGTTGATGACCCCGCCCGCGTGCGTGTACTCGACGATGCGCCGCAACGCCGCGCCCACCCAGTCCATGTTCTCGGTGCCGGAATCCATCGAGATCCGGGCGCCCGACGAGAGGGTGTACCACTCGACGGGGACGCCCTCGGCCTCGGCCAGGTCGAGGGCCGCGATGATCCGGCGGCACTCGGGCTCCGCCACGGCCCCGAGCCCCTTGGTCGGGTCGCCGCACAGCAGGATGCGGGTCACGCCCTCGGGGTACACGGCCGTCGGGGTGGTCACGCGGGCGCAGATGATGCCCGCCCGGTTCTGCCCGTAGGGACGGTGCACCTCGACGAGACGGTCCGGCTCACCGGCGGCGACCGACGGGTCGAGGTCCAGTTCGACCAGCGAACCCCCCTCGCCCGCCAGCGTGTCGGCCAGCTCGTAGGGGTAGACCAGCCCGCGGCGCCGGGCCCGAAGCACCTTGGCCGCGTAGTCGTCGAGCGGCCGAAGCGGCTCCGTCGGCGGCGGGCCGGCCGAGAAGGTGACTCCGGAGCCGGGCCGCGCATGGAACCGGAGCGCCAGCGGCACGAGGGTCGCGGCGTCCGGGCGGACGAAGCGGCCGTGCGCGACGACCTCCTCGATGCCGGTGCCGTCGGTCAGCGGGGTGATCTTGGCCTGCAACGTGCCGACGTCGGCCAGGTCGAGGTCGACCGGGGGCCAGACGTGGATCCAGACGTGGTTCATGTCCAGCTTGTTGCCGGCGGAGCCGAGCGACGTGCGCGTCCGCCTGATCGCCTCCAGGCAGTTCTCGACGGCGCGCTCCGCATGCGGCAGGCCGAGGAACCGCCCGCTCTCGTCCCGCACCGCGGCGAGTTGGCGAACCTGGGCCATGGCCACCAGGCGCCGGTCGGCGGGATTGGAGCGGGCGACGCAGTCGAACAGCAGCACCTCCTCGGGGGCGGGCAGGCGGGTGATGTCGAACTCGCGCAGGCGCCACAGGTCCAGGCGGCGGAACACCATGGGGTGGACGCCCCGAATGCGGAGGTCCTCGGCCATCGCGCCCTCGGGCGTCGGCCGGAAGGTGAGGTACTCGACCGCCCCGTCGGGGGTGCAGACGCCCACCACGATGCGTCGGACGCCCCGACCCCAGTCCCAGCCCGAGAGCTGCGGGCCGAGGTCGGCCGCGGCGTCCGCGAGCGTGGTGCCGGCGGGCCAGAGGGCGTAGAGCTCGACGATCGCGTCGTCGGCGGGCCGGCGGCGGGCCAGCTCCGCCGACACCAGGGTCGCCACCGGGCCGCCCGGGGCCAGTTCCCCGGACTCCCCGATCGTCGAGACGAGCCAGGTCGGACGCCCCTCGAGCCGATAGCGGGCGGTCAGCACCGCGCGCCCGCCGGACGCGGAGGGACGCACCTCGTCCAGGTCGTAGTCGGTGTAGTGCCGGCGGGTGAGCACCTCAAGCATCGGCTCCACGGCGGAAACACCGGACGCCAACCGTCGCGCCAGGAACCCGGCCGTCTGCTCCGGGATGTCCGCGAGGGCGGCGACGCGTTCGGCGTGGTCGGGGGCGTCCGGTCGGGCCGCCAGCGCTTCCACCTCGGCCTCGACGCCCGCGAGCACCGCCGCGCGGGCGGCGTCCACCAGCGGCTGGTCGAACCAGCGGAACCGCACCGAACGGGCGAGGTCCGCCACCGCGCCGAAGCGGCGCTGGGTGGCCCGCACCAGCCGCTCGAGCTGGGCGCGGGCGGTCGCCGCGCGCTCCCCGTCGGGAGCCGGCTCGGCGATCCAGCGGTCGAGGATCGCCAGGACCACCTGGACATCCACGGCGACGCGCTGCTGGGCGACGAAGATCCGGGCGAGCGCCTGCTCCAGCGCAGGCGTCCGGTCGAGTCCGTCCACGCCGTAGTGGGCCAGCGCGCGGGTCAGCCGCTCGGTGAACGCGTGGGGGAGCCCCGCCCGCTCGACATCGAGGCAGGTCAGGTAGCGGTGGAAGTGCTCCCGGTCGGAGTGGATCCGGAGCTCGGTGCTCACCTGCTCACCGAAGGGCCGGTTGCGGCTGAGTTCGGCCAGGTCCGCGAAGAGGGTCAGCAGCGCGATCTCGCCGGTGAGCACGTCGGCGCCGGCGGACCGGGCGGCGTCGCGGGCCCCGCCATACCGGGCGAGGACCCCCTCCGCCGGGTCGACGTCGTACCCGAGCAGCTGCGCGGACAAGCGGTCGCGCAACTCGGCCAGCCCCGCGACGGGGTCGGTCTCCGCGTCCGGGACCGGCAGTTCGACAGCGGGGGAGGTGCCGGACGCGGCGGCGTCCGCCTCGACGTCACCGAGCGGCTCGAGCCGGACGAGGGGCGCCATGGTCTCGACCTGGCTGCCGGTCATCACGTGCACCTCCTTCACCCGCGCGGCGAAGGGAGCGTTGACGACGGTCTCCATCTTCATGGACTCGAGCACGATGACGGGCGCCCCGGCCTCGACGAGGTCGCCCACCCCGACGGGCGTCGCGACGACCAGCGCGGGCGCCGGCGAGCGCAGCACGCCTCCCTCGTCACGGCTCACCCGATGGGCCACGCCGTCCACCTCGACCAGGTGGACGGGACCGTGGGTCGCGCTGACGAGCCGGTAGGTCCGCCCGCCGGCGGTCAGGCGGGCGTGGATGTCGTCGAGCCGCCGAACCGTCGCGTCGACCGAGCGCTCGCCGAGGGTGACCCGGTAGCGGTCCGGGCCCGTCCGCCAGGCCGTGACGGTGTGCACCGCGCCGCGCAGCTTGAGGTCGACCGTGCGTCCCTGCGCCGGCTGCAGCTGCGGACGTCCGCCGTGGGCGGTCTCCAGCAGCCGCGCGACATCGACGGACTCCTCCTCGTCGTACGCCGCGATCGCGGCGGCGACGAGCGCGATGCCCGAGTGCCGGTCGGCGACGAGCCCGCCCTCGGCCCGGGTGCGGTCGATCCAGCCGGTATCGGCCCACCGGACGCCCTCGGCGCCGGCCACCTCGGGCCGGTCGAGCAGCTCGAGGATGAAGCTCTTGTTGGTGGCGCCGCCTTCGATGACCACGGTCGTCTCACGCAGCGCGCGGCGCAGCCGGCCGAGGGCCTCGTCGCGGGTGCTCCCGAAGGCGATGATCTTCGCGATCATCGAGTCGAAGTCGGCCGGGATCGTGTCGCCCTCGGCGACCCCGGTGTCGACCCGGATGCCCGGCCCGCCGGGCAGGTCCAAGCGGGCGATGCGGCCGGGGGCCGGCGCGAAGTCGCGGTCGGGGTCCTCGGCGTTGAGCCGGGCCTCGACGGCGTGGCCGGACTCGGTCGGCCGCTCGGTCAGGCGTCCTCCGGCGGCCACGTGGAGCTGCGCCTTGACCAGGTCGAACGCGGTCGTCGCCTCGGTGATCGGGTGTTCGACCTGCAGGCGGGTGTTGACCTCCAGGAAGGCGAAGCTGCGGTCCTCGGGCTGGTACAGGAACTCGACGGTGCCGGCGCCCGCGTACCCGACCGCGAGGGCGAGCCGCTCCGCGGAGGCCCGGAGGGCGACGGTCTCCTCCTCGGTCAGCAGCGGGGATGCCGATTCCTCGATGATCTTCTGGTTGCGCCGCTGCACCGAGCAGTCGCGGACTCCGATCGCCCAGGCGGTCCCCTGGCCGTCGGCGATGATCTGCACCTCGATGTGGCGGGCACCGGTGACCAGCTTCTCCAGGAACACGACGCCCGAGCCGAACGCCCGCTCGGCCTCGTCGCGGGTCCGCTGGTAGGCGTCCGTGAGGTCGGCGGCGGTCTCGACCTTGCGGATGCCCCGCCCCCCGCCCCCCGCGGTGGCCTTGAGCATGAGCGGGTATCCGATCCGCTCGGCCGCCGCCAAGGCGTCCTCGAGCGAGTCGACGCCGCCGCGGGACCACGGGGCCACCGGGACGCCGACCTCCTCGGCGATGAGCTTCGAGCCGATCTTGTCGCCCAGCTTCCGCATCGCGTCGCCCGAGGGGCCGATGAAGGTGATCCCCAGCGACTGCATGAGATCGGCGAACGAAGCGTCCTCGGCGACGAACCCCCAGCCGACCCAGACGGCGTCCGCTCGGCACTCCCGCAGCACGCGCGCGAGCAGGCTGTGGTTCAGGTAGGGGCGTTCGGACGCCGGCCCGAGCGGATAGGCCTCGTCGGCCTCGCGAGCGAACATGGCCGAGCGCTCGGCGTCCGTGTAGAGCGCGATGGTGGTGATCTGTTTCCCGCCGGCCGCGTTCAGGTCGCGGACGGCATGGATGAGCCGCATGGCGGCTTCGCCCCGGTTGACAATCGCGATGCGCTCGAACACCTGTGACCCCTCCGGCGGTGCGGGCCGGTCCCGCACGTTCCCGGACAGAATCTCCCACGAACGGGCCCCCGGCCGCGACCAATCGACGCCGATCGCTCAGCAACGGACTGATCGGCCGGGTGTGTTCACTTCCCGGGGTCTGTCGGCCTCTGCGACGGCATTCGATCGTTCCACCGAGCCGATCGCCCCCGGAGAATGAACACCGCGCCCCAGCCCCGGGGCCTACGCGCGGTACCCCAGCGCCAGGTCCTGCTTCTTGTAGACCTCGCGGCGGAAGAGCGGGTTGTAGGCGAGGTACTGCAGCATCGCCCCCGGCGAGCGCAGGTTGGTCCGCGGCTCCAGGAGCCGCCAGACGATCGAGGACGGCGCGTTGAACCGCCGCCGGCACTCGAAGGACGCCGCGGTCAGCTCGCCGGGGCTCATCCGGGCCGGCACGAAGGCCGCGTGGTTGAACCGGTAGTCGGGGTGCAACCACCAACGCCCGTCGTAGAGCAGGCGGCCCTCGGCGGCGAGTTCGGCGTACAGCGGCGTCCCGGGGTAGGGCATCAGGAGGTTGAAGGCCGCGAATGCGAACTTGCTCGCGAGGGCGAAGTCGGCGGTCGCCCGGATCGACGCCAGGGTGTCTCCGTCGTGGCCCACGGTGAACGCCGCCCACGTCTGCAGCCCGTAGCCGCGCAGCCGTTCGACGGCGCCCGCGTACCCGTCCGCGGCCGCCGCCCGGTTCTGGCCTTTGCGCATGCCGCGCAGGCTGGCGTCCGACAGCGACTCGAAGCCGATCACGTGCCCCTGACAGCCCGAGCGCACCATCAGGTCCATGAGCTCGCGGTCGGCGAGCATGTCGATCGACGCCTGCGACACCCAGCGCAGCCGCAGCGGGATCAGCGCGGCGAACAGCTCCTTGGCGGCCTCGCGGTCGGCGGTGATGTTGTCGTCGACGAAGAACACCGAGCGACGCCGCTGCGCGCGCAGCTCGTCGACGACCTGGTCGACCGGCCGGTGTCGGTGGGTGGCGTGGAAAAAGCAACTCGTCGCGCAGTAGTGGCACCGGTACGGGCAGCCCCGCGAGAACTGCGTCAGCGTGATCGGCAAGTACCCCTTGCCGGCGAACAGGTCCCGTCGGGGCCGGACGCCGTCCTGCGGCACTCCCGCCGTCCCGCCGTCGTAGCGGGGCCGCAGCCGGCCGCCCGCGGCGTCCGCCAGCACCTCCCCCCAGACCGACTCGGCGTCTCCGGTGACGAGGGCGTCGGCGTGGCCGGCGGCCTCGTCGGGATCCAGCGTCGGGTGCATCCCGCCCAGCACGACCGGGACGCCGCGGCTGCGGTACTCCGCGGCGATCTCGTAGGCGCGCCGCGCGGTGAAGGTTTCGACGGTGAGCGCGGCGAGGTCGGTCGGGGCGTCGAACGGGACGTCCTCCATCCGGTCGTCGACGAGGCGGACGTCCACCCCCGGCGGGGTGAGCCCGGCCAGCACCCCGAGTTGCAGCGGCTCCATCCGCCCGGAGTCGACGTACCGCACGGGACCGCGGCGTCCGATCAGGCGGCCCAGGTTCGGCTTGATCAGGGTGACCCTCATCCGGACGCCCCCAGTCGCCGGCCCTGCTTCGCGCGGATCTCCCGGCGCGACACGAGGTTGGCGGCGAGGAACAGCGCGGCGTTCGCCGGGGAGTGGGCGTTGGCCGCCGGGTGCGCCAGCCGGCGCGCGATGCAGGCGGGGGTGTTGAACGCGAACCGCGCGGCCCGGCAGCCGTCGGTGAGCTCGGCGGGCGTCATGCCCGTCGGCACCAGCATCGCGTCGCCGTAGCGGTAGGCGGGGTCGATCCACCACCGGTCGTGGATCAGCCGGCCCTGCCCCTTGAGCCGGTCGTACAGCCGGGTGCCCGGCATGGGCATCAGCGGGTTGAAATTGGCGACCGCGAACCGGTGCCGGATGGCGAAGTCGGCGGCGTCCGCCGGGGTGCGCGCGGAGTCGGCGTCGTACCCGACGACGAAGGTTCCGTAGATCATGATGCGCGCGGCGTGGAAGGCCCGGATCACCCGCTCGTAGTCCGCGTGCAGGTTGGCCCCCTTGCCGATGGCCCGCAGCGTGGCCGGCGACGTCGACTCGAACCCCACCACAACCACCCGACAGCCGGCCCGGTGCAGCAGGCGGAGCAGCGCGGGGTCTCCCGCGACGTCCATCGAGAGCTGGCAGGCGAACCGCCGCCGCAGCGGCACGAGCTCCTCGAGCAACTCCCGCGCCGCGGCCGGGTCGGCGTACAGGTTGTCGTCGACGAAGAACAGCATCCGCTCGGGGCGACGCGCGATCTCGGCGACGACCTCGGCGACGGGCCGCGTCCGGATGCGCGCGCCGAAGAACGCGTGGATCGAGCAGAAGTCGCACGCGAACCGGCAACCACGCCCGAACTGCACCAGCCCCAGCGGCGCGTAGCGCTTGCCGGCGAAGACCGACGTGTCGAACCGGACGCCGCCGAGCCCGTCGGCGCAGGTCGAGTCGTAGCGGGACGCGAGCCGCCCGGCGGCCAGGTCGGCGAGCAGGCGCGGCCAGGTGTCCTCGGCCTCGCCGACGACGACGGCGTCCGCGTGTTCGGCGGCCTCGTCGGGGCACATGCTGGGGTGGAAGCCACCCATGATCACCGGGACGCCGCGCGCGCGCCACCGGTCGGCCAACTGGTAGGCGCGGCGGGCTGCGAACGTCTCTACGGTGAGGGCGACCGCGTCGGCGTCCGGCACCTCGGGCAGCGGCTCGACGAGTTCGTCGTGGAAGGTGAGGGCGACCCCGGAGGGGGTGAGGGCCGCCAGGAGCGCGAACACCAGCGGCTGCATGGCGTCCCCGGCGCGGACGCCCGACATGCTCGGTCGCACGAGGGCGATCCTCATGACCCGACTGTACGGCGGCTGGACGCGGTGGCCCTACGATCCGGTCATGGAGTACAGGCGCCTGGGTCGGCTCGGCCACGCATCCTCGGTTCTCATCTACGGCGCGGCGTCGCTGGGGGCGGTGACGCAGGACGTGGCGGACGCGTCGATCGAGTTCGCTCTGGCGTCCGGTATCAACCACATCGACACGGCGGCCTCCTACGGCGACTCCGAGGAGCGCCTGGGCGCGACGCTGCCGTCCTGGCGGGACCGGGTCTTCCTCGCCACCAAGGTGGAGGAGCGCGACTACGAGGCCGCGTGGGCGTCGATCAACCGGTCGCTGGAGCGCCTGCGCACCGATCGCCTCGACCTGCTGCAGCTGCACAACGTCAGTTCCTGGGAGATCCTCGACCGGGTCACCGCGCCCGACGGGGCCCTGCGGGCCGCGATCCGGGCGCGCGAGGAGGGCCTCACGGCCGGCCTGGGGATCACCGGCCACACCCATGACGCCCCGCGGATCCACCTCGAGGGGCTGCGCCGCTTCGACTTCGACACGGTGCTCACGCCGCTGAACGAGCGGCTCTGGCGCGTCGAGGGCTTCGCGGACGCCTTCCGCGCGCTCGCCGCCGAGGTCCGGGCCGGCGACCGCGGCCTGATGACGATCAAGGCGATCGCCCGGCGGCCGTGGCCCGAGGGGGAGCGACGCTATGCGACCTGGTACGAGCCGTTCGACGAGCAGGACGCGATCACCGCGGCCGTGTCGTGGGTGCTCGACGGTCACCCCGAGGTGACGGGCATCGCCACCGCCGGGGAGACCCGGCTGCTGGAGCGGATCGTCCGCGCCGAGGCGCAGCGCATCGACGTGGCGGCCGCCGAGGACCGGCTCGCCGGACTGGCCGAGACCGAGTACGCGTCCGTGTTCGCCGACTGATCCGGAATCATTCGGCACCGAAAAACGTCCAAACTTTGTCGAATGTTTGCTAGGCTGACCGCGTGCAAGCCGGCGATCAGGGACGCTACACCGTCAAACAGGTGGCCGCGCTGACGGGCGTCCTGGAGACGACCCTGCGCGTGTGGGAGCGCCGCTACCAGGTGGTCACTCCGACGCGCTCACCGGGCGGCTACCGGCTCTACGACGACGACCAGGTCGCGCGGCTCCGCCTGATGGCCGCCCTGGTGGCGGAGGGGGTGCCCGCCTCGGTCGCCGCCAAGAGCCTGCCGCCGCTCGGTACGGCCGCCGCCTCCGCCACCGAGGCTCGATCACTCGCCGACCTGGACCTCGTCGCGACGGCCCTGAGCCTCGACCCCGCGCGGCTCGACGCCCTCCTGGCCGAGGTGTTGGAGCGAGCCCCCTTCGAGCAGGTCGTCGACGCGTGGTTGTTGCCGGAGCTTGCCCGGCTCGGGCAGGCCTGGGCGGCGGGGGAGATCAGCGTGGCCCACGAGCACTTCGTGACCGCGGGGGTGATCCGCCTGCTCGGCCGGATCTTCCACGAGGCCCCCGAGCCGGGCACGGCACCGGTGCTGGTGGGGCTCGCCGAGGGCGCCAACCACGAACTGGGCCTGCTGGCCTTCGCGGCCTGCCTGCGGCGGGCGGGCGTCAGCGTGGTCTACCTGGGGGCGAACGTGCCGGTGTCGGCCTGGCTGACCGCGGCCGAGACCCTCCGTCCGCGAGCGGCCGTGATCGGAGCCCCGCTGGGCGCCCGGGTGCGTCCCGTCCAGGAGTTGGTGGACCGGCTGCGGGCCCTGACGCCCCCGGTCGCCGTCTGGGTCGGCGGCGGGCTGGCGGGACGCCTGCGCGGGGCCGGGCTGCTCCCGGCCGGGGTGGCCCGGGCGGCGAGCGAGGTCGCCACGGAGCTCCGCTCGGGGCTCCCCCCCGACACCCACCTTGGACAAACATTGGACAAAATGCGGGCCGGGGCGTAACGTAGTCGTCGAGAAGTTCTCTTCCCCACGACGAAGGAGCGACCGATGGACCGCGATCGGCAACGGCAACTCTGGGTCACCGCCTCGGAGGCCCTCTGCATCTACGGCACCCTGCTCGGCACCGGCGTTCTCGGCCGCCGGGTCGAGGAGTCCTCGGGCGGCAGCCTGGCCGCCGACGCCACCCTGCTCGCCCCCGGCGCACCGGCCTTCTCGATCTGGTCGGCGATCTACCTGGGCCTGTTCGCCTACACCGTGTGGCAGTGGCTGCCGGCGAACAAGACCTCGGAGCGCGCCCGCGCCACCGGTTGGCTGGCCGGCGTCTCGATGCTGCTCAACGCCGGCTGGTTGCTCGTCACCCAGTACGGGCTGATCTGGCTGAGCGTGGGCGTGATCGTGGCCCTGCTGGTGACGCTGGTGACCCTGGTGCGCCGCCTCACCGCCCTGCCCGCCGCCGACCTTGCCGACCGGGTGATCCTGGACGGCACCTTCGGCGCCTACCTCGGCTGGGTGTCGATCGCCACCGCCGCGAACGTCACGGCGGCCGCGGTGGCCTCCGGTTGGACGCTCGGCCCGGTGGCCGACCAGGCGCTGGCCGTCGCGATCCTGGCCGTCGCCGCGGGCGTCGGCATCCTGCTCGCGCGGGCCCTGGGCGGGCGGCTCGCGGTCGCGGCCGCGCTGGCCTGGGGGCTCACTTGGATCGCGGTCGCCCGGCTCACCACCGAGCCCGAGTCGACCCTGGTCGGCGTCGCGGCCCTGGTGGCGGCTCTCATCGTCGCGGTCTCGGCGGTCGCGTCGCGCCGGCCCCGCCTCGCGCTGGCCCGCGCCTGACGCCGGTCACGCTCACCGTGCAGGGGTGACCACCACGACGTACGTCGGCTCGGCGTCCGGGGGAAGGCGAATCTCCCGGACGCGGCCGCGCGCCTGCAGGCGGCGCAGGTCGGCCGCGGCCCGCTTCAGGTCGGCCGCGGCGGACGCGCCCTTGAGCGCCACCAGGCGGCCGCCCGGCAGGAACAGCGGCGACGTCCACCCGAGTAGCCTGCTCAGTGGGGCCACGGCCCGGCACACCACCGCGTCGTAGTGCTCGAGGTGGTTCTCCGCCCGGCCGCGGACGACGCGCACGCGGTTCTCCAGCCCCAACTCGGCCACAGCTGACTGGAGGAAGGCCGCCCGGCGCTCCAACGGCTCGAGGAGCGTGACCCGCAGATCGGGCCGCGCCAGCGCCAACGGGATGCCGGGCAGGCCCGCCCCGCTGCCGACATCGACCACGCTCGCCCCGGCGGGCACGTCGTCGGCCACGGCGAGGCTGTTGAGCACGTGCCGCCCCCACACCCGCTCCGCTTCACGCGGTCCGAGCAGCCCCCACTCGACGCCGCGCGACACCAGGATCGCGGCGTAGCGCTCGGCGAGGGGGAGGGCCGCGCCGAAGGCGTCCGCCGCGAACGGCGGCGCGGGTGGGGCCTCGGCCACCTCAGGCCTTGGGCATCACGACGACGCGCCGGTTGGGCTCTTCGCCCTCGGATTCGCTGACGAGCCCCGCCGCCGCGATCGCGTCGTGCACGATCTTGCGCTCGAAGGGGTTCATCGGCGCCAGCCGCACCGGCTCACCGGTTTCCTTGACCTCGCCGATGGCGTCCGCCGCCAGGTCCTGGAGCTCGACCCGCCGCTTCTCCCGGTGCCCGGCGATGTCGAGCATCAGTCGGCTGCGGTGGCCCGTCTCGGTCATGACGGCCAGGCGCGCCAGCTCCTGCAGCGCCTCCAGCACTTCGCCGTTCTTCCCGACCAGCACCTCGGAGTCGGTGATGATCGAGACGTGGGCGCGGCCGCCCTCGTTGTAGGTGTCGATGTCGCCGTCGAGGTCGGCGATGTCCAGCAGCCCCTCGATGTAGTCCGCCGCGATCTCGCCCTCGTTGGTGAGCGCCTCCTCGCGCTTGCTGCGCGTGGGGGCGGCCGACGCTTCGCCCTCGTCGCCCTCGTCGCCCTCGTCGGCCTCGTCGGCGTCCTCCGGGGAGTCCACCGACTCGGGGGACTCGGGAGATCCGGCCTCCACCGGCACCCCCAGGGTCTCCTCCTCGACGCCCTCCGGCATCGTCTGCTCGTCGCTCATGTCACTCCGTTCATGCGTCCCGCCGGGACGGCGAGGTCAGGACTTCTTGCGCTTGGCGCGCGACTGCCGGCTGGGTTGCTGGCGCGCGATGGTCTGTCGTTCCCCGGACGCCGGTGCCGGCGCCGGCGGGGTCGTGGGGTCCGGGGACTCCGTCTTGGCCGGTTCCGCGGCGGGCGTCGCCTTCGCCGGCCGGGTGGTGTTCTGCCGGGCGACCTTCGTCGGATCGTCGGCCACGGTGGCCTTCGGCTTGCGGTCCATGCCGAGCCGCTTGCGCAGCACCTCCTCCGGGTCCTTGCCCTTCGCGCGCAAGCGCTCCTCCCAGTCGAGGTAGGCGGGGGTGTTGGGGGAAGGGGAGTTGTGGATCAGGATCCACTGCTGCCCGAGCGTCCACAGGTTCGAGGCGAACCAGTAAATCATGACGCCGATCGGCACGCTGATGCCGAAGAACAGGTACATCAGCGGGAAGGTGTAGAGCATGATCTTCTGCTGCTGCGCCATCTGACCGGTGAGGGCCTCCGGCGGCATGTTCTTGCGCATCATCTGCAGCTGCGTGATGAACAGCGTCACCGTCATGCCGACGATGAGCAGCGCCGCCACCGTCTGCGTCGCCCCCCACTGGGTGAAGGCGCGGCCGATGTCGCCGCCGGGGGCGAACAGGCCGGCCAGCGACGCCCCACCGAAGATGGTGGCCTGGCGCAGCGAGTCGACCAACTCGGGCTCCCGCTCGAAGAAGTAGCCGACCGCGACGCCGTTCGAGACGCCGTTGAGCACGTTGAACAGGCCGATGAAGATCGGCATCTGCAACAGCAGCGGCATGCAGGAGGCGAAGGGATTGACGCCCTCGTCCTTGTAGAGCTTCATCTGCTCCTGGCCGAGCCGCTCCCGGTCGGTGCCGTACTTCTCCTGCAGGGCCTTCATCTTGGGGCCGAGGAGTTGCATCTTGCGCGAGCTGTTGATCTGCCGCACGAACAGCGGGATCAGCAGCGTGCGGACCACCACGGTCAGGCTGACGATCGAGAGCACCCAGGTCAGGCCGCCGGCCGGATCGAGGAACTGGGAGAACAGGGAGTGGAAGCCCACCAGGACGCCCGAGATGGCCCAGTAGATGGGCTGCATGATGACGTTCAGGGCGTTCAGGAAGTCAGCCCCGAGATCCAGGGGGACGAGCAGGGGGGTCAGGGTCACGGGGCACCTCGGTCGTGAGCGGAGTCGGCGCGGGTCTCGGCGTCGTGCACGTGGTCCGTGCCCGGCACCGGGTCGTAACCCCCGGCCGACCAGGGGTGACAGCGAGCCAGGCGCTTCACCGTCAGGACGGAGCCTCTCCAGGCCCCGTGGGTCTGCACCGCCTGCAAGGAGTAGGCCGAGCAGCTTGGGTAGAACTTGCAGACCTGGCCGTACAGCGGGCTGATGAGCAGCCGGTACGCCTTGAGCAGGCCGATGAGGAGGTACTTCACGACGCACCACTCCCGGCCAACCGCCGGCCACCACCGCACCCACGCGACCCGGTCACGCGGCCAGTCTCCCCACGGCCGCGGCGAAAGCGTCCCGGAAGTCCCCCGAGAGGTCCCCGGTCGTCGCAGGGGGCAGCGCCCGCACGACGATGTCCACGGGATAGGGCGTGGCCGACAGGGAAGCCCGGGCCAGATGCCGGAGCCGGCGCTTGACCCGGTTCCGCGTCACGGCGTTCCCGACGGCCTTCGACACCACGAACCCCGCGCGCGACGGCGGGTGGGGCCGGCGCAACGCGTGGACGACGAGCGTCGCTCGTCCCACCCGGACGCCCCGGCGCACGCAGGCGCGGAAATCGTCCGAGGACGTCAACCGCGACTCGACGGGCAACACCGGGCGCCTCGGCGTCCGTGATCAGCCGGCCAGGCGGACGCGGCCCTTGGCCCGGCGGGCGGCGAGGATCGCGCGGCCCGCGCGAGTGCGCATGCGAAGACGGAAGCCATGGGTGCGGCTGCGACGCCGGTTGCTCGGCTGGAAAGTGCGCTTGCTCACGCCAATCTCCCCACTATCTGACGATCGTGTGCTTACGGATCACTGCGCCCAACGTGGACCCAGGCGTCGCCAGGACAGCGACCGGTCAACGATACGCGCTCGGCGACGGCTGCGGCAAACCAGACGCTCGACCTCCCACCCGTCGAGGCGACACGCCGAGAGCACGTCAAAGATCCGCCAAATGGTTTGCGAGCCTCCCGGCGGGTGAGTACCGTTCCGTGCACACGGGGGGCCGCGGCAGCGGAGTCGAAGTTCCCCGGCTTTTCTCCACACCTGTGGATACCGGTGTGGATGGCGGGTGTGTAAAGGGGTGCCACGGTGGACATGCTGGACCCCGATCTGCGCGCCGTCTGGAACCACCTGCTGCACAACGCCGATTCGGCTGCTCTCGGCTGGCTACGGCTGATGCGCCCACTGGCCCTCCAGGAGGGCACCCTGATGGCGGCGGTGGGCAACGATTTCACCCGCAACCGCGTCGAGAGCCGATTGCGCGCCTGGATCGAGCAGGAGCTCACCGGGCTGCGCGGACGCCCCACCGCCCTCGCCGTCACGATCGACCCCGACCTCGAGCACGAGCTGGACCAGCCGGCGCAGGAACCACAGCAGCTGCCGATCCCCGTGCTGACGCTCGGCCTGGGCGGGGCGGCGACGCCACCGCGGGTGGGCTCCACCGGCGGTGACCGGCTCAACCCCAAGTACACCTTCGACAACTTCGTCATCGGCTCGTCGAACCGGTTCGCCCAGGCGGCCGCCATGGCCGTCGCGGAGCAGCCCGGCAAGGCCTACAACCCGCTGATGATCTACGGCAGCTCCGGGCTGGGCAAGACGCACCTCCTGCACGCCGTGGGGCACTACGTGTCGGCGTACTCGGAGGGCCTGCGCATCAGGTACGTGTCGACCGAGGAGCTCACCAACGACTTCATCAACGCGATCTCCGACAACCGGACGGCCGACTTCCGTCGGACCTACCGCGAGATCGACGTCCTCCTGATCGACGACATCCAGTTCCTGGAGAGCAAGATCCAGACCCAGGAGGAGTTCTTCCACACCTTCAACACCCTCCACAACGCGCAGAAGCAGATCGTGCTGACGTCCGACCGGCCGCCGAAAGCGCTGGAGGCGCTGGAGCCGCGGCTGCGGAGCCGGTTCGAGTGGGGGCTGCTCACCGACATCCAGCCGCCCGACCTGGAGACCCGGATCGCCATCCTCCGGAAGAAGGCCGTCGCCGAGCACCTCACCGCGAGCCCGGACGTGCTCGAGTTCATCGCCGACCGCATCTCCTCGAACATCCGCGAACTGGAAGGTGCGCTGATCCGCGTCACCGCGTTCGCCAGCCTCAACGGCCAGCCGGTCGACCTGGCGATCGCCGAGAGCGTCCTGAAGGACCTCATCCCGGACTCCGGCGAGATGCCCATCAGTCCGCAGGCGATCATCGGTGAGGTCGCGAACTACTTCGGCCTCTCGGTCGACGACCTCGGCGGCAGCAGCCGCACGCACGTCCTCGTCACGGCCCGCCAGATCGCCATGTACCTGTGCCGCGAGATGACCGACCTGAGCCTGCCGAAGATCGGCCAACTGTTCGGCGGCCGCGACCACACGACGGTCATGCACGCCGATCGCAAGATCCGGCAACTCCTGGGGGAACGGCGCTCGGTGTACAACCAGGTCACCGAGCTCACCAACCGCATCAAGAGCTCCGCGCGCTGAGCCTGGCCTTCTGTACCCGCGGGCCCTGCGGCGCCCGCGGGCGCCCGCGGCGTCCCCGCCGGACGCCCCCGTGCCGACGACCGACACTCACCGCCACCCCCGGACGCCCTCGGACGGACGCTTCCGGCGAATGGACCCGCGTCGACCATGGCCGCCCTGTGCGGCCGACCCCGCACAACGCTGTGGACAACCCTGTCGGCCTGGGGAAAACTCTCGGCGGGGCCGGACCGATCCCCAGCCCCTCCCCGGGTCATCCGACGTTCTCCACAGGCGCCCCGCGACGCGACACGCGACGCGACGGCGTCCGATGCGGGTTGTCCACCGTATCCACAGCAGTGACCATGAAGACGAATAGAGAGAGATCCCTTCTCTTCAAAGTCACGGCGCCCCAAGGCTGTGCAAGGAACGTCCGATGCCGTCGATATGATCGCCAGGCAAAGCCCTACGCACCTTCAGGAGAAGCCGTGAAGATCAGACTCGAGCGTGACGTCCTGGCCGATGCCGTCCAGTGGGCCGCCCGCAGCCTGCCCAACCGGCCGAGCGTGCCGATCCTGGCCGGCCTGAGGGTCGCCGCGCAGGGCGATCAGGTCGTGTTCTCGAGCTTCGATTACGAGACCTCCGCGAGGATCACGGTCCCGGCCACCGTCACCGAGGAGGGGGTGGCGCTGGTCTCCGGCCGCCTGCTCGCCGACATCGCCCGGTCGCTGCCGGCCAAGCCCGTCGAGATCGCCTGCGACGCCTCCCGCATGGAGCTGACCTGCGGCAGCGCGCGCTTCACCCTGCAACTGCTGCCGGTGACCGAGTACCCGGAGCTGCCGACGATGCCGGAGGCCTCCGGCACCATCCAGTCGGACGCCTTGGCGCGCGCCGTCGCCCAGGTCGTCGTGGCCGCGGGCCGCGACGAGTTGCTGCCGGTGTTCACGGGTGTCCGGTTGGAGATCGACGGCGACACGCTGTCGCTGCTGGCGACCGACCGCTATCGGATGGCCCTCAAGGAGATCTCCTGGCAGCCGACGTCGGGCCGCTCTGGCGGGGCCGCCCTGGTGCCCGCGCGCGTGCTGAACGAGACGGCCAAGTCGATGACGTCGGGGGAGCAGGTCACGCTCAGCCTGGCGTCCGGGGAGGCCGGCGACGGGTTGATCGGGTTCAGCGGCGACGGCAGCAGCGGCGTCCGGGAGATCACGACGCGACTGCTGGACGGTGAGTTCCCCAAGGTTCGGCACCTGATGAGCGTCACCCCCACGGTCACCGTCCGGGCGAACACGCAGGAGATCCTGGCGGCCGTGCGGCGCGTGGCGCTCGTGGCCGAGCGCAACACCTCCCTGCGGATGATCATCGACGACGGCGCGATCACGCTGGAGGCCGCGACGGGCGACCAGGCGCAGGCCGTCGAGGCGCTGGAGGCCGTCGTCGAGCGGCACCACCCGGACGCCGCCGCGATGACCGCCGCCGGGTTCAACCCGCACTACCTGTCGGATGCCCTCAACGCCCTCGACGCGCCGTACGTGAACTTCTCGTTCACCGCCCCCGGCAAGCCCTGCCTGCTGACGCCACTGGTCGAGCTGGACGGGGAGCCGTCCGGCGACTACCGCCACGTCATCATGCTGATGCGGTTGCCGTCGTGAATGGGTGAGCGCGGGCGACGCGGGCTTCAGCGGGGTCGGTAGGTGTTCGTCACGCAGCTCGCCCTGGCCGACTTCCGCAGCTACGCGGTGGCGGAGGTCGAGTTGCGCCCGGGGGTCACGGTGTTCACCGGGCGTAACGGGCAGGGCAAGACCAACCTGGTCGAGGCCGTCGAGTACCTGGCCACGCTGGGGTCGCACCGCGTCGCGACCGACGCGCCGCTGATCCGGGCGGGGGCGCCGCGGGCCGTGGTGCGGGCCCGGGTGCAGGCGGGGCTCGACGATCCGCGGCAGCTGGTGCTGGAGGTCGAGATCAACGCGGGGCGCGCGAACAAGGCCTTCCTGAACCGCGGCCCACTGGCGCGGCCGCGCGACCTGCTGGGGGCGCTCCGGGTGGTGCTGTTCTCCCCGGAGGACCTCGCGCTCGTCAAGGGCGATCCCGCCGAGCGCCGGCGGTTCCTCGACGAACTGGTCACCGCCCGCTGGCCGCGGATGGCGGGCGTGCGGGCCGACTACGACCGGGTGCTGCGGCAGCGGTCGTCGCTGCTGAAGTCGCTGGACGGCCGCGGCCGCCTCGGCGAGAGCGACCAGTTCACGCTCGAGTTCTTCTCCGAGCAGCTCGCCGGGTTGGGCGCCGAGCTCACCCGAGCGCGGCTCGACACCCTGCGGGACATGCGCGCCGGAATCGCGGACGCCTACGGAGCGATCGCCCCCACGAACAGCGACGCCTCGGTGGCTTACCGGTCGTCGTCGCTCACCGGCGAGACGCAGGGCATCGTGGCCGACGCCGAGGCTTGGGGGGCGGAGGACCTGCGGGCCCGCTACCTGGAGCGCATGGGGGAACGGCGCCGGGAGGAGATCGCGCGGGGGCTGTCGCTGGTGGGGCCGCACCGCGACGACGTCGTGCTCGGCCTGGGGGAGTTCCCGGCCAAGGGGTACGCCTCGCACGGCGAGTGCTGGTCGCTGGCGTTGGCGCTGCGGCTCGGCTCGGACGCGCTCCTGCGCGCCGACGGGGTGCAGCCGGTGCTCGTGCTCGACGACGTGTTCGCCGAGTTGGACGAGGTGCGCCGGGCCCGACTCGCCGAGCGGGTCGGCGGCGCCGAGCAGGTGCTGATCACGGCCGCGGTCGCGAGCGACGTGCCGGGCTCGCTGGCGGGCCGGCGGTTCGTCGTGGCGGACGGGGAGGTGATCGCCGATGGGGACGCCTGAGGACCCCGACGACCCGCCGACGGAGCCGGTGTCCTTCGATCCGACCGGGCTGGATCTGGCCCGGACCATCGCGGACCAGGTGGCCCACGCCGCGCCGCCGCCGGCGGCGAGCCCCCGGAAGAAGGCCCGACCGCGACCGAAGGCGTCCGGGCGGGAGCGGAACGCCGACCCGACCCCGCTGGCGGAGGCGCTGGGGGAGGTGATCCGGGCTGCGGGCTGGTCGACCGAGATCAGCGTTCACGCACTGCTCGGCCGCTGGCCGAGCCTCGTCGGGGACGCCGTCGCGCAGCACTCCGCCCCGGAGAGTTTCGCGGCGGGGGTGGTGACGGTCCGGACCGACTCGACTGCGTGGGCGTCCCAGTTGCGGCTGATGACGCCGCTGCTGCTGGCCAAGCTGAACGCGGCCCTGGGCGACGGCACGATCCGGCGCATCACCGTGAAGGGCCCGGACGCCCCGAGCTGGAAACACGGGCGGCGCAGCGTGCGGGACGGCCGCGGGCCGCGCGACACCTACGGCTGACGGCCGGTTGTCCACAGGGGGCTGTGGATCATGACAGCGCCGCCCCATCGTGTGGCGGGCGACGAGATCGGGACGCCGAGGAATGGCGCGGAGAGCCCCTGGAAGACCCCGGGGGCATGGGGAGCCCCAGCCCCACCCCCGTTCGAGCCGCCAAGCGGCGTCCAGGCGCCGTTGGCGGGCCGAGCAGGGTGCGTCCGACCACGGGATTTCGCGTCCCGTCAGGTAGGATGAGGCGGTCTGGAGACGCCGCCCTCGTCGTGAGCGAAGGGCGGCGCCGTCACGTGGAAAGAGAATCAGTGAGCGAAGCAGCAACGGGCGAGGCGCAGGAGGGACGGCCAAGGTCGTCCACCGCGGTCGAGGCGGGCAACTACGACGCCAGCGCGATCACGGTGCTGGAGGGGCTCGAGGCGGTCCGCAAGCGGCCGGGCATGTACATCGGCTCGACCGGCGAGCGGGGCCTGCACCATCTGGTCTACGAGATCGTCGATAACTCGGTCGACGAGGCGCTGGCCGGCTACTGCGACCTCATCACCGTCGAGTTGCTGCCGGGCGACGGCGTGCGCGTCACCGACAACGGGCGGGGGTTCCCCGTCGACCTGCACCCCACCGAGAAGATCCCCGCGGTGACCCTCGCGTTGACCGTGCTGCACGCCGGCGGCAAGTTCGGCTCCGGTGGCTACAAGGTGTCGGGCGGCCTGCACGGCGTGGGGGCGTCCGTCGTCAACGCGCTGTCCGAGAAGTTCCAGGTCGACGTGCGCCGCGACGGCTACCACTGGCGGCAGGAGTTCCGACTGGGCGAACCGGTCTACGACCTGCAGCGTCTGGAGCCGCTCGGGCCCGACGACGCGATCGGCACGACCGTGACGTTCTTCGCCTCGCCGACGATCTTCGAGACGACCCACTACAACTGGGAGACCCTCGCCACCCGCTTCCGGGAGATGTGTTTCCTCAACAAGGGGCTGACGATCCGGTTGGTGGACTCCCGGCCGGTGCCCGAGGCGGCGGACGACGACTTCCCCGACGACGTCGACGGTCACCCGCACGAGGTGTCCTACCGCTACGACCAGGGCCTCATCGACTACGTGCGGTACCTGACCGGCAACAAGGAGACCATCCACCCCTCGGTGATCGCGATCGACGCCCAGAACGAGGAGGCGCGGCTCGCCGTCGAAGTGGCGATGCAGTGGAACAACTCGTACACCGAGTCGGTGCACACGTTCGCCAACACCATCAACACCCACGAGGGCGGCACCCACGAGGAGGGGTTCCGGGCGGCGCTCACGAACACCGTGAACCGCTGGGGTCAGCAGTGGGGGTTGATCAAGAAGCCGGAGGACCGGCCGTCGGGCGACGACATCCGCGAGGGGCTGACCGCGATCATCTCGGTCAAGCTTGGCGAGCCCCAGTTCGAGGGGCAGACCAAGACCAAGCTCGGCAACACCGAAGTGAAGGGTTTCGTCCAGCGGGTCGTCAACGACCTCCTCGGCGACTGGTTCGAGAAGAACCCCGCCGACGGCAAGGAGATCATCAAGAAGGCGCAGCAGGCCGCGACGGCACGCGCGGCGGCCCGGAAGGCGCGCGACCTGGCCCGCAACCGCAAGGGGCTGCTGGGCGGCGGCGGGCTGCCCGGCAAGCTCATCGACTGCAGCTCACGCAACCCGGCCGAGTGCGAGGTGTTCATCGTCGAGGGAGATTCCGCCGGCGGCTCGGCCCGCGGCGGCCGCGACCCCCGCACCCAGGCGATCCTGCCGATCCGGGGCAAGATCCTGAACGTCGAGAAGGCCCGGCTGGACAAGATCCTGGCCAACAAGGAGGTCGAGGCGATCATCAACGCCCTCGGCACCGGGGTGCAGGAGGACTTCGACGAGGACAAGCTGCGCTACCACAAGATCGTCCTGATGGCGGACGCCGACGTGGACGGCTCGCACATTCGGACGCTGCTGCTGACCCTGCTGTTCCGGTTCATGAAGCCGCTGATCTCCGGCGGGTACGTCTACCTGGCGCAACCTCCGCTGTTCCGGCTGCGGTGGACGAACGCCCCCCACGAGCTGGCCTACACCGACGAACAGCGTGACCGGATGCGCGACGAGGGGCTGGCCGCGGGCAAGAAGCTGCCCCAGGTCAACCCCATCCAGCGGTACAAGGGCCTGGGCGAGATGGACGCCGAGGACCTCTGGAACACCACGATGGATCCCGACCAGCGCACGCTGCTGCAGGTCAACCTCGACGACGCCGCGGCGGCCGACGAGATGTTCTCGATCCTCATGGGGGAGGACGTGGAACAGCGGCGCTCGTTCATCCAACGCAACGCCAAGGACGTCCGGTTCCTCGACATTTAAGGGATAAGGCATGAGTGACACCCCACAGGGTCCGGAGGATCCGCGCGAGATCGACGCCGCACCGGACGCCGACGCCGACGGGAAGGCGTCCCTGCAGTCGCTGACCGGGCGGGTCGAGGAAGTCGACCTCAACGAGGAGATCCAGCGCAGCTACCTCGACTACGCGATGTCGGTCATCGTGGGCCGGGCGCTGCCGGACGTGCGGGACGGGCTCAAGCCCGTGCACCGGCGGGTCATCTACACGATGTACGACGGCGGCTACCGGCCCGACCGGGGCTGGAACAAGTGCTCCCGCGTCGTCGGGGACGTGATGGGCAAGTACCACCCGCACGGCGACAGCGCGATCTACGACACGCTCGTCCGGTTGGCGCAGCCGTGGGTGATGCGGCACAAGCTCGTGCAGGGGCAGGGCAACTTCGGCTCTCCCGGCAACGACGGCGCCGCGGCCATGCGGTACACGGAATGCCGCATGGACCCCCTGGCCATGGAGATGGTGCGCGACATCGACCAGGACACGGTCGACTTCCAGCCCAACTACGACAACAAGGAGACCGAACCGGTCGTGCTGCCGGCGCGGTTCCCGAACCTGCTGGTCAACGGGTCCACCGGCATCGCGGTCGGCATGGCCACCAACATCCCGACCCACAACCTCCGCGAGGTCAACGAGGCGGCCCAGTGGGTGCTGGCGCACCCCGAGGCGTCCAAGGAGGAGACCCTTGAGGCCTGCATGGCCCGCATCAAGGGGCCCGACTTCCCCAACGGCGCGCTGATCGTCGGCCGTAAGGGCATCGAGGACGCCTACCGCACCGGCCGCGGCTCGGTCATCATGCGGGCGGTCATCTCGGTGGAGGAGGACAAGAAGGGGCGCACGTCGCTCGTCGTCACCGAGTTGCCGCACATGTGCAACCCGGACAACCTCGCCGTCAAGATCGCCGAACTCGTGAACGCCGGCAAGCTGACCGGAATCGCCGACATCCGCGACGACTCCTCGGCCCGCACCGGCCAACGGCTCGTCATCGTGCTCAAGCGGGACGCCCAGCCGCGGGTCGTCATGAACAACCTCTACAAGCACACCCAGCTTCAGGACACCTTCGGCTGCAACATGCTGGCCCTGGTCGACGATGTGCCGCGGACGCTGCGCCTGGACCAGTTCATCACCTACTGGGTGCGGCACCAGATCCAGGTGATCCAGCGGCGGACGGCGTTCCGGCTGCGGAAGGCCGAGGAGCAGGCGCACATCTGGCGCGGCTACGTGAAGGCCCTCGACATGCTCGACGAGGTCATCGCGCTGATCCGGCGCTCGCCCGACAGCGACTCCGCCAACCAGGGGCTGCAGCAGCTGCTCGGCATCGACGAGCTGCAGGCTCGGGCGATCCTCGATCTGCAGCTGCGCCGGCTCGCCGCCATGGAGCGGCAGCGGATCGTCGACCAGCTCGCCGAGTACGAGCGGCTCATCGCGGACTACAGCGACATCCTCGCCCGACCGGAGCGGCAGCGGACGATCGTCGCCACCGAGCTGCAGGAGATCACCGACAAGTACGGGGATGAACGCCACACCAAGTTCGTGGCCGCCGACGGCGACCTGTCGGACGAGGACCTCATCCCCGACGAGGACATGGTCGTCACCATCACGCACGGCGGCTACGCCAAGCGGACGCGGACCGACCAGTACCGCGTCCAGCGGCGTGGCGGCCGGGGGGTGAAGGGGGCGAACCTGCGCGCCGACGACGAGGTCGATCACCTGTTCACCACGTCGAGCCACAACTGGCTGCTGTTCTTCACGAACCTCGGCCGGGTGTACCGGCTCAAGGTGTGGCAGCTCCCCGAGGGCGGCCGGGACGCCAAGGGCGGGCACGTCGCCGGGCTGCTGTCGTTCCTCCCGGAGGAGCGCATCGCGCAGGTGCTCACCCTGTCGAGCTACGACGAGCAGCCCTACCTGCTGCTGGCCACCAAGCGCGGTTTGGTGAAGAAGACCGAGCTCACGGCGTACGACTCGCCCCGGCAGGCGGGTCTGATCGCGATCAACTTCCGCGACGCCGACGACGAGTTGATCGGCGCGCTCACCTGCAGTTCCGACGATCACGTGCTGCTCATCTCCAAGAAGGGGCAGGCGATCCGCTTCCAGGCGTCCGACGAGCAGTTGCGGCCCATGGGGCGGGCGACGTCCGGGGTGACCGGCATGAAGTTCCGGGCCGGTGACGAGCTGCTCAGCATGGCGAGCATCGACCGGACGGTGAGCGAGGACGAGCAGTTCGTCTTCACGGTGACCGACGGCGGCTTCGCCAAGCGGACGCCGGTCAGCGAGTACCGGGTGCAGGGCCGGGGCGGTTTGGGCATCAAGGCCATGAAGCTCAACGAGGACCGCGGCTCGCTCGTCGGCGGGCTCGTGGTGCGCGAGGAGGACGAGGTCATCGCCATCAAGACGTCCGGTCAGATCATCCGGTCGGCGGTGGCGGAGGTGCCCGCGAAGGGCCGCGACACGATGGGCGTGAGGTTCGTGGGCCTCAAGGGCGACGACTCGGTGGCCGTGATTGCTCTCTACCCCGACTCCAAGGATGATGGGGAGTCGGCGTCCGACGAGGCGGGCGCTACCCTGGCTGGTGGCGACGAGAGCGCCGTGAACGAGGACGCGCCGGCGCCGGCGACGCCCGAGGGCGAGGAGGACGAGTGAGCGACCGCACGGTGAGCGCCACGGCGCGGCTGGATCACGGGCTGCAGCTCGCGACGGGCGCCGACCCGGTGCCGGCGCGGGCCAAGCTGCAAGGAGAGCGCCGCACGCGGCGGGCTCGGCTGCGCATCTCGCGCCTCGACCCGTGGTCGGTCATGAAGACGTCGTTCCTGTTCTCGATCGCGTTCGGCATCATGACGTGGATCTCCGTCTACTTGGTGTGGAGCGTCATCGGGGCGTCCGGGCTGCTGGAGACCCTGAACGGCCTGCTCACCAACTTGCTGGCCAGCCCGCAGGACCAGACGCAGGTGCGCATCGAGGACTACGTCAACACCAACAAGGTCATGGGCGTGACCGCACTGATCGCCGTCATCAACGTGGTGATCCTCACCGCGCTGGCCACGATCTTCGCGTTCCTCTACAACCTCTCCGCGAACATCCTCGGCGGCCTGGAGCTCACGCTCGCCGAGGACTGAGCACCCCGCGGCGTCCGGCCTGTTGACGGCCGAAGATCGTGGTCTGCGTCGGCATCGAGTACCTCGACCGCCTCACGATCACCGCCATCGTCGACCCGGACGCCTGCCCGACCCGGACGCCTGCCGCGACCTTTTCGCCGCCGCTCTGGACGACCGGATCGCCAGCTTCCCGGGTGAGGGCGCTCGCCTCCCGCCACGGCAGGTCGGAGGACAGAACGTGAAGGGTCCTTGCCCGGGGGGATTGGGCAAGGACCGCGGAAGAAGATACCACCTCACCGGAGAGAGCGCGCTTAACCCCCTCCGGCTGACCGGGCACGGGGCTTCGACCGACAACCCGGCCTCGTGCGCCGTCGCCCGCGCGGCAGGGTTCGCCCACGAGGGCACGCTGCGCCAGTCGTACCGCTACGGCGACGGTCTCTACCACGACGAACACCTGCACGCACGCCTCGCCAGCGACACCACCGCCAGCACTTGAGGTGCCAAGGCGGCCACCGGCCGGGGCCGGGCGCGGAGGTTCCCGGGGGCGGCTGCCTGGTGGTGCAGCGGAGCCCCAGTGTCAGGGGCGGGGCCGGACCGTGTCGAGGAGGTCGGTGATCGCCGCGAGGTAGTCGTCGGTGTTCTCCCAAAGGATCGAGTTGTGGTCGCCGCGGTCGAAGAGACGCAGGGTGGTGTCGCCGCCGGCCCATTTCCGCAGCCGGAGGGCATGGCTGACGTCGACGAGCCCGTCGAAGCGGGTGTGCAGGATCAGCGTGGGGCCGGTGAACCCGGCGATCTTCGCCCGGTGATCGAGGCGCTCCTCCAGCGCGGCGACGTCTTCGCGGGAGCCGCCGAGCTCGCGCGGGCTGACTCGGAGCAGGATGCGTTCCAGGGGGTCCGCGATCGCGCTCTCCAAGATCAGGCCCCCGATGGTCGGGAAGCGGCTGACCGCCTCGAGGGCGAAGATGGACCCGACCGAACGCCCCATCACCACCAGCTTCTCCGGGGGGCCGGCCGCAGCGATGACCTCGGCCACGTCGTCGAGCATCCGGCCGAGCAGGGGTGCGCCGGTGGAACCGCCGTAGCCGCGGTACTCGGCCAGAAGCAGATCCCAGCCCAGGCCGTTGATGAACCGATCAAGGGTCCCTTGCCAGTCGGCGACGACCTCGCCGTTGCCATGGAAGTGGACCACGGTGAAGCCGTCCGGGTCGACGCGGTGGAGACCACACGCCAAGATCGCACCGTCCACTGCGACGTCGAACCGGGACGCCGGAGATCGTCCGCCGGGGAAGAAGTACCGAGCGGCGATCAGCGGGTTGTTCAACAGGTCCGCCACCCACCCGAGTCTACGGACACGCCCTCGGGGGTCTCGGGCTCTCCGGTCACGAAGCCGTGCCGGCAGCGCAGGACGAATCCGCCCGCCGGCATGGTCTGGTCAAGGTGCTCGAAGATCTGGTTGACCTGGGCCCGCAGTTCGTCGTCGCACCATCCTCCGGCTTGCCACCGACACTTTCGCGTCGGTCCCGTGGTCGTGGTTGAGTGGGACTGTTCGCCCACCCGAAGGGAGGCTGAGGTGACCGCGCGATCCTTCCCCGAGCAGCCCACGTTCGCGACGGTGTCCGAGCGTGAGGTGTGGCAGCGGGTGGTGCGTCAGCTCGGGCCGGATTGTGTGGTGGTGGCCAATCTGCGGGTGACGGATCGGCACAAGGACCACGAGGCGGACCTGGTGGTGTTGATGCCCGATTCCGGTGTGGTGGTGGTGGAGGTCAAGGGCAGCCACGTGTGGGTGGAGGACGGTGGGTGGTTCATCCAGCGTGGCGAGTCGGCGGTGCCGATTCAGCCCGTCGACCAGGCGCGGGATGCCCAGTACGCGTTGCGCCACTATGTGGAGAGCGACCTGCGGTGGAACCGGACGCGGGTGCGGTGGAGTCATCATGTGGTGCTGGCCCGCACCAGCGTCGCCGCGGATTTCGCTTTGCCCGATCTGCCGCGCTGGCAGGTGAGCGGCAAGTCCGACCTGCCGGAGTTGGGGACGCGGCTGTTCGACTCGACGTCGCTGTGGCAGAAGGACGCCCGCCCCCCGACCGCCGACGATGTGGAGTTGATTCTGGAGATCCTGGCTGGCCGGTTCGCGCCGACCCGGGATGTGGTGCAGTTGGCGGCCGACCGGGAGGAGCACGCTCAGCGGCTCACGGCTGAGCAGGCGCAGTTGTTGAAGGTGACCCGGCTGCTGAACCGGCTCGAGATCCGGGGTGTCTTGCGTCAGGGATCGTGTCGCATTTTGGGGTTTGAATCAGACCACACTGTGGGGGTCTGGCTGACCCGAGAGTGAGTGTCGATGTCTTCGACGAACAAGGATGCCGGGGCGAGCCCGGCGACCCCTACGCGGCGG
>JAAYTZ010000100.1 GCA_012517965.1 Propionibacterium sp. | reverse complement strand
GGCGGTACGCTTCACGGCGAAAGTGCTTCCTTGCGCGGGACTTCTACGACTTCGACACTCGTATTATCCCAAGCCGGAAGCACTTTCGCTGTTCAAAACCCCGGATCAACAGCCCCCGTCATGAAAGCACGAGGCTAGGACCACTCCCCGGGGGAATGACTGTGATCCGGCGCCTCGCCACTGCCCTGCTCGCCTGCCTGCTGACGCTCACGTTTGCGGCGCCGGCGTCCGCTGCCCCCGCGCAGGCTCCGCTGGCCGACGTGCTGGCGACCCTCAAGGTGGCCCCCAAGCCGTCCGACTACGTGATCATCGTCGACACCTCGGGCTCGATGACGCAGGACGGGCGCTACGACAAGGTCAAGACCGCCCTCGCGGCCATGCTCAAGGCGCTGCAGCCCACCGACCGTGTCGCCCTGGTGACCTTCGAGACCACCGCCAAGGTCGCCTTCGACGGCCCCGTCGGCACGGACACCGCCGACATCATGGCCAAGCTGCCCGCCACCCCCACCGGCCAGCGCACCGACATCGGCGCCGGCATCGACGCCGGCCTCAAGATCCTTGAGGCCGCCAACGCCAAGCCGCTCGGCGCGATCGCCCTGGTCACCGACGGCAAGGTGGACGCCCCCGGCTCCCCCTACGCCGACCCCGCCTCCCCCGAGTGGGCCGCCCTCAAGACCCGGGCCGACGCGCTGATGGCCAAGCACGAGATCGCCGCCTATGCGCTGGGCCTGGTCACCGCCACGGACGCCGCCCTGCTGCACCAGCCGTTCCCCGACGCCGTCGACATCCCCGCCGACCAGATCAGCGCCCGCCTCGCCTCCCTGCAGGCGGAACTGCTCAAGTTCCAGGCCGGCGAGGCACTCAAGCCCGACCTCGAGCGGGGCGTCGCGGCATCCATCACGGGGATCGACTGGGGCGCCCTGCCGAGCAGCGGCAGCGTCGCGGGCACCCTGAAGCTCACCTCGGGTTACCAGCAGATCCCCGCCACCGTGACCGGGCTGGCGTTCACCGCCGCCGGCGGCGTCCCCCTGTCGTTCGACCCGCTGCCGGCCGAGGTGCCGCTCGCGCCAGGCGCCAGCGCCGAGGTGCCGGTGACCGTCCGCGTCGGGGCCTCCTCCGGGGCGTCCGCGGGGGCCCCCAGCGCCGCCCCGGCGAACGGGGCGTCCGCCGGCCCCGACACCAGCACCGTGACCCTCACCGGCACCGTCACCAGCCCCTGGCAGACCGTCATGACGCAGGATCTGGGCCTCACGTTCGCCCCGCAGGTCACCGCCACCGCGACCGCTAAGGTCGTCGGCCAGCCCTCCCCCGCCGCGCCCGCCGCCGTGCCGTGGCCCCTGGTCGGCGGCGTGGCCGGCGGCGTCGCGGCCCTGGCCCTGCTCGCGCTGACCGCCCTGCGCCTGCGCGGGCCGAGCCTGGTGGGCTCGCTGGCCGTCAGCCAGCACGGACGCCTCGTGCGCGAGTTCCTGCTGGCGGGCCGCTCGACCCCCCTCGACGACGCCAGCACCCCCGGCCTGAGCGGCACCGTCACCGGGCTGCGCACCAAGGACGGCGGGCCCACGATCGTCGTGCACCCCAAGGGCGGGCAGCGGGCCAAGATCACCCTCACCGACCGCGAGTCCGCCGAGGTCGGCGACTACACCGTCACCTACACCGCGCAGCGCACCCGGATGATCTCGATGATCCAGGCGGGCCTCGAAGAGGGCGACGCCTGACCGGCGATCCCCGGGATGGCACGATGGGCCCCGTGCCTGCTGCCGACACCCGCCTCGCGGACCGCTACCGCCTCGTCGAGGCCGTGGGCGCCGGCGCGGCCGGCCAGGTCTGGCGTGCCGTTGACGAGCGACTGCGGCGCGAGGTGGCGGTCAAGACCGTCGACCTGGCCGTCCACCACGGCGACCCCGGCATCGTGGCCCGCTTCCAGCGCGAGGTGCAGACGTCCGCGGCCCTGACCAGCCCGTACATCGCCGCCATCTACGACAGCGGGCAGGACGAGCAGACCGCCTACATGGTCATGGAGTTGCTGTCCGGGCCCAGCCTGGCCGCCCTGGTCGACGCCGACGGGCCCCTCGACTGGGCGAAGGGCCTCGGCTTCGCCACCGACATCGCCAGCGGCCTCGCGGATGCCCACGCCGCCGGCGTCATCCACCGCGACCTCAAGCCCGGCAACGTCGTCCTCCACGGTGGGGTCGCCAAGATCGTCGACTTCGGCATCGCCCGCGCCACCGACACCAGCGACCGCACCATGACGTCCCCCGAGACCGTCACCGGCACCGCGGCCTACATGTCCCCCGAACAGGCCACCGGCCGCGAGGTCACGCCCGCCACCGACCTCTACTCCCTCGGCTGCCTGCTGTTCACCCTCTTCACCGGACGCCCGCCGTTCACCGCCGGCACCGCGCTGGCCACAGCCGGCGCGCACGTCCACGACGCCGCCCCCCGCCTGCGGGACGCCCGCCCGGACGCCCCCGCCGCCGTCGACGCCCTCGTCACCCAACTGCTGAGCAAGGACGCCGCCGAGCGGCCGGACGCCCGCACCACGGCCCGCGCGCTGGCCCGCTTGCGCGACACGGTCCGCCGCACGGGCGATCCGGGGGACGCCGAGGTCACCGCCCCCATGCCGCCCATCACCGGCCGCCAGCCTCCGGTCACCGCGGTGCTGCCGCCGACTGCTCTCCCGCCGCAGCCCGTGCTGCCGACCCCGACCCCCTCGTTGACGCCGCGTACCGCCGTCATGCCCGCCGTCGAGGCGATCCCCCACCCCACGACCGGGACGGCGTCCGATCGGGGCGTCCCCGTGCAGACCGAGCGGCGCCGGCGGCGTCCGGGATCGTGGCTGCCCTGGCTCGTGACCCTGGTTCTGGCCCTCGCCCTGGCCGCCGTGGCGTGGGTGGGCCTCGGCCAACCCAACCCGCTGGCGCCGACCAAGCCCGCCGCCACCCCGGCGCCGGTCCCCACCGCCACGCGAACGACGGCGCCGACGATCACGCTGCCCATCGTGGTGCCGACCCAGCCGACCACGACCGCGGCTCCGACGCCGACCCCCACCACCACTGCGCCGAGCCCGACCCCGGCCCCGACCACCACGGCCCCGGCCCCGACGCCGACGGCGGAGCCAAGCCCGTAGCTCCCGGCCACGCTGTGGCCGATGTTGGGCTAACTTTGGTGATAGTTGCTTCAATGCCGACGCAAGGAGGACCCATGCCCGAGGGCTACACCCGCGGCACCGTCACCGGCTACCGCTGCGCCACCTGCGGCGCGGAGGTGTCCATCGACACGCTGTACCCGTTCAAGTGCCCGGATGCCCCCGCGGGCGACAGCCACCACGTGCTGCATCCCGTCGTCGCCGGCCCCGATCCCGAGCTGATCGACGACCCGAACCCGTTCGTGCGCTACGGCCGGTCGCTGGCCTGGTGGGCCTTCGCCCGTGCGCACGGCATGACCGACGAGCAGTGCATCGCGCTCACCCGCGAGGTCGCCGATGGCTTCTACGTCACGCCGTGCGCACCGAACGAGCTGCTGTCGGCCGAACTGGGCGCCGACGTGTGGGTCAAGGTCGAGGTCGACCAGCTGGGCGGCAGCCACAAGGCGCGCCACCTGGTCACGATCCTGCTGCACCTGCGCGCCGCCGAGGAACTGGGCCTGGCGTCGAAGGACGAGCGGCGTCCGCTGGCCATCGCCTCGTGCGGCAACGCCGCCATCGCGGCGTCCACGCTGGCGAAGGCCGCGGGCTGGCCGATCCAGGTGTACGTGCCGAACATCGACGGCGGCGCGGTCATCGACACCCTCGACTCGCTGTCGGCGCACATCAACAAGTGCCCGCGCCGCGAGGCGGAGGCCGGCGACCCGGCGGTGCTGCGGTTCCGCGAGGCGGTGGCCGGCGGCGCGATCCCGTTCAGCGTGCAGGGCCCCGAGAACGGCCTGTGCCTCGACGGCGGCCGCACCATCGGCTGGGAGATGCGCGAGGCGCTGCCCGCGCCGGCGCGGGTGCTGATCCAGGTCGGCGGCGGCGCCTTCGCCGCCTGCATGGGCTGGGGGCTCGGCCCCGCCTACCGGCTCGACACCGTCCAGACCGAGGGCGGCGCGCCCCTCGACCGCGCCTGGCGCCTCGCCGAGGGCGTGGACGCCGCCGAGCTCGGCCGCCGCTGGAGCGACTTCATGACCCCGTGGGACAACCCGAACTCGCTGGCCGACGGCATCCTCGACGACGAGACCTACGACTGGCAGGCCGACTTCGAGGTGATGCGCGCCTCCGGTGGCCGCACCATCGTGGTCTCCGAGGACGCCGTCGTCGCGGCCTGGGAGCTCGCCAAGCGGACCGGGATCAACGTCTCCCCCACCGGGTCGGCCGGGCTGGCCGGGTTGCTGCCGACCGCGGCGGGGCCGTCCGTGCAGCCGGGCGAGCGCGTGGCCATCGTGTTCTCCGGGGTGTTCCGGGGCTGACCGCTTGCGGGCCGAGGTTGCTCGTTCGCGCCGAGGGAAGGACCTCGGCGAACCGGAGGAACCTCGGCCCTGTGCCTCTCAGGGCTTCGGCCCGGGCTACGCTCACCCGGTGCGGGGGGAACAGAAGCTGCGGCCGGCCACCTGGAACGGGCTGATCGTGGCCGTGTGGCTGCTGGGGTTCGCTGCGGTCCGCGCCGGCAGCCCCGAGGAGCGCGACCCCTACTGGCAGATCCGCGCCGGCCTGGAGAACCTGGACGGGGTGCCGCTGGCCCGGCCCGACTCATGGAGTTGGGCGCCGGTCGACGGCCTGTTCTACCCGAACTCACCAGGGTGGAACGTGGTGCTGGCGCTTGCCTGGCGCCTGGGTGGCTACTGGGGCCTGTTCCTGCTCTCCTTCGCTCTGATGGCGACGTTCCTCTTGTTGACCTACTGGGTGGCCCGCCGCCTCGGCGCGCGTCCGCTCCCAGCGTTGGCGGGCATCGTCGCGACGATCATCCTGGCCTTCCCTCTGCTCAACGCCCGGGCGACCCTCGCCGTCCAACTCCTGCTGCTGCTCGGCCTGGTGGCCCCCGACCTCTGGGCGCGTCGGGCGAACCGGGTGGGGGTTGGCGCCAACGCGCTGGCCGCGGCGACCGCGGGCGTAGTGCTGTCGGTCGTGGGCAACTGGACCCACCTGTCCTGGCTCACGCTCGCTCCCTTGCTGGCCGTGGCCTGGACCGTCTACTGGCTCAGTCAGTGGCGCGCCACCCCGGACGCCGTCGCAGGGCGCCGACTCGTCGCGCTCATCCTGGGGGGTGCGGCGGGACTGTTCGTCGGCCCCCTCGCGTCGCCCTACGGCCTGGCCAAGGGGATCGAACGCACCTTCGAGACCCAGCGCATCGCTCAAGGCCTGATGGTCGAATGGGTGGCCCCGTTCACCCCCGGCCTGTCGCCTCAGTGGCTGGCCGCCGCCCTGGCGGCGGCACTGGCAGCGGCCGCGTGCGTCGGTTGGCTGGCGGTCGGTCTGCGGCGGGGACGCCGACAGCCACCCTTCCCGCTGATCTCCGGCATCGCCGTCGTCGGCGTCCCGTTCGCCCTCGCCGGGCTCACGGCGTCCGGTTCCTCGGGCTCGCGCTGCTGACGTTCGCCCCGGTCACCGCCTGGGGCGCCACCCACCTGGCGGACGCAGCCCGGCGCCGCGCCGGGCGGGCTAGTGAATCGGGCCTGGGGGGGTTCGCGCGTCGGTGGACGACCGGTGACAACTGGCGTGTGGTGCTCACAGCCGTCGCCGTGCTGCTGCTGCCCGGCGTGGCCTTGCTCGGACCGGTGGCCCGCGCGCGCCCCGCCGAGGCGAATGCCCTCGCGACGCTGCCGGCCGGGTGCCGCCTCTTCACCCCGATGGGGGTGGCCGCGGTCGCGATCCTGACCCGGCCCGACGTTCCTGTCTGGTTCGACAGCCGCGTCGACTACTACGGCCGCACGCGCCTACTGGAGGCCATCGCCTACTCCACGGGTCAGGGGCCGACGGCGGCCCCGCCGGGCACGACATGCGTGATCCTTCCCACCCGCGAGTCCCGGTCCTCGTCCCCCAAGGCGACCGCGCGGATTCAGGCCGAACCAGGCTGGGACTACCGCGGCAGCGTCAACGGCTTCGACGTCTGGGTACGCTGACCAGCAGCCTGCCGGAGGCGGCCGCATCCCGACCCAGTGGACCTCGACGTCACCGGCGTTCTCAACGCCATGCTGGGAGGCCCACCACGCTTCCTCCGCTGACCGCCCACGGGGCCGAGGTTGCTCGTTCGCGCCGAGGGAAGAACCTCGGCGAACCGGAGGAACCTCGGCCCTATGCCTACGCAGGGGCGGTCTGCGGCTGGAGGGCGTTGGAGCCGGCCCGGAGAACCGGGACCTCGAGCAGGCGATAGCTGAGTTCGACCACGGGCACGAGCAGCGCGCAGGCCAGCGCGGCGGTCCACCAAGAACCGGACCCCGTTCCAAGCCAGGTGAGCCACAGGACCGACATGTGCCACAGGTACAGGCTGTAGGCCCGGACCCCGACGGCCACGAGGGACTTCGTCGCCAACACGCGCCCCACCGGATGCCCGCTGACGGCGCCGTTGATCACCAGGGCCGCGGCGAGGGCGGTTGCCGGTAGGACGGACAGCTTGTAACCCCAGCCGAGCGGATAGCCGGGAAGGAAGATGAAGATGGCAATGACCGCTGCGCCCGCCCAAGGCCATGGTCCGGTGCGGAACCGGTCGGGTCCGGACCAGCCGGAATGGTGCGCCAGGCCCAGCGCCGCGCCCAGCAGCATGACCGCCAGATTCGCTACCGGGAGGTGATAGAAGGCCATCGGGTCGAGCAGCAGCCCGGACGCGTACAGGCCGGCCGCCACCAGAGCCGAGTCGCGGGCCACCGTCAACAGCCGTCGCCCGCGACGCACGAGCGCCAACAGCACCGCCGGGAACAGCAGGTAGAAGACCCACTCCACCGTCAGGCTCCACGTCGGGGCCAGCACCGGGTGCACCGCCACCCCGGCCCCGGAGGCGAACGCCGTCGTCTGCGTCAGGGCGAGCAGACCCTGTTGGGCCGCCCAGCGTGGCTCGGCGGCGTGCGTGAGGATGAGGATGAGAGCCCCCGCGACGCTGAGCACGGTGATCGCGGGAGCCAGGCGCACGAAGCGACGGCGGAGAAAGGCGCGGTAGGCGCCCGGCTCGGCGGCGCGCTTCGCGACGATCCGGGCGATCAGGTACCCCGACAGCACGAAGAAGACCAGCACCCCCATCCCACCCAGGGGAGGGATCGGCATCAGGCCCAGGTGCACGACGAGGTGCGACCAGAGGACGGCCAGCGCCGCGACACCTCTCAGTCCGTCCAGCGAGGCGTTCCTCGCCCGGGTCGCGGCGTCCACGCGGCGAGCGTAGCGCCTTCACCTGAAGCGCCCCCGACCGGCCGCCCGGACGCACCGCGGCGCCCACTTCCAAGTCGAACTTCCTCGACTATCGTTCGACGGGCCAGCGCTTCCAGGACTCGATGACCGGCGACCGCACCGACGCCATCGTCCGGGCCCCGGAGCCCCCCTGGGGCTACCTGATCAAGGAGCGTCCAGGAGACGCCGTGAAGATCACCCGCCTGGCCGGCAGCGGCGTGGTCGTCGCCGACCTCGACCTCGATCCAGACCCGTGAGGAGAAGACCGTGAAGCCCATCAAGATCGCGACCGTCGGCGACATCGAGGACGAGGGGGCGATGGTCGTCGGCCGGTCCCAGACCGGCTGGACCGACGACATCGCCGTCTTCTTCAGCAACGGCGAGTACCGGGCGCTGGACGACACGTGCACCCACGAGAACGCGTCGCTGGCCGAGGGCTGGATCGAGGGCGACGAGGTCGAGTGCCCGATCCACTCCGCGAAGTTCTCGTTGTGCACGGGCGCCGCGCTGTGCCTGCCCGCCACCCGCCCGGCCCGGACCCACCGGGTCGAGCTGCGCGGCGACGAGATCTGGCTGCACGTCGGCGTCCCGGTCGAGGGAGCCGCCTCGGGCGACGAGGCCGAGTGATGCCGGTCCCCGCGTCCGTCCTGGTGGTCGGGGGCGGTCTCGCCGGTTTCACCACGGCGCAGGAGTTGCGCCGCCGCGGGTTCGCCGGCACCGTCACGATCGTCGACCCCGACGGCCTGCCCTATGACCGGCCGCCCCTGTCGAAGGACTACCTCGCCGGCACGGTGCCCGCCGAGAAGCTCGACTTCGCAGCGGCGTCCTGGTACGCCGACAACGCCGTCGAGCACGTCCGGGGCCTCGCCACGGCGCTGGACGCCGACGCCGGCCGCGTCACACTGGCCGACGGGCGCACCCTGGAAGCCGACGTCGTCGTGCTCGCCACCGGCGGGCACGCCCGCACCCTGCCGGTCCCCGGCGGCGACCTGCCGGGCCTGCACCACCTGCGCACCAGGGCGGACGCCGACGCGCTGCGCCCCTTCCTGGCGCCCGGACGCCGCCTCGCCGTGGTCGGCGCGGGCCTGATCGGGGCCGAGGTGGCCTCGACCGCCGCCAAGGCCGGCGCCGAGGTCACGCTCGTCGACCCCGTCGAGATCCCCCTGGTGCCCGCCGTCGGCCAGAGCATCGCCGCGGCCCTGCACGCCATGCACGAGGCGCACGGCGTGCGGGTCGTCTGCGGCCAGACGACCGAGATCGGGCGCACCGGGGACGCCTGGCGGTTGGTCATCGACGAGGGCACCGCCTCCGGCGGGTTCGACGCCGAGGCGGACGCCGTCCTGATCGCCATCGGCCTGATCCCCGAGGTGGGGCTCGCGGCCGGGGCCGGGCTGGACGTGAACAACGGCGTCCTGGTGGACGCCGAACAGCGCACCTCGCACCCGCGCGTCTACGCCGTCGGCGACAGCTCCCGCACCCGGGGGCCGGACGGCACGCTGCACCACCGCCACGAGCACTGGGAGTCCGCCGTGCACAGCGGGCAGCGCGCCGCGGCGTCCATCACCGGGCAGGACGCCCCCGCCCCGACCGCGCCCTGGATGTGGTCGGATCGCTACGGCGTCCACGTCGAGGCGGTCGGGTCGCTGGCGACGGGTCACGTGGTGGTCCGCGAACGCGACGGCCGCCCGGTCGCCGAGTTCCGGCTCTCCGACGATCACCGGCTGCTCGGCGCCGCGGCCATCGACGGCGGGCACACCATCCGGGCCGCCCGGCGGATGATCGACCGCGGCATCGTGGTCGACCCGGCCCAGCTGGCCGACCCGACGGTCGACCTCAAGAAGCTCGCGAGATAGGACGCACGATGGTGCTGTCCTTCCTGGACGCCTAGGAGGCTGCTGAAGAAGGCGCCATTTGGCGTGTCGGCAGGCTGTGGATGGCGGAGTCCACGTGGGTGGCCTCGGCGACCTTGACGCCGTCACTGCGGCGCCTTCGCTCACCGGACCTGCTTTGGCCGGTGGAGC
>JAAYTZ010000099.1 GCA_012517965.1 Propionibacterium sp. | reverse complement strand
TTGAAGTCTGCCGAGGAAATCATGGAAATCTTGGATGCTTACGACCTGACCGGGTCGTATCGGGACGCTGCCGAGTTGGCGGGCTGTTCCCACCACACCGTCAAGAGCTACGTCGAGGCACGTGCTGGGGGTGGGTCATCGGCTGGGCCGGTGAAACGCTCCCAACTGGTCGACGACTACCTGGACAAGGTCGAGGAGTGGGTCGACCGGTCCAAGGGCAAGGTCCGCGCCGACAGGGTGCACGCCAAGCTGGTGTGGCTGGGCTACACCGGCTCGGAACGGACCACCCGCCGGGCGGTCGCTGAGGTGAAGGCCGCCTGGCGGGTCGGGCAACGCCGGGTGCACCGGCCGTGGGTCACCGAACCGGGGATGTGGCTGCAGTACGACTACGGCGACGGCCCGTTGGTGGACGGCGTGAAGACGGTGCTGTTCGTCGCCTGGGTGGCGTGGTCGAGGTTCCGGGTGGTGCTCCCGTTGCGGGACAAGACCCTCCCGTCGGTGTTCGCCGCCTTGGATGTCACGTTCCGCCGGCTCGGGGGCGTGCCCACGTATGTGTTGACCGATAACGAGAAGACCGTGACCAGCGAACACATCGCCGGCATCCCGGTCCGTAACCCCCACCTGGTGGAGTTCGCCCGCCACTACGCCGTCACCGTGCACACGTGTGTGCCGGCGGACCCCGCCTCGAAGGGCGGCACCGAATCCAGCGTGAAGATCGCCAAGGCCGATCTGGTCCCCACCGAGGCGAACCTGCGCGACGCGTACGCGTCGTTCGCCGACCTGGAGGCGGCGTGTGAAGCGTTCTGCGAGCTCGTCAACGGTCGCCCGCACCGGGTCACCCGCCGCCCACCGGTGGAGATGCTCGCCGAGGAGAAGCTGCGGTTGCATCCGGTCGCGGCGACCCCGTTCACGGTGGCGTTCGGCACCACCCGGGTGGTGCCGGCGAACACGCCGATGGTGGCGTTCGAGTCCGGCCAGTACTCGGTGCCGCACACCCTGTGCGGGCAGACGGTGTGGGTCCGGGTCCACGGCCGCGGCCCCGACGAGCAGGTCGTCATCACTCACGTGAGCGCGAACGGGCCGGTCGAGGTCGCTCGCCACCACCGGGCCACTCCCGGCACGCCGAAGCTCGACGACACCCATTTCCCCGACAACCCCGAAGGCGCCCTGGAGCGGACCCCGCGGCCGAAGACCACCAGTGAGGCCGAGTTCCTCGCCCTCGGGCCCGGCGCCGGGTTGTGGCTGTCCGAAGCCGCCGCGGCGGGGACCACCAAGATGCGGGTCAAGATGGCCGCCGCGGTCGAACTGGCCAAACTGTTCACCCCCACCGAGGTCGACTGGGCACTCGGGCACGCCGCGGTCCATGGTCGGTTCGCCGAGGCCGACCTCGCCAGCATCCTCGACCACCACCGCCAACGCCCCAACACCGGCCAGCAGCGTGCTGGTGAGGAACGCAGCCTGACCCAGGGCACCCGCAGCTGGGCCAGCCTGGGCCACCGTGAGGAGGTGGCCTCATGACCACCCACACCGCCCCCGTGGTCGGGGTGCCCGTCGCGCCGCCCCTGCCCGCCGACCTGGAAGCCCTGCTCCGCCGGATGCGGTTCCCCTACATGCGTGCCCAGGCCCCCGACATCCTCGCCACCGCCCGAGCCCAACGGTGGGACCCCGCCGAAGTCATCAAAGCGTTGCTCACCGAAGAGATCACCGGCCGGGAACGCTCCGCCCTCCGCACCCGGCGGACCGCTGCCGGGTTCCCCACCGGGAAGACGTTCGACGCCTGGCAGGAGTCCGCCTCCTCGATCCCGCAACCCACCCAGCAGGCGCTCCGCACCCTGGAATGGGTCGGTCGGAAGGAGAACCTCGTCGTCTGCGGGCCGTCCGGCACCGGCAAGACGTTCTTCCTCGAAGCCCTCGGCCAACACGCCGTCGAACAAGGCCTCCGCGTCGCCTGGTTCACCCTCGAAGACCTCGGGCTACTGCTCCGCCGGCACCGGGCCGACGACACCGTGAGCAAGGCCATCGCCCGGATCCTGCGCGCCGACCTGGTGGTCGTTGACGACATCGGGCTTCTTCCAGTGTCCCACGACGCCGCCGAGGGCCTCTACCGGCTCGTGGACGCCGCCTACGAGAAACGCTCCGTCGCGGTGTCCTCGAACCTGCACCCCGCCGGGTTCGACGAACTCATGCCCAAAACGTTGGCCACCGCCACCGTCGACCGACTCCTCCACCACGCCCACGTCTGCCAAACCAGCGGCGACAGCGTCCGCCTCACCCAAGCCCTCGCCGGTCGGGGGGTGACCCCCTTGCACTAACCACGGCCTCGACCGCGGTGGCGACCGCAGCCCCCTGGGCAGATCCCATGGCCGCCACCGGGCAATTCTCGTGACCGTCACCGGGCAGGTTTCATGACCGCCCCTGGGCACAAACCAATGGCCCTTGACAGACGGGGATCGCGAAGGGGCGGGTGTCGATCTTCCGCCCAACCGTCGATCTGAGTGGTGGGGTGCCGCTCCAGAACCCCCAGTGCCACGACGAACGCGCCGGCAAACGCGACCCCGAACGGGCGACGCTGCTGCTGCCCTCACCCTCCAAGCCCAACGCAGCACGTGCGGGCAGTCTCGCACGTGCTGCACCAGGGCCACGGCCTGCGGGGGACTCCACCACCCGAAACCGGGCTATTCGCAACCCCTTGACCGGGCGCACAGTGGTCACGTCGGCCGACACCAAGCTGGTTTGGGCGCCCCACCGGAAACCACGAACGCCGCCCCACCAAAGCGGGACGGCGATCATGGCTTACATGGTTGCTGACTTTCGTCAACAGCCCCTGGCGGTGGCGGTGGGATTTGAACCCACGGAAGGGAGACCCTTCACGCGCTTTCGAGGCGCGCTCCTTCGGCCGCTCGGACACGCCACCGCCGCAGAGAATACAAGGCCCTGAGCCCCGAGGGCCAATCGGTGGACGCCCCCGCCGCCCGAGCGGGCCACGGGGGCCGCCCCGCTCAGTCGCGGCGACGCACGTCGAAGAACCGCCGCAGCACCGCCCCGCACTCCTCGGCCAGGACGCCGCTGGTCACCGCCACCCGGTGGTTGAGCCGCGGGTCGCGCACGACGTCGCGCACCGAGGACACCGCGCCCGCCTTGGGGTCGAAGGCGCCGAACACGAGCCGGCCGACACGCGCGTTCACGATGGCCCCGGCGCACATCGTGCACGGCTCCAGGGTGACCACCAGCGTGCAGTCCTCCAGGCGCCAGCCGGTGTCGTCCCCGGCCGGGCTCGTGGACGCCGCCCGCCGGGCGGCCAGGGCCGACGCGCCGCGGCGGAGGGCCAGCAGCTCGGCGTGGGCGGTGGGGTCGCCGGTCAGCTCGCGCTCGTTGCCGGCCACGGCGAGGACCGCACCGGCGGCGTCCAGCAGGACGGCGCCGACGGGCACGTCGCCGCGGCGTCCGGCCGCCTCGGCCTCCGCCAGGGCGAGCCGCATGGCGGGATGCCAGCGGGTGCCCCCCGCCATCACAGGTCGAGCGTGACGAGGACCTTCTTGAGGCTGGGCCCGAAGCCCAGCTTCTCGGCGATGTCGGAGACGAGGTCGACCGGGTCCGCGTCCAGGTCGCCGCAGAGCCGCTCGAGTTCGAACTCGGAGAGGCCGGCGTCCGCGAACATGGCGAAGTCGCCCACGGGCCCCCCGTCCTCCTCGTCCTCGGGGATCTCCTCGCCGAGGAAGTCGGCGGCGTCGCGGGCGATCGGCCAGTCGTTGGCGGCCACCGCATCGGACAGGAGCACCTCGATGCGCTTGCCGCGGACGCGCACCAACACGAAGAAGTCGGAGTCGATCACGACGATCCCGATGGCCCCGGCGTCCCCGGGCACGCGGCGCAACTGCTCGACCAACTCGTCGAAGTCGTTGGCGAGGTCCTTGGGCAGGGCGATGGCGGCTGGCCGACCGTCCTCGCGGTAGAGGGCCGCGACGAGGTCGATCTCCTCCTCCAGGGCGTCCTCGGGGTAGTCGTCGTCCTCGTCGTCGTCCTCGGCGTCGTCGTTCTCGACGCCTTCGGCATCCTCGTCCAGGAGCACGTCGTCGTCCTCGTCGTCGTCGGGAAGCAGGGCGCTGAAGTCATCGACCTCGAGGTCGTCGAGGCCCGGACGGTCGTCTCCCCGCTCGGCCAGCTGCGCGTCGAATTCATCAGCTCGTCCGGTCATCGCCCTCTCCCTTCGTCGGCTCCCCATCGTGTCAGGTTCTGCCGAGGAAAGCAGCCCAACGGTGCAGGCCCCGCGGGTGTGGGAGGGTTGTCCCCGTGCAACTCATCGCCGTCGACCACCCGCTCGTGGCGCACAAGGTCTGCCTGCTGCGCGACATCGCCACGCCCTCCCCCACCTTCCGCTCGCTGGTCTCCGAACTGGTGATGCTGCTCGCCTACGAGGCGACCCGCGGCGTCCGGATCGAGGAGACGACCGTGACCACGCCGCTGACCACCACCACCGGCGTCCGGCTGTCGGAGCCTCGGCCGCTGGTGGTGCCGATCCTGCGCGCCGGGCTGGGGATGCTCGACGGGATGATGAGGCTCATCCCGGCCGCCGAGGTCGGCTTCGTGGGCATGGTGCGCGACGAGGAGACGCTGCAGCCGTTCACGTACGCCGAGCGGCTGCCGCAGGACCTGTCCGGCCGCCAGTGCTACGTGCTCGACCCCATGCTCGCCACCGGCGGCTCGCTGGGCGGCACCGTGCAGTTCCTCGTCGACCGGGGCGCCGACGACATCACCTGCATCTGCCTGATGGCGGCCCCGGAGGGGATCGACCACCTGCGCCGGGTCGTCGACCCCATCGGCGTCCCGACGACCCTGGTGGTGGCACAGATCGACGAACGGCTCAACGAGCGCGGCTACATCGTTCCCGGCCTCGGGGACGCCGGCGACCGCCTGTACGGTCTGGCTCACTGAGCGAGCCGAGGTTCGGCCCGAGGACCCGGAAGCTGTCCAGCCCGAGGACTCGCCTCCCGGCCCCCCGGCCGTCGCACACTGATGACAAGGCGTCATCAGTGTGCGAGGCGGTCAGCCGCAGCGGGCCGCACCGGGCCGGGCGCCCTCAGGCCAGCGCGATCAGCTGCACCAGCAGGATCTTGACGACGGTGCCGAGCGCGAACAGCGCCCCGTAGGCCGAGTCGATCCGCTCGTCGTTCACCCGGCCGTTCGCGTAGGCGAGCAACGCCGGCTGGCCGATGAAACCGGCCAGCGCGCCCGCGGTGCGCGGCGCCGACAGCCGCTGCAGCCACGCCACCGCGACCAGCACGGCCGCGCCGATCAGCAGCGTCACCGCGCCGAGCACCACGACCGCCAGCCCGGTGAGGGTGGCCGCCTGCCGCAGGAACGCCTGCCCGGACGCCAGCCCGACGGCTGCGAGGAACACCATCAGCCCGACCTGGCGGATCGTGGCGTTGACCGCGTGCGGCAGGTCCCACCGGAAGGGCCCGGTGCGGTGCAGGCCCCCGAGGATCATGCCCACGACCAGCGGGCCCGCGGCCAGGCCGAGCCCGAACCGCAGGCCGCCGGGCAGCGGCACCGCCACGACGCCGGCCAGGATGCCGAGGCAGATGCCCACCCCGAGCGTGAAGGCGTCCACCTGGGAGACGCGGCGTTCGGAGTCGCCGAAGAAGTCCTCCGCACCCTCGAGCATCTCGCGCGGCACGACCGCCAGCACCCGATCGCCCGGCTCGAGCACCAGGTCGTCGCGCGCCAGCATGTCGATGTCGCGCCGGCGCACCCGGGTGACGATGCCGCGCAGGCGGCCGGCGACGTTCAGTTCGGCGATGGTCCGGCCGACGAGGTTCGGGTTCGACACGAGAAACCGCCGGAAGTCGACCGCCCGACGGTCGCTGGTGAGCTCCTTGCTGCTCTCGTGCCCGAGGAACGCGATCGCCGTGCCGACGTCGTCGGGGTTGCCGACCACCAGCACCCGGTCGCCGGCGGCGAGGGCGTCCGTGGGACGGGCGACCCGCATCTGACCGTCCCGCTCGAGGTAGGACACCTTGACCGCCTGCCGGGTCCAGCCGGGGATCTCCGCGAGGGTGACCGCGCGCTCCACGGTGACGCTGGTGGCGGTCAGCCCGGCCTCCGCCAGCGACGGCGTGTCGCCGGAGCCGGGCCAACGGCGTCCGACCAACCAGGCGACCAGCACCATGCCGACGACGACGCCGGTCGGGTAGGCGAGCGCGTAGCCGACCTTCGTCTCCTCCGCGCCGCCCGTCGCGGCGAGCGCGGCATCGATCGCCGGTGAGGTGAGGACGCCGGCGTACAGGCCCGCGACGTGCCCGGACGTGAGGCCGACCAGCGGAGCCAGCAGGACCCCGGCGCCCGCCATGGCCCCCAGCCCGACCACGGCGGCGACCATCAGCCCCCACTGGCGGCGCAGGTCGGACACGAACGTGGTGCCCGCCCCCAGCCCGACCGTGTAGCAGAACAGCACCACCCCGAATGCCTTCAGCTGGTCGAGGCCCTGCCCGAAGCGTGGGTCGAGGGCGCCGACGACGAGCCCCATGAACAACGCCCCGGCGGCCCCGAAGCGCAGCGGCCCGAACGGGATCTGGCCGAACAGCCCGCCCAGGGCGAGCACGACCATCAGGACCAGCAGCGGCTGGCCCGCCAACGCGTCGAACACGGGAAGCCTCCTCGCGGCGGTCGGCCCCGCCGGGCGGACCCAGTCTGCACCCGGGCGACCCCGGCGGGGCACCCGGCTTGGCGGCTTCCCCCTCCGCGGGCCGGCGTCCACGGAGCGGGATGCGGGGTGGATCGAAGTAGTTTCAATGACTACCGTGGGCCGCCAGCCCGGGAGCACGTCCCGGGACCACCCGAGGATGGCGAAATGATGCAGGTCTCCGAGTCGCTCAACGCGACCCTGGCCCTGTCCGCCGCCAGCATCCGCCTGGCCGCGACGCTGCATCACGCCGTCTGTCGCCGCGACCGCTGAGCGTCGCCCCCTCGGCTGAGCCGCCGGCCTGACCGGCCCGGCTCCGCCCCCACCGACCGACGCCTCCCGCGTCCGGTCACCCCTGCCCGCCTCCCGGACGCCGCACCCGCGGCGTCCGGGATCGAGCGCACCGTCACCCAGCACTCCCAGGAGTTCCGCCATGCCCGCTCTGTTCCTCGTCGAGATCGTCCCCGCCGCCTCCACCGACCCCAACCCCGCCCTGACCACCCTCGCCGCCGTGCACGACCGCCTCCGGGACGCCGGCGCGCAGCTGATCGAGGCGCAGATCGCCGCCGGCAACGGCCGCCTGTTCGTCGTCGTCGAGGCCGACCACCCCCGCCAGGTCGCCCGGGCGCTGCAGGGTCTGGCGGCGGCCGAGGTGTCGGACCCCGCCCGCGTCCGGCTCGTGGGAGCCGACCTCGACGAGGTCAAGGCGGCCCGCCCCGAGGCCGGGTACCTGGTCGAGTGGGACCTGCCCGCCGACCTCGACATGGACACCTACCTCGCCCGCAAGCAGGCGAAGTCGCCGCTCTACGCGAACGTGCCCGAGGTGAGCTTCCTGCGCACCTACGTCCGCGAGGACATGGCGAAGTGCCTGTGCTTCTACGACGCGCCCGACCCCGCCGCCGTCGAGCGGGCCCGCGCCGCGGTGAGCACCCCCATCGACCGGCTGCACGCGCTGGTGACGTTGCCGGAGGGGGTGCGGCTCGGATGACCGCCACCCTGACCGTGACCGCCGGCGTCCTCGACCATCTGGTCCGCGCGGCCGCCGCGACGGCGTCCGACATCGACGCGGGCCGGCTCCCGGCGACGACCCACCTGCGGGCCGTGGTGGCGTCCGGCTTGCTGGACGCCGAGATCGACGCCGCGCTGGCAGGCCGGGCGGCGTCCGACGTGGGTGTGTCGGCCGAGGTGCTCGCGGCGCTGGCCGGCGAGTGCGTCCCCACTGCGTTCGCGCTGTGGGCGCACCGGGTCGTCACCGACTACCTGGCCCGGGGCGTCCGGACGCCCGCGACCGACGCGGCCCTCGCCCGGTTGCGCCGGGCGGACGCCGTCGGTGCGACCGGCATGGCGCAGGCGCTCAAGGCCCTCGCCGGCATCGGCGAGTTGGGGATCGACGCGACACCGGCCGCGGACGGCGGCTTCGTGCTGACCGGGTTCGTCTCCTGGATCAGCAACCTCGTCGCGGACGCCGTGGTCGTCCTGCCCGCCCGGCTGCCCGACGGCCGCGGGATCGTCGTCTGGCTGCCGCTCGCCACGCCCGGGCTGGTGACCCGCCCCGTCACCGGCCTGCTGGCCCTGGACGCCACCGCGTCCGGCACGCTACGGCTCGACGGCGTCCACGTGCCGGCCGACCAGGTGCTCAGCACCGACCTCGCGGGCTTCGTGCGGGCCGTGAAGCCGACCTTCCTCGTGCTGCAGACCTCGTTCGCCGCCGGTCTGGTCCGGCGGTCGTGGTCCGCGGCCGAGGACGCCCTGGATCGCGGCGAGAACGCCGTGTTCGGGGCGGACGCCGCGGCGCTCGGCGCCGAGGTGGCGGACTTCCTGGCGCGGTGGCGCGCGGCGGCGTCCGACCTCGCGGCGGTGCCGATCCGGGACCTGCTGCGGCTGCGCCTCGACGCCGCCCGGCTCGCCACCCGGGTCACCCGCCTCGAGGCGACGCTGGCCGGCGGCCGCGCCTACCAGGCGGCGTCGGCGGCCAACCGGCGCTTCCGCGAAGCCGCCTTCCTCCCCGTCCAGTCCCCCTCGGAAGGACACCTGCTGTGGGAACTCTCCTCGCTCGCCTGAGCGGCGTCGACGCCGGCTACGGCGGCCGCGCCGTGCTGCACGACCTCAACCTCGACCTCGTGGCGGGGCGGCAGCTGGCCGTGCTCGGGCCCTCCGGGGCCGGCAAGTCCACCCTGCTGCGGGTGCTGACCCGCGAACTGGCCCCGCTCAGCGGCACCGTGACCTTCGACCCGGCGTTCCTGAACGGCGGGCCGGGCCGCGGGCCGGGGCCGCGCGAGGGCGTCGTCCACCAGGACGCGCTGTTGTTCGGCTGGCTCACCGTCCGCGAGAACATCGCGCTCGGGCTGCGGTTGAAGGCCAACGCGGACGCCGACCCCGCCCGGGTCGACCATCTCATCGACCTGCTGGGGCTGGGCGGCGTCGTGGACCGCTACCCCGACGAGATCTCCGGCGGCAAGGCCCAGCGCACCTCGCTGGCCCGGGCGCTGGCCATCTCGCCCGACCTGCTGCTGCTGGACGAACCCTTCTCCGCCCTCGACCCGGCGACCCGGTCCGAACTCCAGCAGTGGCTGCGCGCCGCCGCCGTGCGCGACCGGCTCACCTCCGTCGTCGTCACCCACGACCTCGACGAGGCCCTGGTGCTCGCCGACGACATCGTGCTCGTGGACGCCTCCGGCCGCATCGCCCGCACCTGGGTCAACGCGGCCCCCGCACCGGACGCCGCCGCCGCCCTGCTGCACCCGCTGCGGGCCGAGCTGCGCCGCGCCTACGGCGACGGCACCCCCGAACCCGACGACGCCGAGTTCTTCGGCGTCCCCGTGGGGGGTGGCCGCCGTGGCTGACCGCACCCCGGCGGGCCCCGACCGGCGGCACCTGCTCCGCACCGCGGGCCGGGTGGGGGCCACCGCCGCGCTGGGCGGGCTCGTGCTGCGCGGCGGTTGGCTGGCCGCCGCGCCGGCGTCCGCCGCCCCGCTGATCGCCGACCGGCCGCTGCGGATCGGCTACCTGCCGATCACGGACGCCTCCGCCCTGCTCGCCGCCCACGAGCTCGGGTTCCTCCGGGCGTCCGGGCTGGGCGACGCGGCGCCGGTGTTGTTCCGCTCCTGGGACACCCTCGCCCAGGCCCTCACCGTCGGCGACGTGGACGCCGTCCACCTGCTGCTGCCGTTCGCGCTGCAGCTGCGGGTGGCCAAGCGGGTGCCGCTCAAGGTGGTGGCCTGGGGCCACACGAACGGCTCCACCCTCACCGTCGCCCCCACGATCACCGCCACCGAGCAGCTGGCGGGCACCCGGATCGCCGTGCCCTACTGGTGGTCGATCCACTCGGTGCTGACGCAGCGGGTGCTGGCGGCCGCCGGGCTCACCCCGGTGATCCGCGAGCCGGCGTCCGCGGCCCGCGGCACCGTCGAGCTGGTGGTCATGGCCCCCGCCGACATGGTCTCGGCGCTGGCGTCCGGGGCGATCGCGGGCTTCACGGTGGCCGACCCGTTCAGCGCGGTCGCCGAAGCCAAGGGGGTGGGGCGGGTGCACCGCTTCCTCGGCGACGTCTGGGCCGACCACGCCTGCTGCGCCATCACCGTCCGCCAGGACCTCGTCGACCGGCAGCCCCGCGCCGTCGGAGCGCTCACGGACGCCGTCGTCGCGGCCCAGGGCTGGCTCGACGGCAACCGGCGCGACGCCGGCCGGCTGCTCGTCGGCGGCGGCTACCTGCCCCAGGGCGAGACCGCGGTGAGCAAGGTCTTCACCCGGGACGCCGCCGCGTACGCCCCCATCGCCCGGCACCCCGACTGGCACGGCGAGCACCTGGGGTTCAGCGCGTTCCCCCACGCGAGCTACACGGCGTCGCTGGTGGCCCTGCTGCGGCGGACCGCCGTCGACGGCGACGCCACCTGGCTCCCCACGGACGCCGGGGCCGCCCACGCCGACCTCGTCGACGACCGGTTCGTCCGGGCGTCCCTGCTGCGCGCCGGCGTGCCCGTCGCCCCTCGTCAGGAGTTGATCGAGCCATGACCACCGTCGACCTCGCCGCCCCCGGGCGGCTCTCCCGCGGGCGGCTCCGCGCCACCCGCCGCCCCGGCCTCGCCTGGCCGGCGCTCGGCATCGTGGCAGCCGTCGGCGTGTGGTGGCTGCTCACCGACGTCCTGTTCGCGGCCCGCCCGCTGGTCACCCAGTTCTCGCCGGCACTCGCCCTGCGCGGGCTCGCCGAACTGGCCGCCACCGGCACCCTGCTGGACGCCGCGGCGTCCTCGGTCTTCCGGCTCGTCTCCGGGCTGGCGCTCGCGGCGCTGGCCGGGATCGGCCTGGGGGTGGCCGTCGGGTCGGCGTCCTGGCTGGACGCCGCGACCCGGCCGGTGCAGCTGTTCCTGCGGATGGTGTCGCCGCTGTCGTGGGCGCCGGTCGCGATCATCGCGTTCGGGGTCGGGACGCCGCCCGTCGTGGCGCTCGTCGCGGCCGCCGCGGTGTGGCCGATCGTCAGCGCCACCGCCGACGGCGTCCGCGGCGTGCAGCCGGGCCACCTGCGGGTGGCCCGGACGCTGCGCGCCACCCGGTGGGAGGTGCTGCGGCACGTGGTGCTGCCGGCGATCCGGCCCAACGTCCTCGCCGGGCTGCGGCTGGCGCTCGGCCTCGGGTGGGTCGTGCTGGTCCCGGCCGAGATGCTCGGGGTGACCTCGGGGCTCGGCTACCAGATCCTCAACGCCAAGGACCAGCTGACCTACCACCACATCACCGCCCTGATCCTGGTGATCGGCACGATCGGGTACGCCCTCGACGTGGTGGCCCGCTGGGCGTTCGCCACCCCCCGGGAGCGCCGCGCCGAGCGGGGGGGTCGGGGGTGACCGCGACCGTGGCGCGTCCGGCCGCCGGGGCCCCGCCGCTCGCCGGGCGGGCGCGCGTCGTGGTCCTCAGCGCGGGCCACGGCCCGGCGTCCGGCACCGCCCGGCTCGCCCAGGCGATCGGGGACGCCGCGGCCGCCGCCCTGCGGCGGGCCGGGGTCGCGGCGTCCGTCGAACACCTGGAACTGCGCCGCTCGGCGCCGGCCGTGGTGCGGGCGTTGATCGAGGGCGTCCGGGAGGACGCGGTGACGGACGCCGTGACGACCGTCCAGCGCGCCGACGCCCTCGTGGTGGCGACCCCGACGGTCAACGCGTCCTTCTCGGGGCTGCTCAAGTCGTTCCTGGACGTGCTGCCCCCGGACGCCCTCCGCTCGCTCCCCACCACGATCGCGGCGACCGGCGGCACCACCCGCCACACGCTGGTGCTCGACCAGGCGGTGCGGCCGATGCTCGGCTACCAGCGGGCCGTGGTGCTGCCCAGCTGCCTGTTCGTGACGGCCGACGAGTGGGACGGGCCCCGGCCCGGCGCGGCGCTGGCCGCCCGCATCGAGGCGGCCGGCGCCGAACTGGCCCGGTTCACCCGGGCCGGCGTGCGGTGACCGCTACTCCTTCACCGACACGGCGTGCCAGCCCGTCAGCCCGGCCAGCCGGTCGGCCTCCGAGGGGCCCCAGGTCTTCTTGTAGTAGGGGATCGGGCGGGCCTCCGGGTCGAGGATGCCGTCGACGATGCGCCACTCCTCGTTGATGGTGTCCTCCCGGGCGAACCGGTGCCGCAGTCCGTACATGGCGTCTTCCAGCAGCCGCTCGTAGGCCTCCCGCCGGTGCCCCAGCGCCGACCCGAAGTCCACCCGGAGCGCGACCTCCTTCGTGACGGTGCGCGCCCCCGGGGCCTTCGCCTGGACGGCCAGGGTGACCCCGTCGTCGTGGCCCAGCCGGAGGTGGATGCGGTTGGCGGACGGCACGGCGGCGTCCGCCCCCGCGAACAGCAGCCGCGGCGGCCGCTTCAGCTCGACGACGGCCTCGGTCGCCGACCCGGGCAGGTACTTGCCGGCCCGCAGGTAGAACGGCACCCCGGCCCAGCGCCACGAGTCGATGGAGAGCCGGGTGGCGACGAAGGTCTCGGTGCGGGACATCTCGCCGACGCCCGGCTCGTCGAGGTAGCCGACGTACTGGCCGAGCACGGTGGTGGCCGGGTCCAAGGGCGCGCACTGCCGCAGGATCTTGACCTCCTCGTCGCGGTAGGCGTCGGCGTCCTCCGAGATCGGCGGCTCCATGGCCAGCAGGGCGACGGTCTGCAGCAGGTGGTTCTGGAGGACGTCGCGCACCGTCCCCACGTGGTCGAAGAACCCGGCCCGGCCCTCGGTGCCGAAGCCCTCCGCGAACGTCACCTGGACGCTGCGCACGTACTGGCGCGACCACAACGGCTCCAGCAGCGTGTTCGCGAACCGGAACGCCAGCAGCCCCTCGACCGACTCCTTCCCCAGGTAGTGGTCGATCCGGAAGATGTTCTCCTGCGGGAACGCCGTCGACAGCAGCGCGTTGAGCTCCTGCGCGGAGGCGAGGTCGCGGCCGAACGGCTTCTCGACGAGCACCCGGCCGCCGCCGGACAGGCCGGCCTCACGCAGCCCCGCCACCACGGCCGGGAACACCGACGGCGGGATCGCCAGGTAGATCAGCGGCGCCCGCGCCCCGTCCAGCCGGTCGACGAGCCGCTGGTGGGTGTTCTGGTCGCCGTAGTCGCCGGAGACGTAGGTGAGCCCGTTCAGGAGGCTGGTCAGGGCTCCCTCGTCCACCTGACCCTTGGCGCGGATGGCCTGCTCGGCGTAGCCGCGCAGCCGGTCGTCGTCCCACTCCGACCGGGCCACCCCGATGACCGGCACGTCGAGGGCGCCGCGGGCGGCCAACTGGTAGAGGGCCGGGTAGAGCTTCTTGCGGGCCAGGTCGCCCGTGGCCCCGAACAGGACGACGGCGTCGGACCTCTGGTTCATGGCGTTCCTCTGGTGCGTTGTGTGGGCGGGCCCGTGGCCGGGCTCAGTAGTAGTACGGGAAGGCGGACCAGTCGGGGGCCCGCTTCTCGAGGAAGCTGTCGCGGCCCTCGACGGCCTCGTCGGTCATGTACGCCAGCCGGGTGGTCTCGCCGGCGAACAACTGCTGCCCGATGAGCCCGTCGTCGATCGCGTTGAACGCGTACTTCAGCATGCGCTGGGCGGTTGGCGACTTGCCGCAGATCAGCCGGGCCCACTCCAGGCCCTCGGTCTCCAGGTCGGCGTGCGGCACGACCTTGTTGACGGTGCCCATCTCGTAGGCCCGCTGGGCGTCGTAGGGCTGGCCGAGGAAGAAGATCTCCCGGGCCACCTTCTGGCCCACCTGGCGCGCCAGGTAGGCCGAGCCGAAGCCCGCGTCGAAGCTGCCGACGTCGGCGTCCGTCTGCTTGAAGCGGGCGTGTTCCGCGGACGCCAACGTCAGGTCGCAGACCACGTGCAGCGAGTGCCCGCCGCCGGCCGCCCAGCCGTTGACCAGGGCGATCACGACCTTCGGCATGAACCGGATCAGCCGCTGCACCTCGAGGATGTGCAGTCGGCCCAGCCGGGCCGCGTCGATCGGCGAGGGCTTCTCGGCCCCGGTGTTGGGTCCGGCGTCGCCGCCGGTCTCGTACTGGTAGCCGGCCCGGCCGCGGATCCGCTGGTCTCCGCCCGAGCAGAACGCCCAGCCGCCGTCGCGCGCCGACGGCCCGTTGCCGGTGACGAGCACGCAGCCGACGTCGGCCGACGTGCGGGCGTGCTCCAGCGCGGTGTAGAGCTCGTCGACGGTGTGCGGTCGGAACGCGTTGCGCACCTCGGGCCGGTTGAACGCCACCCGCACCGCCGGCACCTCGCGGGCGCGGTGGTAGGTGATGTCGGTGAACGCGAAGCCCGGCACGGGCTCCCACAGCTCGGGGTGGAACGGGTTCTCGGACGCCATGGCCCCAACCTACCCAGCCGCCGGGGCGCTGTCGGGGCGCTCCCCTACGCTGGCGCCACCAGCGAACGAAAGACCTGCGATGGAGTACCGCGGCCCCCTGCCCGACATCGACGTCCCCGACGTCACCCTCTACGAGCTGATCTTCGCCACCCTGACGGACGCCGACGCCGACCGGGTCGCGTTCGTCGACCACGCCTCCGGCGAACGGCTGACGTTCGGCCGGCTCAAGGCCCAGGTGGACGCCGTCGCCACCTGGCTCGCCGCCGTCGGGATCGGCCCCGGCGACGTCGTCGCCGTCGACCTGCCCAACTGCCTCGACTACGGGGCGGCGTTCCACGGCGTCCTGCGGGCGGGGGCTGCGGTCAGCCCCGTCAACGCCACCTACACCGCCCCGGAGATCGCCCGCCAGCTGTCCGCCACCGGGGCCCGCCTCCTGGTGACGCACCCCGCGCTCCTCGCCCAGGCCGCCGCGGGCGCCGCCCAGGCCGGGCTCGAGGCGTCCGCCGTGCTGGTGACCGGCACCGCGACCAAGGCCGAGCGTGGGGCGGCCGCCGGCCACACCGCCTGGGTGGACGTGCTGGCCACCCGGCCGACCCCGCCCGCCCTCGACGTCGACCCGGCCACCCACGTCGCCTGCCTGCCGTTCTCGTCGGGCACGTCCGGGCTGCCCAAACCCGTCATGCTCAGCCACCGCAACCTGGTGGCGAACCTGCTGCAGTTCGACGAGGTGCTGCGTCCGGTCGGCGACGACGTGTCGCTGGTCGCGGTCCTGCCGTACAGCCACATCTACGCGCTGACCACGAACCTCAACTACGCCCTCTACCGGCGGTGCCCGCAGTACCCGCTGGCCGGCTTCGACCCGGCGACGTTCCTGGCCGTCATCGCCACCCACCGCCCGGCGTTGCTGTTCATCGTCCCGCCCATCGCGGCGTTCCTGGCGCGGCACCCGGCGGTGGCCCAGGCCGACCTGAGCTCGCTCAAGCTCATCGTCGTCGGCGCCGCCCCGCTCGACCGCCCGGTCGGGGAGGCGCTCCAGGCCCGGCTCGGCGTCCGGGTCGTGCAGGGCTACGGCATGACCGAACTGTCGCCCGTCACCCACGTGATCCCCCTCGACCGGCGCGACATCGACCTCGGCACTATCGGGCTCGCGATCCCCAACCTCCGGTTCCGGGTCGTCGACCCGGCGACCGGCGTGGACGTCCCCCCGGCGCCGCCCGGCGGCGAGTCCACCCCGGGGGAGCTGTGGTGCGCGGGCCCCAACGCGATGCTGGGCTACCTCGGGCACCCCGACAGCGACGCCGTCAAGGACGCCGCCGGCTGGGTGCACACCGGCGACCTGGTGACCGTCGACCACGAGGGCGTCGTCCGCGTCGTCGACCGCATCAAGGAACTGATCAAGCGCCGCGGCTTCCAGATCGCCCCCGCGGAACTGGAGGCCGTCCTCGCGAGCCACCCGGCGGTGGCGGACGCCGCCGTGCTCGGCGTCCCGTCGCGCACGCCCGGCGAGGAGGTGCCCCACGCGCTCGTCGTCCTGCGTCCGGGCGCCGCCGCAACGCCCGCCGAGCTGATCGCGCACGTCGCCGCCCACGTGGCCCGGCACAAGCGGCTGGGCGGCGTCCGGTTCGTCGAGCGCATCCCACGGTCCGCGGCGGGGAAGATCCTGCGCCGCGAACTGCCGGGGCTGCTGGCCGGCGGCTGAGGCGTCCGGGTGCGGGGCGTCAGGGACGCAGCGCACGCCGTTCGTACTCGTCGCGCAACTCGACGGCGAGCGCGGGCACGTCGGTCATCACGGCGTCCACGCCGTGATGGAACTGGCGGCGGAGGTCCTTGACGGAGTTGGCGGTCCAGACGTGGACGCGCAGGTCGCGGCGGTGGCACTGCTCGACGAGGTTCCGCGTGGTCGCCCGGACGCTGGGGTGGATGGCCTGCACCTGGAGGGACCGGGCGTAGCGCCACGGCTTGAACAGCCGGTCGCTCACGAGGGCGCCGCGCGGCTGGGGGGCGCCGAGCTTGCCGAGGGTGCGCAGCGTGTAGTGGTTGAAGCTCGAGTAGAGCACGCGGTCGGCGCAGCCGGAGCGGGCGACGACCTCCATGACCCGCTCCTCGATGCCGCGGTTGGGGATGACGTCGGTCTTGAGTTCGATGTTCGCCAGCGCGTCGGAGTCGCGGACGAGTTCCAGCACCTCGGCCAGCAGCGGGATCCGCACCCCGGTGAACCCCCGCTTGCCCGCGGACGCGTCGAGGGCGCGCAGTTCCCGGAGGCTGTGGTCGAGCACCCAGCCGACGCCGTCGGTGGTGCGTTCGAGCGTCTCGTCGTGGATCACCACGACCTCGTCGTCGCGGGTCAGTTGAACGTCGAACTCGAGCCCGTCCACGCCCTGGCCGAGGGCCAGCGCGAACGCGGGCAGCGTGTTCTCGGGAGCGTCGCCCGACGCTCCGCGGTGGGCCCAGATCTGCGTCACGGCGTCCACTCTGCCAGCACGCGGCTTCGGTGCGTGCTGTGAAAAGTTGGCGGCAGCCCGCGGAGTTGCCCCGCCGGGGTGGCGGCGTAGGTTCGGCCGGGTGAGGAACCGCACCGCGATCGACGCCATCGCCGACGACTACACCCGCAAGCTGGCCGCCCTACGCCCCCTGGCCGCGACCGGGATGGGCATCCCGGGCCACGACCATCTCGTGGGCGACTACTCCCCCGCCGGGCACCAGGCCGTCGCCGATCTGACCCGCGCCACCCTGACCGCCCTCGACGCCGCCGCCCCCGCCGACGAGACGGATGCCGTCACGCTCGCCGCGATGCGGGATCGGCTGGGCCTCGACCTGGAGTTCTTCGACGCCGGCGAGCACCTCGCCGACCTCAACGTGATCGCGTCGCCGCTGCAGGACTTCCGCGACACCCTCGACCTGATGCCCACCGACACCGCCGAGGACCTCGAGACGCTGGCGGCTCGGGTGTCGCGCATCCCGGAAGCGATGGCCGGCTACATCGAGTCCCTCCGCGCCGGCGCGGCGTCCGGACCGGTCCCGGCGGTGCGGCAGGTCGCGGCCTGCGCCAAGCAGGCGCAGACCCTCGCCGACCCGGCGGGCTTCTTCGGCACGCTCGCGGCGGACGCCGCCGCGCCCGACGACCTGCGCCGGGCCCTGGATGCCGCCGGTGCGGCCGCCGCGGCCGCGTACGGCCGGCTGGCCCGCTTCCTGACCGACGAACTGGCCGGGTCGGCGGTCGCCGAGGATGCCGTCGGCCGCGAACGGTACGAGCGGGCGTCCCGGCTGTTCGTCTCGGCGACGGTCGACCTCGACGAGACCTACGCGTGGGGCCTGGACGAGCTGGCGGCGATCAACGCCGAGATGGGCGAGGTCGTCGCCCGGATCGCCGGCCCGGGCGCCGGTGTCGCCGATGCGGTCGCGCTGCTGGAGGCCGACCCGGCCCGCCGGCTGCACGGCACGGACGCCCTCCAACGCTGGATGCAGCAGACCTCCGACGAGGCGGTGCGGGCCCTGGATGGCGTGCACTTCGACATCGCCCCGCCGGCGCGCGTGCTGGAGTGCCGCATCGCGCCGTCGGCGACCGGCGGCATCTACTACACCGGGCCCAACGACGACTTCAGCCGCCCCGGCCGCATGTGGTGGTCGGTGCCGGCCGGCGTCACCGAGTTCTCGACGTGGAACGAGAAGACGACCGTCTACCACGAGGGGGTCCCGGGGCATCACCTGCAGATCTCGGCGGCGGTCGCCAACCGGGACGAGCTGAACCTGTGGCGGCGCCTCGCCTGCTGGACCTCCGGCCACGGGGAGGGCTGGGCGCTCTACGCCGAACGGCTCATGGACGAGTTCGGCTTCCTCGCCGACGACGGCGACCGGCTCGGCATGCTCGACGCGCAGCGGCTGCGCGCGACGCGGGTCGTGCTCGACCTCGGCGTCCACCTGGGCAAGCCGGCGCCTGCCGAGTACGGCGGCGGCATCTGGGACGCCGAGAAGGCGTGGGCGCTGCTGTGCGCCAACTCGACGATGGACCGGGCGTTCCTGTCGTTCGAACTCGACCGCTACCTGGGCTGGCCGGGTCAGGCGCCGTCCTACAAGATCGGCCAGCGGCTCTGGGAGGAGATCCGCCGCGACGCGCGGCGACTCGCCGAGTCGCGCGGCGAGGTGTTCTCGCTCAAGGACTTCCACACTCGCGCCCTCAACCTGGGCTCGGTCCCGCTCGGCGTGCTGCGGGAGCAGTTGGTCCGCTAGCCGCACTGGTCGGCGTCCCTGTTCACTTTGCGGGGGTGATCGGCGTTTTGGAACGGTCAACCACCGTCTGGAGCGCCACTGCCCCCCGGAAAGTGATCACCGAGCCGCAGCCACCCCGATCCGCAGCTGGATCGGTTCGCGCTGCCCGCCGACATGAACGACGTCGGCGCCGTCGACCCGCAACTGGCTCGCGTAGGCGGCCAGCGCCCGCACCACGGCCTCCCGGTGGGCGGCGAGGTCGAACCACCGGGCGCCGGCAGCGGGAGCCGCCACTGGTTCCCCGGCCGTGCGGGGCTGCGACACGACCGCGACGAACCCCACCCCCAGGCCGGACGCCGCCGCGCGCGTCGGCGCGTGGAGGAACACGTGGTCGGGGTGGCCGTACCCGCCGGCGGCGTCGTACGTGACGAGCACCCGGGCCCCCACGGCCCGCGCGTACGCGGCGACGTCGGCGGTCACCTCGGCCGGGTCGGCGGAGGTGAGGGCGTCCCCCGGGGCGTCGGGGGCGGGGCCGGCGAGGGTCTCGGCGGCATCCAGCCAGACCATCCCCGAGTCGTGGTAGCGGCGCTGCGGCGCGGCGGACCGGGCGGGGGGCGTCCCGAGGAAGGCGTGACCGGCCACGCCGAGGGCGGCGCAGGCCCGGCGCCACTCGTCCTCGCGGAGTGCGGCCAGATCGTCGGCCGGGACGCCCGCCCGCACCTCCCCGCGTTCGCCGCGGGTGGCGGTGAGGACGAAGCAGGGGCGTCCGGACGCCGTCAGCGCGGCGATCAGCGCGCCGGTGGAGAGGGTCTCGTCGTCGGGGTGCGCGTGGACGAACAGGACCGGGGCGGCCGGGGGGAACAGCCCGTCGAGGCCCGCGGGCACGGGGATCACGACCGGGGCTCGGGGTCGTCGAGGGTCACGCGGTTGGCGTCCAGGTCGACCCGGACGCCCGGGCGCTCGCCGGCCCCGGACTCCGCCTGCTGGACCTGTTGGCGACGCCGTTCGGTCTCCTGGACGGTGATCTGCCGGCTGGGCTGGAAGACGTCCATGAGTTCGCCGAACACGCCGGCCGCGCCGGCCCTGCCGCGCCGGCGGTAGTAGAGCCAGCCCCGGGCCTCGGCCCAGACCAGCAGCCGGTCCAGCACGACGAGCCCGGCCAGGACCGCCGGGATCCACCACCATTGACCCATCGCCCGACCTCCTCGGCCACGAGGCTACGCGGGCTCGCCCCGCGATCCCACGGGCACGGGTCGGGCACGAGCGGGCGGGCGGGATGTGCTGGGATGGCGTCCGTGACCGACGAGACCGACCCGCGCCCCGGCGACGACGACCTGGCCGAGGGCGGGTCCGCGCCCGTCTCGGCCACCGCGCTGCGCCGCACCGTGCTGCTGGTGGCCCTGCTGAACCTGGCCTACTTCTTCGTCGAGATCGGGGTCGCGCTCGGCATCGGGTCGGTGTCGCTGTTCGCCGACTCGGTCGACTTCCTGGAGGACACGGCGGTCAACCTGTTGATCTTCGTGGCCCTGGGCTTCTCGCTGCGCTGGCGGGCGGTCATGGGCCGGGTCATGGCCGGCATCATCGTGTTGCCCGCGGTCGCCGCCCTGGCGATGGCGGTGGCGAAGTTCGCCGACCCCACGCCCCCGGACCCGCTGTCCCTGGCCGTCACGGCCGGCGGCGCCATCGTGATCAACGCGTTGTGCGCGGCGCTGCTGTACCGGGTGCGCCATCACGGCGGCTCGATGTCGGCGGCCGCCTTCCTGGCCGCCCGCAACGACGTCATCGCCAACGCCGCCATCATCGGCATGGCGCTCGTCACGGGATTCACCGCCAGCGGCTGGCCCGACATCCTGCTGGGCCTGCTGGTCGTCGCCCTCAACGCGACCGCCGCGCGCGAGGTCTGGGAGCTGGCCGGCGCCGAGGATCTCGCTGCCCGCGCCCTGGCGGGCGAGGACCTCGACGACGACTGAGCCGCCCGGTAGTAGCGTCTGCGGCATGTGCGAGTACTGCGGCTGCCGCGACATCCCCCTCATCGGGCGGCTCTCCGAGGAGCACTACCAGGCCGTCGACGCCCTCGGCGTCCTGCGCCGGGCCATGGACGCCGGCGACGCCGCGGCCGTGGCGGACGCCCTGGCGCACCTGCGAGACGAGCTCATCACGCACAACGAGTCGGAGGAGGCCGGGCTCTTCCACGAACTCGCCAAGGACGAGTACTTCGCCCCGACCATCGCCGAGCTCCTCGGCCAGCACCGCCAGTTCCGCCTGCTGTTGGACCGGATCGGCGGGGGCGAGTGGTCGGCGTACGGCGCCCTGGAGGAGACCCTGCGCCACCACATCGACCGTGAGGAGAACGGACTGTTCCCGGCCACCGCGGTGGCCGTCGACGGCGACAGCTGGGAGGAGATCGACCGCCTCACCCACGCCTTCAACCACGCCCACCACCGCGAGCACGCCCACACCGAGGCCGAACTGCTCGAACTGGCCCGGTCGCGGCCGGTCGTCACCCAGCCCGACACCGGCTTCGGCGTCCGCCGGGCCACCGTCGCGGACGCCGCCGAGCTGCTGGCCCTGTGGCGGCAGGCCGGGCTGACCATCCGGCGCCCCGAGACGGTGGCGGCGGAGTTGGCGTCCGTGCTCGCCCTCCACCCGCAGCTGGTGCTGGTGGCGACGGCGGGCGACTCCATCGTCGGCAGCGTGGTCGGCACCTGGGACGGCCGCCGCGGCCGGGTGAGCCGGCTCGCGACGCGCCGGGACTGGCGGGGCCGCGGCATCGCCGGCGCGCTGCTGGCCAGCGTGGAGGACGGCGTCCGGACCCTCGGCGGCCACGAGGTCGACCTGGTCATCGACGCCGACGACTACCCCCTCGTGGGCTTCTACGAGGCCCACGGCTACGCGACCGCGGACCTGATCTTCCTGGAGAAGCGGCTCTGAACCGTGGACCGGACGCCCCCTACCCACGAAGGCCCGGCTGCGCGATGCTGTCCCCGGGAGGCTGACATGGTGCTCGCACCCAACATCGTCGTCCGAAGCTTCGTGGCCGAGGACGCCGAGCGGGTCTCGGAGCTGATCCGCTCGACGCTGTTCACCAGCAACGCCGGCGACTATCCGCGCGCCGAGCTCGAGTCGCTGGCCGAGTGGTACAGCGCGGCCGGCCTGGTCAGCCGGCTGCCGGTCGCCCGCCGCATCGTGGCCTTCGCCGAGGACGGCGCCGACACCATCGTCGGCACCGCCGCGCGCCGCGAGAACCGCTTCGAGGCCTTCTTCGTCCACCCGGACTGGCAGGGGCGCGGGGTCGGGTCCCTCCTGCTCGAGGCGCTGGAGGAGGACGCCCGAACGGACGCCCTGCGGGCCGTCTGGCTGGAGTCGAGCCTGACCGCGGTGGGCTTCTACACCAAACGCGGCTTCGTGGCCGTCGGCGCCCCCCGTGACGAGGGGGACGGGCTCGTGATCCCGATGCGCAAGCGGCTCCCGTTCGGGCTGCCCTGACCGACCGCGCCGCACCTCCGGGCGGGCCGGGCGCGCTTGACTCCCCCGCTACTTTGACGCCATGAGCGACGCCTACTCCGAGGCCATCAGCACCGACGACTCGCCCGCGCCCCCGCCGTCGCGGGCGCGCATCCCGCTCCTGGGCGATCCGCACACCGAGGGCAACGAACACCTGCTCGGCGACGCCGAGCTCGCCGGGCACGCCCGCCCCGACCTGCGCGAGGACGACCTGCACGCCGACCTCAACAACTCCGACGTCCAGAACTGAGCGCGACACGGCGCGTGACGTCCTGTTGCGTTCGACGCTCGACGACGCCCTCCGCGGCCTGGCCCCCGGCCTGCCCCCGCTGCCCCGGGCCGCCGCCCGGACGGCCCTGCTGGGCTTCGGGCGGCGGTTCCGCCGCGAGATCTTGGACGCCGACGCGGCGGTCGCCACGGGCGGCCTGCCCGCCGCCGCCGACCTGCTGCTGACGCGCTACTCGGGGCCGGTCACCGTCGCGGGGGCCGAGCGGGTGCCGGCCGACGGCCCGCTGCTCGCCGTGGCGAACCATCCGGGCACCGTCGACACGCTGGCGGTATGGCGGGCGTTGGCGGTGCGCCGCGACCTGCGCGTGATCGCCCTCGACCGGCCTTTCCTGCGCGCGATCCCGAACATCGCCCGTCACCTGCTCTATGTGGCCGACGACGGGCACCAGCGCAGCCGGCTGGTCCGGGAGGCGATGCGCCATCTGCGCGGCGGAGGCGCCCTGCTCGTCTTCCCGGCCGGGGAGACCGAGCCCGACCCGGCCGTCCGGCCGGAGGCGGCGCTGGCCGCCCTGGCCGGCTGGTCGCGCAGCCCCGAGTTGTTCGCCCGCCTGGTGCCCGGCCTGCCGGTGCTGCCGCTCGCCGTCAGCGGCGTGCTGGCCGAACGCTCGCTGCGGCACCCGGTGGCCCGGCTGCGACGCGACCCGGAGGCGCGCGAACTGGCGGCGGCCACCCTCCAGGTGGTCCGGGCCGACCGGTCGCTGCGGCCCCGGGTGCTGGTCGGGGAGCCGCTGCGGGGGCGTCCGGACGGGTTGACCGAGGACCTGCGGGCCACGATGGCCGCGCTGTTCAGGGCCTGAGGCCTCCCGCGATCGCCCGCACGGTGTCGATGGTGTCGGCGTCCGCGGCCCGCTTGTCGTCGCGGTAGCGCACCACGCGGGCGAAGCGCAGCGCGACCCCCCCGGGGTAGCGGCTGGACCGCTGCAAGCCGTCGAACGCGATCTCGACGACCTGCTCGGGGCGCACGTGGACGACGTGGCCCTCCCGGCGCTCCTCCAGGTCCAGGAACCGGCTGGTCTGCCAGGCGAGCATCGCGTCGGTCATCCCCTTGAACGTCTTGCCGAGCATCACGAACCCGCCGGTCGCCGGGTCGCGGGCCCCCAGGTGAAGGTTCGACAGGAACCCCCGGCGGCGCCCGCCGCCCCACTCGACCGCGAGCACGACCAGGTCGAGGGTGTGCACCGGCTTGACCTTCACCCACGCCGCGCCCCGGCGTCCGGCCGCGTAGGGCGCGTCGAGGTTCTTCACCACGACGCCCTCGTGCCCGTCGGCCAGCACCCGGCGGCAGAAGGCCTCGGCCGCGGCGGCGTCCGGGGTGACGACCCCGGCCACGCGGTACTGGGGCGGCACGACGTCGTGCAGCGCGGACCGGCGCTCGTGCAGCGGGCGGTCGATGAGCGACGCGCCTGAAAGCAGCAGCGCGTCGAAGAACCGGGGGGTGAGGGCGAGGTCGCGGGCGGCGTGCGTCGCCGACAGGGCCGCGGTCTCCTGGAACGGCCGCGGCCGGCCCGCCTCGTCGAGGGCCAGCGCCTCGCCGTCCAGGATCGCCGCCGCCACGGGCAGCGTCCGCACGATCGCGCAGATCTCGGGGAGGCGTCCGGTCACGTCGTCGAGGGAGCGGGTGAACAGGCGGACGTCGTCGCCGTCCTTGTGGGCCTGCAGCCGGATGCCGTCCAGCTTGGCCTCGACGGCCACCGCGGCCCCGTCGGGCGCGGCCTTCGGCAGGGCCGCCGCGACCGTGGCCGCCGACGCCGCCAGCATGGGGCGCACGGCCACCCCGACCGTCAGGTCGAACGCGGCCAGCGCCGCTGTCCCGCCGGTGAGGGCCGCCCGCGCGATCGCCGGCGTCGAGCCGGCCAGCATGGCCGCCCGCCGCACCGTGGCGGCGGGCACCTCGGCCGCCGCCGCGACCGCTTCCAGCAGCAGCCCGTCCAGCGCCCCCTGGCGCACCTCGCCCGTCACCAGGCCCGCCAGGTAGGCCTGTTCGGACGCCGTGGCCCGGCCCAGCAACCCGGCCAGCAACGCGGCACGCCGGGTGGCCGAGCCGGGGCCGGCCAGGCCGCTCAGCTCCTCGAACGCCGCGTCGACCTCGGTCACGGTCAGCGAGGGGGTCGCCGCGGGCGCCGGCGGCCGCTGGAGCGACCGGGGGCCGAGCCCGGTGCGCCGCTGCCGCAGCGCCCCGCCCAGGTAGGCGGCCACGACCTCGGCTTCCTCCCCGGACGCCGCCCGCAACACCGCCGCGAGCGCCGCCACCTTGGCGAGCCGCGACCGGGTGGCGGCCACCGCGGCCGAGGCGTCCGTCAGCCGGGTGAGCAACATGCCGCCCATGGTGCGGGGTCGGGTCTGGTGCGGGGTCGGGTCAGGAGCGCTTCTCCCGGCCGCCGGGCAGTGCCCTCCGCAGCGCGCCGGTGGCGAGTTCCCGCATCGTCGGCAGACCGAAGGCCCGCGCGGTCTGGTCGTGCAGTCGCAGCACCTCGGCCTGCACCCGCGCCCCGAACAGGAGCGACGACTCGCCCTTCCTCGGCTGCAGCGGCGCTCCGAAGGTGACGTGCACCGGCGGGCGCCCGCGTCGCCAGAGCTTCCGGGTCGCCGGCCACGCGGCGTGGGCCCCCACGAGGGCGGCGGGCACGCACGGGATGCCGCGGGTGGTGCACAGCCGTGCCGTGCCGGGAGTGAAGCGCCCCAGGACCCCGTTCCGCGAGCGGGTGCCCTCCGGGAAGATCAGCACCGGCACCCCCCGGTCGAGCAGCTGACCGGCCAGCCCGCGGTGGCTCCGCCCCCCGAGCAGGCGCTTGCCCGGCCGGTCGACGGGGAACACGTTGAAGAACAGCCGGGGCAGGAGCTTGCGGGTCGGGCTGGTGAAGAAGTAATCGGCGGCGGCGCCCGTGGAGAGCCGGCGGGCGAGGCGCCCGGGCAGCGCGTCGAAGATCGCCGCGGTGTCGAAGTGCGACGAGTGGTTGCCCACGACGACGAACGGCCCGGTCAGCCCCCGGAGCCGCTCTCGGCCGTGCACCTGCAGCGAGATGGCCGCCCGCAGCACGGGCCGCAGGAGAAGCAGCTGGGCGGCCCGCCGCAGCAGGCTCCCGCCCGAGCTTGCGATCTCCTCGACCAGTTCCCGATTCGCCCCACCTTCATCCTCGGCCATCCCTCCATCGAACCCGCCCCCACGCCGCCCGGCAAGAGGACGCGCGGACGTGTCGGCGGGGGACCGTAGGGTGGCGTCCGTGGAGGGGATGCGGCGCGACTGGCGGCCCGCCTGGCCGTGCCCGGTGGGCCAGGTCTGGTCGGCCTGGCGGCGCGGCGCCGGCGATCCGACCTACCGCCTCGACGACGCCGGACGCCACTGGCGGGGCCTGCGGACCCCGGCCGGGCCGGCCACCCTGGCGGTGCTGCCCCGGCCCGCTCTCGCCACGATCGAGGCGCACGCGTGGGGTCCGGGCGCCGCCTGGGCCCTCGACCAGCTGCCGGCCATGCTCGGCGCCGACGACGAGCCGGCCGGGTTGCCGCTGCTCCACGCCGCCGTGCGCCGGGCCGCCCGCGCGGCCCCGCACTGGCGGGTGGGCCGGGGCGGCGTGGTCCTGGACGCGCTGACCCCCGCGATCATCCAGCAGAAGGTCACGGGGGCCGAGGCGTTCGCGGGCTTCCGCCGCCTCGTGCTCCGCTTCGGCGAGCGGGCCCCGGGGCCGGGGCCCGCGGCGTCCCTGTGGGTCCAGCCGGACGCCGCCGCGCTGCGCCGGGTGCCGAGTTGGGAGTGGCTCGCGCTCGGCGTGGACCAGGCCCGCTCCCGCACCCTGGTGCTGGCGGCCCGCGTCGCCGACGCCCTGCAACGCACGGTCGACCTGCCCGGCCCGGACGCCGACCGGCGCCTCCGCTCCGTCCCCGGCATCGGCCGGTGGACGTCCGCGGAGGTGCGCGCTCGCGCGTACGGCGACCCGGACGCCGTGTCGTTCGGCGACTACCACGTGGCCCGCAGCATCGGCTGGGCGCTGATCGGCGAGGAGCTGGACGACGACGGGTTGGCCGAGTTGCTGGAGCCCTACGCCGGCCACCGCTACCGGGTGCAGCGCCTGGTGGAGCTCACCACGGCGGGCCATCCGCGGCGCGGGCCGCGGCTGGCGCCGCGGACGCACCTGCCGGTGCGTTGATGCGTCAGGACGCTCCGCCGACCCGCAGGTGGCCGATCAGCCGCCCGAGGAAGGCCTCGCACGCCGCCAACTGGGCGAGCTCGACTGACTCGTCGGCGCGGTGGGCGTCGGCGATGTCGCCGGGGCCGCACACGACGCACGGGATGCCGGCGTCGGTGAACACGCCGGCCTCGGTGCCGTAGGTCACCTTGTCGGCCAGGGGTTCCAGCCCGAGCGCCGCACCGAGCCGCACGACCTCGGCGTCCGGGGCGATGTCGAGCCCGACGGTCTGGGCGGTGACCTCGACGGTGACGGCGGCGGCCGGGTTCTCGGCGCGCATCCGCCGCTCGACGTCCCGGCAGAATCCGACCAGCGCGGCCAGGTGGGCGGCGTCGTCCATGCCGGGCAGGGCGCGGAACTCGAGGGCGATCCGGCACCGCTCGGGCACCGTGTTGACGGCGTTGCCACCGTCGATCAGGTTGACCGACGCCGACGCGTAGGGCACCGGGTAGGCGTCGTCGAAGGGCCCTTCGGCCCGCCAGCGGTCGGCCACGCCGCGCCAGTACCGGACGATCTCGGCGCCATACTCGATGGCGTTGACGCCGCGGTCGGTGAGCGAGGAATGGGCCGCCACCCCGGTCAGCGTGATGTGGGCCACGTTGATCGACTTGTGCCCGCGGATCATCCGCATCCCGGTCGGCTCGCCGACGAAGCCGAGCCGCGGCGAGCGCCCCGCCGCGTGCAGGGCGGCGGCGAGCGCCGGCGCGCCGAGGCAGCCGACCTCCTCGTCGTGGCTCAGCCCGAGGTGCACCGGCTCGGCCAGCGGCTCGGCGAGCAGGGCCGGGAGGGCCGCCAGGCAGCAGGCGACGAACCCCTTCATGTCGGCGGTGCCGCGGCCGTAGAGGCGGCCGTCGCGCTCGGTCACGGTGAAGGGGTCGGACGCCCACGCCTGCCCGTCCACCGGCACGCAGTCGGTGTGCCCCGACAGCAGCACCCCGCCGCGGACTCCGCCGGCGGCGTCCGGCACGGTGACGACGAGGTTGCCCTTGCCGCCGCCCCCGGCGGGGAGGAGCAGGGGCATCAGCCCCAGGGCGCGGGCGTGGGCGGCGATCTCCTCGAGCAGCGGCAGGTTCGGCTCGCGGCTGGTGGTGTCGTGGGCGACGAGCCGGGCGAGCCAGTCGAGGGTCTGCTGCGTGGGCGTCTGCATGGCGTCCTTCATAGCGGACGCCCCCCGCCCGCCCGAAACCCGGGCGGCCGAAACCCGGGCGGCGCGGCCGCTCTGGTAGCCGCGGTCGTCCTCTGGTTGGATTCCCCCATCGGGACGCTCGAGGACCGGGGGGCCATGTTCCGCTTCACCGCGCTGCGGGTGCCGCTCGTCGCCGCGCCGATGGCCGGCGGCCCCTCCACGCCGGCGCTCGTCGCGGCCGCCGGGGAGGCGGGCGGGCTGGGCTTCCTCGCCGCCGGCTCCAAGCGGGCGGGGGCGGTGGCCGCGGAGATCGCCGAGGTACGCGACCTGACCCGCGCCCCCTTCGGGGTCAACCTGTTCGTGCCGCCCCAGACGCCCGCCCCCACCGAGGCCGTCGACGCCTACCGGGCGGCGCTCGGGCCCCTCGCGGCGGCCCTCGGGGTGTCGCTGGCCCCGCGGGTCGAGGCCGACGACGACTGGGACGCCAAGCTCGACCTGGTCGCCGCCGCCCGCGTGCCCGTCGTCTCCTTCACGTTCGGGTTGCCGCCGATGGCGGCCGTCGCCCGCCTGCGGGCGGCGGGCAGTTGCGTGCTGGCGTCCGTCGCCTCGGTCCCGGACGCCGCCCGCGCCGTGGCGCTCGGCGTCGACGGGGTCGTGCTGCAGGGCGTCGAGGCGGGCGGGCACCGGGCCACCCTGACCCCGGCGGAGGAGCCGAACGACCTGTCCGCGCTGGACATGCTGCCCGGAGCCCGCGACCTCGGGGTGCCCGTGGTCGCCGCCGGCGGGTTCGGCACCGGCGAGCAGATCGCCGCCGCCCTGGCCGCCGGAGCCGCCGCCGTCCAACTCGGCACGGCCCTGCTGCTCACCCCGGAGGCCGGCACGTCCGCCGCGCACCGGGCCGGCCTGGTGTCACCCGCGCTCACCGAGACCGTGGTCACCCGGGCGTTCACCGGACGCCCGGCCCGCGCGCTCGCGAACGCGTTCGTCACGGAGCACCCGGACGCCCCCGCCGCCTATCCGGAGGTCAACCTCCTCACGTCGGCGCTGCGGCAGGCAGCGGCCCGGAGCGGCGACCTGCAGCACACCCACTTCTGGGCCGGCACCGGCTGGCGCCTGGCCCGCGCGGAGCCGGCGGCCGCCGTCCTGGCCCGGCTGTGGGCCGACGCGGTCGCCGCCGGCGCGCCTCAGCGGTAGTAGGCGCGCGCGACCCGCTCGTGAACCTCCCAGAACCTGTCGAGCGGCATGGGCGAGGCTCGCAGCGCCGCCGCCAGGTAGAGCAGGTGGGTGTGCCAGGCGATCGCGTACTCGCGGGCCTGCGCACCGACCCCCAGGTGGCTGAGGGTGAGGTCGGTCCCGGACGCCGTCGCGCCCGCCGCCTCCCCCGCGGCCGCCAGCACAGGGTCGGCGACGAACGGTCGGGCGGCGGCGTCGATCGGGCCAGCCGGCTCCAGGGTCACGTCCACGACCGAGAGGGGCTCCCCGGGGAAGGCCCAGGTGACCTCCAGGTGCCGCCACAGCCGGCACCCCCGCACGACGCTGGTCTGCACCAGCCCGTCGCCGTGATCGAGGCGGATCGTCCCGCCCGGCCCCACCGGCTCCCCGACGGCGAAGCCGCCCAGGGGCGTCCCCAGCCAGCGGCGCAGCCACACCGGATCGGTGAGCCCGGTCCACACCATCTCCGGGTCGAGGTCGAACCGCCACCGCACCGCGACCGTGCCCCGGTCGGCGTCGTGGGTGGCGAGGTTCAGGATGGGCACGGACCCCAGTCAACCAGCCTCGCGGTTCGCCCCGGCCTCCGGTTCCGCTCGCCGGTGCGACCCGCCCCCGCTCCCCGAACCAGGGTCCGTCGCTGCCGTGGGCACCCTCGTTATCCGATCGTTACCGGGGGTATCCTGGACGCCGATACCCTTCCGTACGCAGCGGGAGGCTGTCGGGGGCAAGGACGCTGAGGATGCTGGACATGCTGGAGGCGGCCGTCGACACGGACGCCGACGTGACGATCGCGACCGTCCAACCGACCCGCGACACCGCCGCCTTCCGCCAGATCCGGGGGCTGCTCGACCGCCTCGGCCTCGGCGTGGACGACGACATCGAGCTGTTCGTGACCGCCCGCGACGCCGACGGACGCCTGATCAGCTGCCTGGGCCTGGCGGGCTCGGTGCTCAAGTGCGCCGGCTGCGACCCCGACGCCCAGGGCGGGGGGGTCCTGCGCCGGGTCATGGAGCGCATGAACTACGAGGCGCTCGACCGGGGCCGCGGCCACCTGTTCGCCTACACGAAGCCGGCCAACCGGGCGATCTTCGAGTCGCTGGGGTTCTCCTTCCTCGCCGAGGTGCCCGGGGTGGCCGTCCTGCTCGAGAACACCCCGTTCGGCCTCCCGCGCTACCTGCGCGACCTGTCCGACCTGTACCTCGAGGGCGACCGCGTCGGCGCCGTCGTCCTCAACGCGAACCCCTTCACGCTGGGCCACCGCTACCTCGTCGAGACCGCCCTGGGCCGGGTCGACGCCCTGCACGTGTTCGTGGTCAGCGAGGACGCCTCCCTGTTCCCGGCCCGCGACCGGTACCACCTGGTGCGGGCGGGGGTGGCGGAGTTGGGCAGCGAGCGCGTCCAGGTGCACCGCGGCGGCCGGTACGTGGTGAGCCGTGCCACCTTCCCCAACTACTTCATCAAGGGGGGCGAGGAGCGCGCCCGCGCCGCCGCCGGGCTCGACCTGCAGCTGTTCCGCGACTTCATCGGTCCCACGCTGGGCGTCACCGACCGGTTCGTCGGCACCGAGCCGCTGTCACCGGTCACCAACGCCTACAACGCCGAGATGCACCACTGGCTGGAGGACGCCCCCTCCGCCCACCCGCCGATCCGGGTGCACGAGATCGAACGCCGCACCCTCGGCGAGGCCGTCATCTCGGCGTCCCGCGTGCGGGCCTGCCTCGAGTCGCGCGACCTGGCGGCCATCGAACGGATGGTGCCGCGCCCCACCTACGAGTACATCAAGGCGAACTTCTTCGCCGAGAAGAGCCGAACCACGAAGGAGTGAAGGTGCGAATCGTGACCGAGGCGATCGCGGGGACGCTGGAGTCCTCCGACGCCCTCGTGCGGGTGACCCCGTCCGACGAACTGCGCATCGAGGTGAGGTCGACCGTCCAGGCGCAGTACGGCGCCCGGATCCGGGAGGTCGTCGAGGAGACCCTGGCCAAGCTCGGCGTGATCGAGGGACTGATCTCGGTCGACGACAAGGGCGCGCTCGACTTCGTCATCGCCGCCCGCGTCCAGGGCGCGGTGGCTCGCGCCAGCCGCGATGCCCTGGACTGGAGGGCGCTGTGAGCCACGAACCCAACCCCCTGTTCAGCGGAGCGCCCCGCTACGCCGGCCGAAGGGCGGACGTCGCGGAACCCGAGCCGGCCGAGGAGCACCCCAGCCGGTCGATGCTGTTCGTGCCCGGATCCAACGCCGCCTGGCTGTCGACCGTACAGGTCTACGGCGCCGACTACGTGATGTTCGACCTGGAAGACTCGGTCGCGGTCCGCGAGAAGGACACCGCGCGGCTGCTCGTGCGCGAGGCGATCAAGAGCCCGATCTGGCGCGACACCCCCGTCGTGGTCCGGGTCAACGGCATCGACACCCCCTTCTTCCACGACGACCTGGAGGCGGTGGTCTCCGCGGGGGCCGCGATCATCCGGCTGCCGATGGTGCGCGACGCCCAGATGATCCACGACCTGGACGTGGAGATCACCCTGCTGGAGAAGAAGTACGGCATCCCCCTCGGGCGCACCAAGATCCTGGCCGCGGTCGAGTCGGCGTCCGGCGTCGTCAACGCCGTGCCGATCGCGACGGCGTCCCCGCGCATGATGGGCATCGCGCTGGCCGCCTACGACTACGTGATGGACATGCACACCACCCACGACACGGCCGCCGACGAGTCGCAGCTGTTCTTCGCGCGGGCGGCCCTCCTGCACGCGGCCCGGGTCGCGAAGATCCACTGCTACGACGTGGTGTACACGGACGTGAACAACACCGAGGGGTTCCTGCGCGAGGTGGCGGTCATCAAGCGGCTCGGCTTCGACGGGAAGTCGCTGGTCAACCCCCGCCAGATCGAGCCGCTGCACAACGCCTTCGCCCCGACCCAGGACGAGGTCGAGCGCGCCCAGCGGGTCATCGCCGCCGCCGAGGAGGCCGAGGCCGAGGGCCACGGGGTCGTCAGCCTGGACGGCAAGATGATCGACGCCCCCATCATCGCCGCCGCCCGCCGCACCCTCCGGCTCGCGCGGCTGTCGGGCGTCCAGCGCTGAAGGGGACCACGATGACGATCTCCCGGATCCCCGCGGACGCCCCCGAACTGGAGGGGCTCACGCCGTTCGGCGGCTGGGCCGCCCGGACCCCGTACCTGCGCGACGAGGAGGCCAAGCGGCGCCGCAAGGTGGTTGGCTCCCTGCGCGAGGCCATCATCCGCACCGGCCTGAAGTCCGGCGACACCATCAGCTTCCACCACCACTTCCGCGAGGGCGACAAGGTGATCCTGCGGGTGCTCGGCGAGGTGGCCGCGATGGGCATCAGGGACCTCACCCTCGCCGGCTCGTCGCTGAACGCCTGCCACGCGGGCATCGCCGAGCACATCAGGCAGGGCGTGGTCACCCGCATCTACACCTCGGGCATGCGGGGCCGACTGGCCGAGAGCATCTCTCGGGGCGGGCTGCTGCCCCACCCGCTGATGATCCACAGCCACGGCGGACGCGTCGCCCTCATGCAGCTGGGCGAACTGCGGCCGACGGTCGCCTTCCTCGGGGTCTCGGCCTGCGACGAGTACGGCAACGCGAACGGCATCAGCGGCAAGTCGCGCTGCGGCTCGCTGGGGTACGCCCTCACCGACACCGAGTTCGCCCAGAACGTGGTGCTGCTGACCGAGGAGATCGTGCCGTTCCCCCACACGCCGGCGGTCATCCGGCAGGACCGGGTCGACTACATCGTCGTCGTGGACGGCGTCGGCGACCCGACCAAGATCAACGTCGGCGCGGCCCGCATCACCAAGAACCCCCGCGACCTGCTGATCGCCCGGCTGGCGGCCGACGTCATCGAGCACGGCGGCTACTTCGAGGACGGCTTCTCCGTGCAGACGGGCTCCGGCGGGGCCTCCACCGCGGCCACCACCTTCCTCGGCAGCCGCATGACCCGCCGCGGCATCCGGGCCCGCTGGGCCCTGGGCGGCACAACGGCCGGCATCGTCGCCCTCCACGAACAGGGGCTGATCGACCGGGTGCTGGACGTGCAGTCGTTCGACGCCGTCGCGGCCGGTTCGCTGGCCGCCAACCCCCGGCACACCGTCATCTCGGCGAACGAGTACGCCTCGCCGTTCGCGAAGGCCGCCTGCGTGGACGAGCTCGACATCGTGATCCTGTCGGCGCTGGAGATCGACCTCGACTTCAACGTCAACGTCCTCACGGGCTCCGACGGCCTGATGATGGGCGCCTCCGGCGGCCACTGCGACACGGCGGCCGGGGCCAAGCTCGTGATCGTCGTCGCGCCGCTGATCCGGACGCGCATCCCGACGATCGTCGAGCGGGTGACGACGCTGGTCACCCCCGGCGAGAACGTGGACGTCCTGGTCACCGAGTACGGCATCGCGGTCAACCCGAGGCGTCCCGAGGTGGCCGCCCGGTTGTCGGACGCCGGCCTCAAGGTCGGCACGATCCAGAACCTGTACCAACGGGCCCTCGATATCTCCGGCAAGCCGCAGCAGGTCGAGACCACCGACGAGATCGTCGGCATCGTCCGGTACCGCGACGGTTCCGTCCTCGACGTCGTCCGCGCGGTCGCCCCCTGATGGTGTCGGCCCGGGCGGTGCTGGCGCGCCGGGAGGCGCGCCAGGCGGAGCAGGCTGCCCTCGTGCGGGAGACGGGCGCTCCCCTGCTGAGCCTCACGATCGTCGCCCCCGGCCCCGAGAAGGACGGCCCCGCGATCCGGGCCGCGTTCGCTGCCGGGCTGCGCGCCTGTCGCGACCTGCTGGCCGCCCGCGGATGGGCCGTGCGTGGCCGGCGCGCCACGGACGCGCCGACGGGGCCGGAGTCGCTGTTGGCCGTCGCCGCCGACCCGACCGAGTTGAAGGCCGCGTTGGTGGCCCTCGAGGACGCCGCCCCGCTCGGCCGGCTCTGGGACCTCGACGTCGTGGCCGGTCTCGATGACGCCGGGCTGCCCGTCGTGCTCGGCCGCCGAGCCCTCGGCCTGCCGCCGCGCCGCTGCCTGGTCTGTGACTCGGACGCCGCCGCCTGCGCCCGCTCGGCCCGCCACCCGCTGCCGGTGCTGCTCCTCGCCCGGGACGCCCTCGCCGCCGGCGTGGACGTCGCGGCCGCACGGGCGGCGTCCGGACTGGCGGTGCGGGCGCTGGTGGTGGAGGCCGAACTGGCCCCGAAGCCCGGGCTCGTCGATCCCGTCACGAACGGCGCCCACGTCGACATGGACCTGGCGCTGCTGCTCCGCAGCGCCGACGCGCTCCGGGACTGGTTCACCGCCAGTTGGCTGACCGGCGCGACGGCGTCCGGCGACGACGACCTCCGCGCGCGCCTGGTGACGCTGGGGCTGGCCGCCGAGGCGGCGATGCGGCGGGTGACCGGCGGGGTCAACACCCACAAGGGCGCCCTGTTCGGGGTCGGCCTGCTGCTCGCCGCGCTAGGCGCCGAGGGGTCCCGGGAGCCGGAGCGGGCCTGCGCCCGCGTGGGCGTCCTCGCCGCCCCGCTGCTCGCCGACTGGCTGGCCCGGGTCGACACGGACGCGTCGCACGGCTCGGCGGCCTTCCGCGAGCTGGGCCTGACGGGCGCCCGGGGCGAGGCGGCGTCCGGCTTCGCGACCGTGCGCACGGTGTCGCTGCCCGCCTACCGGGACCGCCTCGCCGAGACCGGCGACGTCGACGACGCCCTGCGCTGGGCGCTGGTCAGCCTCATGGCGGTGTGCCCCGACACGAACCTGTACGCGCGCGGAGGAGCGGAGGCGCTGGCGGCCGTCCAGGGCTGGGCCGGACGGGTCGTCCGGAAGCGGCCCGACCCGCGGCGGCTGGCCACGGCGCTGGCCCAGGCGGACGCCCCGTTCACCGAACGCCGCTGGAGCCCCGGGGGCAGCGCCGACCTGCTGGCCCTGACCTGGCTGCTGGATCGGCTGGGGGCGGCGCGGCCCGCGGCGGAGACCTGCGCGGGGGAAGGACCATAGTCCCGTGAGCCGACGACCCAAGATCAGCGGAATCAACTTGTTCAAGGTGCCCGTGACCGACCTGAGCCGGTCCACGACGTGGTGGCAACAGGTCTACGGCGCCCGCGTCACCACCGAGTTCGCCAGCCGGGACGGCAGCCTCAAGTCCCTGTACCTGGACGTGCCCGGGCTGGGGTGCCCGGTGGCTCTGGAGCAGCGCCCGAAGCACGCGGCCGCCCTGGCCGGCTTCAGGCTGGTCGACTTCGCCGTGAACACCCGCGCCGACCTGGAGAGCTGGCTCGTCCACCTCGACCGGCTCGGCGTCCAGCATGGCGGCGTGTTCTTCGGCAGCACCGGCTGGGCCACCCGGTTCAAGGATCCGGACGGGATCGAACACCAGCTCTACACGCGCGAGAAGCACGGCCAGGATCTGGCCGGCCTGCCCGGGCGCGAGCGCCCGGTCTCTTGAGCGGGGCGGCGCGCACCCAGTCGCGGGGGAACTGGCTGCTGCCGGCGGCGTCCGCGCTGTGCTGGGGCACCCAGTTCGCCTTTCTCAGTCCGGTGCTCGCGTTGCTGCTCGTCGGGCTGTACGGGGCGACGCCGACCCAGGTGGGCGCGGTGGTCGCGCTGTCCAACGCGGCGGGATTCCTGGTGCAGCTGGCGGTGCCGCGGTACGCCGACCCGCGGCAGGACTACCTGCGGCCGATGCTGGTGGCGGGGCTCGGCACCCTCGCGCTCACGGCTGTGCTGGCCTCGGCGACGAGCCTGCCGCCCGTCGTGCTCGGGCTGCTGCTGTTCGGCGCGCCGGCCGGCATCGGCACCTCGATGCTGTGGGCCCAGCTCGGCCACTCGGGGGCGACGCCGAGTCAGCTGATGAACCTGCGCGCGGTGTTCTCGTTCGCCTGGGTGGCGGGCCCGCCGGTGGCGACCGCCGTGATGGCGGCCTTCGGCGACCGGGCCGTGCTGGTGCCGCTGGCGGCCATCGGGGTGCTGAACGTCGCGACGACGCTGGCCCTCATCAGCCGGCAGCGGGGCGCGGCGGGGACGGCGCGAGCCGCACCCGCGGCGTCCGGCCCGGGCTGGTCGCGGCGCGGGATCGCCGCGGTGTTCGTGGCGTTCGTCCTGCTGCAGGCGACGAACACGGCGGCGGTGGCCGTGCTGGCGCTCTACGTGACGCGGCAACTGCGTCTGGACGTGTGGTGGGCGGGGGTGGCGCTGGGGCTGGCGGCGGGCCTGGAGATCCCCGCCCTCGTGCTCGTCGGGCGCCTCGTCGGCCGCGCCTCGACCACCGCGCTGCTCGCGGGCGGCTGCCTCGCCGGCGTCGCCTACTACGCCGGGATGACGGTGGCGGCGGGGCCGGTTGCGTTGCTGGCGCTGCAGGCGCTCAACGCGGCCTTCTACGCGGTGGTGGCGGGCGTGGGGCTGACGTGGTTCCAGGAGGTGATCCCTGGGGCCGCGCGGGCCACGTCCCTGTACTCCAACTCGAGCCGCATCGCGGCGGTGGCGGCCGGTCCGCTCATCGGGGTGGCGGGGCTCGAATGGGGTTACCGGGGGGTTTTCGGGGCCGCGACGGCGGTGACCGTGGCGGCACTCGGACTGATCCTCGCGGTGCGGTCGGCGGGCCGCCGGCGCGCCACTCATTGAACCTACGGTAGCGTAGGTAGCGTGAACTCCACCTCGACGACCACCGTCACGGCCCCCACGGAGCCCAAACCGACCTGGCGCGGCTGGCTGCACACCGGCATGGCGCCGGTGATGCTGGTCGCCGGCCTGGTGCTGCTCGTGCTCACGCCGACCGTGGGCGGACGCCTCGCCGCCGCCGTCTACCTGCTCACCTCGCTGGCCCTGTTCGGCAACAGCGCGGTCTACCACCGCGGCACCTGGAGCGACCGCGTCCAGGCCGTGCTGCGCCGGGTGGACCACGCGAACATCTACCTGTTCATCGCCGGCACCTACACCCCGGTCGCCGTCCAACTGCTCGAGGGCACGTCCCGGACGGTCCTGCTCGTGCTCATCTGGACCCTCGCCCTGGCGGGCGTGGCGTTCCGGATGCTGTGGCTGTCGGCCCCGCGCTGGCTGTACACCGCCCTGTACGTGGCGATGGGCTGGACGGCCCTGTTCTGGCTGGTTCAGTTCTGGCTCGCCGGCGGGCCGGTCGTGGTCGTCCTGATCGCACTGGGTGGGCTCGTCTACTCCTACGGGGCCTTGGTCTACGGCCGCAAGCGGCCCAACCCGGCACCCCGCCACTTCGGGTTCCACGAGATCTTCCACGCCTGCACCGTGGTGGCCGCGGCCTGCCACTTCGCCGCGATCTGCGTCGCCACGTTCGCCTGAGGCCGGGGCTTCCCGACGCGGTGTTCGATCGCCCGGCCGCCCGGCACACCGCCGGCGCGTTCCGCACGGAAGGAGTGGTGGGATGAAGCTCCCCAGCAAGCTGCCCTGGACGTCGGCCCGAGACCCGCTGGACGTCGCCGGCAAGGTCTTCGTCGTCACCGGCGGCGGCAACGGCATCGGGCGGGCGGTGGTGCTGAACCTGCTGCGCCGCGGCGCCCGGGTCGCGGCCGTCGACCTGAGCCCGGAACGCCTCGCGGAGACGGCGGCGCTGGCGGGCGGGGACGCCGACCGGCTCAGCACCCACGTGGCCAACGTCACCGACGCGGACGCCGTCGGTCGCCTCCCACAGGAGGTTCTGGACGCCCACGGTGCGATCGACGGCCTGCTGAACGTGGCGGGCATCATCCAGCGGTTCGTCCACTTCAACGAACTGGAGCGCACCGAGATCGAGCGGGTGCTGGCGGTGAACTTCTGGGGCGTGGTCAACACGATCCAGGCGTTCCTGCCCCGCCTCCTCGAGCGACCCCAGGCGGCGCTGCTCAACGTGTCGAGCATGGGAGCGTTCATCCCGGTGCCCGGGCAGACGATCTACGGGGCGTCCAAGGCGGCGGTCAAGCTGCTCACCGAGGGCCTGCACGCGGAACTGCGCGGCACGGGGGTGCGGGTCACCGTGGTGTTCCCCGGCGCGGTGGCCACGAGCATCACCCAGAACAGCGGCGTCCAGGCCCCGGCGGTGGCCGGCGCCAACCAGAACGCCGCCAACCGCAAGATCCTGCCGCCGGAGGAGGCCGCGGAGATCATCGTCGAAGGCATGATCCGCGGCGACTACCGCGTGCTGGTGGGGCGCGACGCCCGGGTGATGGACGGGCTCACACGGCTCGTCCCGGAGCGGGCCATGACCATGATCGCCGACCAGATGGCCGGGCTGCTGCAGCGCTGACGCGGACCGCTCCGGCACGACAGTGGGGCCCGGGCTGAACGGCCCGGGCCCCACTGTCGTTCGGCGCGCTCGGAGGGACTCGAACCCCCAACCTTCTGATCCGTAGTCAGATGCTCTATCCGTTGAGCCACGAGCGCTCGTTGGCGAACCAACCGAGTAGGTACTCTACCGCGCCGGCGGCGTCCGGCCCAAATCCAGCCCGGCGCCGGGTCGCGGCCGGCTGGGGGCGCCTGGCTCCGGGGGCGTCCGCGCCGGTGATCGGGCAGAATACCGGCATCGGGAACAGCCGCCCCGCGACCCTCCGTCGCCGTCGAAGATGATGGGGACAGCAGCCAACGAAGGAGAAGCATGACCGTCGACGTCACCACGATTCCGGCGAACGCCCCCGCCGACGCCCCCGCCGACCTGGTCGCCTGGGTCGCCGAGGTCGCCGCACTCACCAAGCCCAAGGCCGTCTACTGGTGCGACGGGTCCATCGAGGAGCGCGACCGGCTCTACGCCGAGATGGTCGCCTCCGGCACCTTCATCAAGCTCAACGAGGAGAAGCGCCCCGGCTCCTACTACGCGAGGTCCGACCCCGCCGACGTCGCCCGCGTCGAGTCGCGCACCTACATCTGCTCCGAGAAGCAGGAGGACGCCGGCCCCACCAACAACTGGGCCGACCCCACCGAGATGCGCGGCATCCTCACCCGGCTCTACGACGGCTGCATGCGCGGCCGCACGCTGTACGTGATCCCGTTCTCGATGGGCCCGCTCGGCGGCACTATCTCGCAGTTGGGCGTCGAGCTCACCGACTCCGAGTACGTCGTCGTCAACATGCGGATCATGACCCGGATGGGTGCCGACGCCCTGAAGCTCATCGGCGAGGGCAAGCCGTGGGTCAAGGCCATGCACACCGTGGGCTACCCGCTCGTGGACGCCGAGGGCAACGAGCGCCCCGACGTGCCCTGGCCGTGCAACGAGGAGAAGTACATCACCCACTTCCCCGAGACCCGCGAGATCATCTCGTTCGGCTCCGGCTACGGCGGCAACGCCCTGCTGGGCAAGAAGTGCTACGCCCTGCGCATCGCCTCCGGCATGGCCCGTGACGAGGGCTGGATGGCCGAGCACATGCTGATCCTGAAGATCACCCGCGAGGCCGACGGCAAGGAGATCTACCTGACCGCCGCCTTCCCGAGCGCCTGCGGCAAGACCAACCTGGCGATGCTGCGGCCGACGATCCCGGGCTACAAGGTCGAGACCATCGGCGACGACATCGCCTGGATGCGCCCCGGCCCCGACGGCCGCCTCTACGCCATCAACCCCGAGGCGGGCTTCTTCGGCGTCGCGCCCGGCACCGGTGAGAAGACCAACCCGATCGCCCTGCACAGCGTCGACCACGACACGATCTTCACGAACGTGGCGCTCACCGACGACGGCGACGTCTGGTGGGAGGGCATGACGGACGAGCCGCCGGCCCACCTCACCGACTGGAAGGGCAACAGCTGGACGCCGGCGTCCGAGACCCCGGCCGCCCACCCGAACAGCCGCTTCACCGTGCGCGCCGACCAGGCCGCGACGATCGCCCCCAACTGGGAGGACCCGGCGGGCGTCCCGATCGACATCATCCTGTTCGGTGGCCGCCGCGGCACCAACGTGCCGCTGATCTCCGAGTCCTACGACTGGAACCACGGCGTGTTCGTCGGCGCCACCGTGTCGTCGGAGCAGACGGCCGCCGCCGAGGGCTCGGTCGGCGCCCTGCGGCGTGACCCCTTCGCCATGCTCCCGTTCTGCGGCTACAACATGGCCGACTACTGGGGCCACTGGGTCGAGATGGGCGAGACGCTCGGCGACAAGGCGCCCCGCATCTTCCAGGTCAACTGGTTCCGCAAGGGCCCCGACGGCAAGTTCCTGTGGCCGGGGTTCGGCGACAACAGCCGCGCCATCGACTGGGCGATCAAGCGCGTCATGGGCGAGGTCGAGGCGGTGGACGGCATCTCCGGCCGGCTGCCCAAGCGCGAGGACCTCAACCTCGACGGCCTCGACCTCACCGACGAGCAACTCGACCAGCTCTTCGCCCTCGACCCCAAGGCGTGGGGCGCGGAGGCCGACCTGACCGAGGAGTACTTCGCGCTGTTCGGCGAGCGGCTGCCCGAGGAGATGACCCACCAGCTCGGCCTGCTGCGCGAGCGCATCGCCAAGGCCGCCGGCGAGTAGCCGCTGTCCACGGCAAGTGAGGGGTCCGGTCCGCCGGGCCCCTCACTGCGTCTGGGCGCGGCGGCCACCGTGCACCCGCGCCTGAGACCCCCGCGTGGGACCGCCCGCG
>JAAYTZ010000098.1 GCA_012517965.1 Propionibacterium sp. | reverse complement strand
CCGGACGGTTCGGCTGGCCGTTCGGCCCCGATCGGCATCCGAGGGGTGGCCGACCGGCCAGTCGGCGCCGTGGGCGAAGCCGCGCCGCCCCGCCGCTTCCTAGGTTTCTGCCATCGCGCAAGCGGGCACGAGCCGGCAACGACGCCGTCCGTGGGAACCAAGGAAAGGGATTCATCATGGCGATGAACGAGGAGACGCAGCAGGTTCAGGAGATCACCTTCGAGGAGATCGAGTCGCTCGAGCAGACCGAGGCCCCGGCCTTCGGCATCTTCTGCGGCGCCGGTTGCTGGGGCATCGCCTGCGTCGGCTGATCCACCCCTCCCCACGGTGGGGCGGAGGCGCGTCCTCCGCCCCACCAAGCCCCGAAACCGAAGCGAGCCGCTCATGTCGAATCACGCGATCGTGGACGCAGGCAACCGCCTGGTGGTCTACCTCACGCAGTCCCGGAAGATCTTCCGCGTCCCCACGCACCTGCGCAGCGAGTTGGAGGCCCTCTGCGACGAGGCCGCCGACGGCGTCGCCGCGACCCATCCTTCCCTCGCGCCCATCGCGGCGGCGCTCCGCGACTGCGCGGGCCCGCACTGGAGGCCCGCCTCGCGGACCACGCTGCGCAAGCTCTCGCTCAACGTGACCAACGCCTGCAACATGGCGTGTCGGTACTGCTATGCGAACGAGGGCGAGTACGGCAGCCCGCAGGGGATGATGACGCGGGAGGTCGCCCGGCAGTCCGTGGACGCCCTGTTCGATCACTTCGAGACGATCGGCGCCGTGCAGTTCTTCGGCGGGGAACCGCTGCTGAACGTGCCCGCGATCGAGGCCGTGTGCGAGGCGCTGCGGGAGCGGCACGCGACCGGGCGACTCGCCGAGTTGCCGCTGCTCGGTCTGGTCACCAACGGCACGATCGTGAACGAGCGCGTCGAGCGCGTCCTCGAGGAGAACCGCATCCACGTGACCGTCAGTTTCGACGGCCCTCCCGACGTCAACGACCGGGTGCGGCCGCTGAAGGGCGGGCGCGTGGTCGGCGACGCGATCCTCGAGAACGCGCGCCGCCTCGCCGCAGCCAGCGGCCAGCCGGTGGGCGTCGAGGCCACCTGGTCGCGGGCCCAACAGGACGCCGGACTGTCGCTCAGCGAGATGGTCGGGTACCTGCGCCGGGCCTTCGACACCCAGGACGTGCACGTCGCGCCGGTCTGCCTGCCCGACAGCCACCCCCTCCAGCCGCGCGGGCTGGCCGACTTCCCGCGCTCCGTGCCGGCGTTCACCGAACAGGTCCTGAACGGCGACTACGCCACCTTCTCGAAGTACCGCCTCGGTCTGGGCGCGTACGTGCGCGGGCTGGCGTCCGACATCTTCTGCGACGCCGGCCTCGGGGTCCTGTCGGTCGGCAGCACCGGCCGCGTCTACCCGTGCTTCATGTTCATCGACGACGACGAGTTCGACATGGGCAGCGTGTTCGACCCGGACCTGTTCACTGGTGCCCGCTTTCGGGCGGTCTACGACCGGTTCGCGACGGCCAGCAAGCGGAGCTCCGAGCAGTGCGGTCCGTGCGCCTTCCGCACCGTGTGCTCCGGCTGCCTGGGCGCCAACCGGATCGAGACGGGTGACCCCTTCCGCGTCTCGGAGGAGACCTGCCGCATGAACCACGCCTTCCACGAGGCCATGCTGGTGGCCGCCGACCGGGTGAGCACCCGTGGCTGACCAGGCCACCCTCGGGCTGGCCCCGGCCCTGGTCGACGACCTGAACTGGTATCCACTCTTCCGGGACCGGGTGCGCGGGACGACGTGGGCGCTGGGCAGTCTCTCGCGCGACAGCTACCTCTCGGTCCCCGATCAGAGCCGGGCCGTCGTCGAGGATGCGCTGCGGCTGATGGACGGAACGCGCACCATCGAGGCCGTCAACGCCGAACTCGCCCGTCGCTGGGACGCCGTTGATGTCGCGACGCTGACCCACACGATGGCGAGCGCGAACCTCCTGGCCGACGATGCCCCGCACCGGCGCCCGCGCAGCGAGTACGAAACGCTGGCGCTCCGCCTCGCGTCGTGGCGTGTCTCTCGGGACAATCTGCTGCTGCGCCTGCTCGCCGCGGCCTGGTGGCCGCTGGTGCTGGCGGCGCTGACGCTGATCGCCTGGGTCGTGGTGTCCGGGGCGTTGGTGGGTCGGGTCACGACCCGCACCTACTTCCAGTTCGCGGGCGACGACTGGAGCCACTGGGCCGCGTTGGTCCTGGTGTCGGTGGCGTCCGTCGGCCTGCACGAGCTGGCGCACGCGGTGGCCGCCCGGCGGTGCGGCCTGTACGCGTCACGCGTCACGGTCTCCCTCTACCTGTACCTGTCCCCGATCGTGTACGTCAGCATCCCCGGCCTCTACTCGATCCCGCGCGCCCGGCGCGTCCTGGTGTGGGCCGCGGGGCCGTTCCTCAACCTCGTCCTCGCCTCCGCCTGCGTCGCCGCCGCTCCGCACGTGGGCGGCTGGGGTCAGACGCTGCTGGAGGCCGGCGTCTTCGTGAACCTGCTGCTCATCGCGGTCAACCTGTTCCCGTTCCTCCCTCTGGACGGGTACTTCATCGCAGCCACGCTGCTGAAGGTCACCAACCTGCGCCGTCAGGCGCTGAGCCTGCGGGCGCTGCACCGCTCGGACCGACTCGCCCTGGGGGCCCGCCTGCTGCTGTGGGGCTACGCGCTCATCACCTGGGCGACCATGGCCTATCTCGTGGGCCGGGAAGCCTGGGGCATGGTCCACACCGCCTGGGTCACCTACGCGGCGAGCGCGGACCTGCTCGCGACGCTCGACGCCGTCAAGACGTACCTGATGGTCCTGGCCGTCATCGCGGCCGCCGTCTTCGCCCGCCGGTCTCTGGCGGCACCCCACCGAAAGGAAGCTCATGGAAACCCTGCGCGTTGACGGACTCACCAAGTCGCTGGGCGGTCAGCGGATCGTCGACGACGTGTCCTTCACCCTCGGTCGAGGCGACGTCGTCGCGTTCGCCGGGCCGAACGGTGCGGGCAAGAGCACCACGATCAAGATGATCCTGGGGCTGGTCTTCCCCGATCGCGGCAGCGTGCACATCAACGAGCAGCCGCTCACGGCACGGAACCGGTGGATCCTGTCGCGGGTCGGGGCGATGATCGAGTCTCCCAGCTTCTACGGCACCGCCACCGGTGAGCAGAATCTGCGCCTGTTCGCCGACCTGTACGGCGTTCCCCGGACGCGCGTCGGCGAGGTGCTCGACCTGGTCGACCTGGGGGACGCCGCCGGCAAGAAGGTCGACCGGTACTCGCTGGGGATGAAGCAGCGCCTCGGCATCGCCCGCGCCTTCTTGAACCGTCCCGACCTCGTCATCCTCGACGAGCCGACGAACGGCCTCGACCCGTTCGGCGTCCGGGAGATCCGCCAGCTCGTCGGCCGACTGGCCGGCGACGAGGGCGTCACCTTCCTGGTCGCCTCGCACGTGTTGAGCGAACTCGAGCAGATCTGCGGCCGGGCCGTGATCCTCGACCGTGGCCGGGTGGTCGCCCAGGGCGACCTCCCCTCCCTGATGGCGGCCCACCAGTCCCGCGATCTGGAGCACCTCTTCCTGTCGGTCCTGAGCGGAGCCCGCGATGCTGACGTTGCTCGCGCATGACTGGCGCCGCTTCCTCCTCGGCGGTCTGCTGCCGGCCCAGTGGGTTCTGGCCGGCCTGCTGTCGGCTGTCTGGGGCAGCCTGCTGGCCCGGCTGTTCGCCGACGTCGCCGGCCCCGGCGGCATCGACGCGCTCTGGGCGGGAGCACCCTACGACTTCGCGATCGCGATGATCGTGCCGGTGTTCCTGGTGGTGAACTGCGGCATCCGCCTCGGGGGCGACTACGCCCAGGGCACCGAGAAGTACGAGTTGTTGTCGGGGGTCGACCGCTCGGCCGCCCTCGGTGCGCACGCGCTGTTCCTGGCGGGGAGCTCGCTCGTCACCTACGGCGTCGCGGCCGTCGGCTACCTGGTGGTGCCGTTGACCTCCGGACGCCTCGGCGACGCCTCGCTGGCCGGCGCGATCCGCCTGGTCACCGCCACGGGCGCCGTCTGGGCGGGCAGCCTGCCGTTCCTGGCGCTGCTGATCCTGGCCGGCCTGGTGCTGCGGTCGCTCGAGGGCCTGATCGCGCTGGGTCTGGTGCTGCTGGCCGCGTCCGGGTCGCTGAACGCGATCCTGGGCGCCTCCGGCTGGGCGCTCCCCACCGTGTTCATGCTCCGGCCGGCCGCGGCCCTGCCGACCGGTCGCCTCCTCCCCGCGCTGGCCATCGCCGTGGCCGTGACCGCCGCCGCGGGTTTCCTCTCCACCCGCCTGTGGCTCCGAAAGGACATCCTCCGATGACTCCCCGCCTCGCAACGCCCGCCTCGGGGCGACTGATCCTCGCCCGCCACCGCGTGGAGATCACCGGGCGGCTGCCCCTGCTGGTGGCGGCCCTGCCCGTCCTCCTGGCGCTGATGTCCCTGGTGGGGTACCGCGGCATGGCCGACGAGGTGGCGCAGGGCACCGCGAAGGCCGCCGCGTGGACGCCCGAACTTCGCTCGTTCCTCGTCGACCTCAACCCGGCCACCTTCGCCGCCATCGCGGCGACGGATTCGCTCTACAAGGCCTATTTCTCGTTCGCGCTGATCCTGGTGGGGCTGGTGGCCTGGCGGGTCGTCGGCGTGACCCAGGCCGACGGCGTGCACGCCTACTACCTGCTGGGCGGCAGGACGCGCGCCGACATCGCGGTCAACACCCTCGGCGTCCTCGCCGTGCTGGTGGCCGAACTCGTCGCCCTCACGTTGGCCGCCAACATGCTGGTCGGCCTGGCCGGCTTCGGCGGCACCCTCACGGAGGTGACGGTCGCCCAGTTGGCGGGCGTTGTCGCGCTGCATGGCGCGGCTCTGGTCCCCCTCCTCAACTACGCCGTGCTCATCGCGCTGGCCGCCCGCCTGCACGCCCCCCGCGTGCCGCTGCTGGTGGTCGCCGTGTCGCTGCCGATCGCCATCGGTCTGGTGGACACCATCACCCCCACCAAGCACGGCTCGCCCTGGGGGACGCTGGCGTTCTTCACGTCGGTCCCCGCCCTCGACGCCGCGTTCGTGACGGCCCTCGCCGTCGAGGTCGGCTGGCTCGCGCTCCTCGTCGCGCTCTTCTGGGTGGCCAGCGCGCGCGAAGAGGTGCTCCGCTGACCTGCGGTACATCGCCCGCCGCCGACGCCGACGCCCCGCTCCTCGTGGAGGAGCGGGGCGTCGGCGTCCTGGCTTCGGATGTCTCAGCGCGGGCACCCCGAGAGCCAGGGCGCGAAGATGCAGGGGCTGAAGAAGTTCGGCGAGACGGCCGTCCCGGCCTGGAGGGCCACAAGGACGGTGAAAGCCGCGATCACGGACGACAGACGACGCTGCATGGGGTGCCTTTCGGTGTGGGGTTGTGGCTCGATCCTGGCCTGCCCGGCCGGCTCGACGGGTCGATCCCGAATCGCCCGGTCCGTCCGTCCGGCCCCTGGCCGGCGCGCCTGGCCGTTCGTCCAGCCGCCGGCGGCCGCCGGGCTGGCCGTTCGGACGGTTCCCCCGTCCAAGTGGCCGGGAAGGCGGGAGGGCTCGGATAGCGTGTCCCCGCTGGACTCGGGAAGGGCGCGCGGTGGAGCAAGCAGGGCGATCGCACGTGCGATGGCGGCTGTCGGGCGTGCCGGTCGGCCTCGTCGAACCGCCCCTCGGCGCGCTGCTCCTGCTCCTGGTGGTGGCCAGTCACGCGGTGGCCGGGACGCCGTGGCCGGCCGTGGCCCTGGACGTCGCCTCCTGCGTGATCGCCGCGCTGACGGGGCGGTGGCCCCGGGAGGCCGGTGGGGCGCTCGTGGCGGCGTCCGGCGCGTACCTGCTGCTTCCGCCCGGGGTGGCCACCCTCGGTCAACTCGCCATCCTCATCCCCATCCTGGGACTGGGCATCCGCGGCGAGCGCCGGCTTCGCACGATCCTGGCTGGCGCCTTCCTCGTCCTCATCGTCGCGGACGCGGTGCGCCAGTCCGCCTCCCAGCGCCTGTCGTTGGCCGGGGTGATCTTCCTGGTCGCGGGCCTGCTCACCGCGTGGTGGGTCGGCGACCTCTTCGCCGCGGCCCGGCGGGCCCAGGAGGAGGCCGCCCGGGCCGCCCTGATGGCCGATCGACTGGCAACCGCACGCGACCTGCACGACACCGTGGCCCACACGCTCAGCCTGATGAGCTGGCGGGCGCAGCGCGCCCAGCTCCGCGGGCAGGCGGACGCGGAGGACCTCGACTTCTTCGTCCGGGCCAGCGCGCAGAGTGTCCAGGAGTTGCGCGTCCTCCTCACGCTGCTGCGGGCGGACGAGCCGGCGGCCGTCGGCGACACCACCTGGCGGCTCCCGCAACTCCCCGAGGTCATCGACCAGGCGGAGGCCCGGCTCCGGCAGGAGGGGTTCCCGGTCACGGTCACCGCCGAGGGCGATCTCGCGTCCGTGCCCGGGGGCCTGGCGGCCACCCTGGAGAAGGTCAGCCGCGAGGCCGTCAACAACATCGTCAAGCACGGCATGCCCGGGACGCTCTGCCGGCTCTTGGTCAGCGTCGACGACCGCGAGGTCGACCTGGCGTTCCTCAACACCGTCTCCCACCAACCCGGCGCCGCGCGACCGGCCGGCCACCCGGCCCTGGGGGTGGCCGGCATGAGCGAACGGGTGGCGGCCGTGGGCGGCACCCTCATCTCGCGCCGCACGGGCAACCAGTGGCTCACGCAGGTGACGTTGCCGCTCGGCGTGTCCGGGAACGACGACTCGCCCGCCACCACCCCCCGAGAAGGAGAGTCATGAATCGTCAACCCGTCCGGGTGCTCATCGTCGACGACGACCGGTTCGTGCAGCGCAGCATCGCCGAGTTCATCCAGGCGGCCGGCGACCTGGAGTGCGCCGGCACCTGCGGCAACGGCGCCGAGGCGGTCGCGTTCGTCGCGGCCCATCCGGTGGACGTGGTGCTGATGGACGTCCAGATGCCCGTCATGGACGGCGTCGAGGCCGCCCGCCTGATCATCGAGTCCCACCCGCGGGTCCGGGTGCTGATGTGGACGTCGTTCGACAACGACACCGCGGTCGCGACCGCGCTGCGCCACGGCGCCGCCGGGTTCCTGCTGAAGACCTGCACGGCCCGGACGTTGATCGACGCGATCCGGACCGCCCACGGCGGCATGACGGTGCTCGCGCCCGACACGCTGCGCGCGCTGCAGTCCGTGCCGTCGCCGGCCCCCGACGCCCCCGAGCTCACCGAGCGGGAGGCGGAGGTGCTGGCGGCCCTCTGCCGGGGACTCTCGAACGCCGAGATGGCGAGCCAACTGTTCCTGTCCGAGTCGAGCATCAAGGCGTACCTGTCCAGCCTCATGCAGAAGCTGGACGTCCACACGCGCGTGAAGCTGGTCCTGAAGGCCCACGAGTACGGCATGGTGCGCCCCTGAGCGTCGGTCCGCCCAAACGCGATCGGCCCCGCCCCCGGGAGGGGGAGCGGGGCCGTCGGCGTCCGACCTCAGGTGACCGTCACGAGCTGGTCACCGTGGTCACGTGGGTCGTGGCGTCGTAGGCGAACGTGGTGCGGGCGCCGTCCGCCGGCACGGTGACGGTGATGTTCGCCCCGCCGGGGACTCCGCCCTCGCCGTAGTTCTCGGCCCACGACCGGCCCACCGCCACCTTGAACTCCCAGGTGCCGGCCGGGATCTTCGTGGTCGCGATCGAGTAGACGCCATCGCCGTCGGGGTCCTGCAGCCACATCCGCAGGCAGGCGGGATCCCAGTCGCCGGCGCAGCCCAGCTCGGACTGGAAGCTCCCCGGCGTCGTGACGATCGGGCCCTCCTCGTCGGAGGTGATCCAGTGGGTGGCATGGTCGTAGAAGAACGTCACCTCGCCGTCGACCGTCTCGTAGCCGATGTTGGCGCCGTCCCGCTCGGCCTGGGCGCCGTAGTTCTCGGTCCACGTCTTGTCGATGGCGGCCTTGTAGCCGTAGCTGCCGGGGGCGACGGTGAACGTCTTCCTCCAGATCTGGTCGTGGGCGTCCAGCGCGAGTTGGGCCTGGTCGCACTCGGGGGACCAGTCGGCGGCGCAGCCCATCTCGGTGTTGTGGGTGCCGGGCACCGACACCGCGGCCGGCTGGGTGACCGGGTCGCCGAGGGCGGCCTCCGGGGCCGGGCCGGTGGACTTGACCACCGTCGTCCAGCCGCCGTCCGCGGAGACGCGGCCCGCGGCGTCCTCGACGACGACGCGGTACTCCAGCACCGTGTCGAGCGGCAGCCCCGTCACGTCGTGGTAGACGCGGAACGGGGCGTTGTCGTCGGTGCCGATCGGCTGCCAGGCGGAGGTGCCGACCGGCCGGTACAGGAACGTCGCCTGGGCGAACGTGGCGGTGTCGACGATGGCCGACACCTCGGCGCGCCCGGCGACCCCGGCCGCCGGCAGCGTCAGGGTCGCCTTGGGAGCCGCGACGTTGACGTCGACCTTCGAGCTGGACCGCCATACCGCCACCGACAGGGCCGGCACCGTGACCGTGACCGTTCGGCCCTTGTCCGACTTGAGCCTGGTCGCCGCGCCGAAGACCGGCTTGAACTGCTCGTTCTGGTTCCAGGTCTGGAACGTCGCCGTCGCCGGTGTGGTCGCGTTGTTGGCGGCGACGAGGTACTCGACGCCGGCGTCCCGGTCGTAGCGGGAGACGGCGAAGATGCCCGCCCCGTCGGCGGCGAAGCGGTTCTGCTGGGCGCCGTCGGCCAGCGCCGGGTGCGCCGAGCGCAGGTCCGCCAGCTCCTTCAGGTACTGGTAGAGGGGGGCCGTCGTGTCGTAGCGGTCCCGCGACCCGGACTCCCCGCCCAGCACCTTCTCGGTGTTGTAGATCGCCACCTGGCTGGCGAACATGTCCTCGCGGGCCAGCTGGTCGCCACCGGTGCCGATGAAGCCCTGCTCGTCGCCGTAGTAGGTGACGGGGTTGCCGCGTACCAGGTACATCAGCGCGTCGGCGAGCTTCACCCGGGCCAGGAGTTCGGCGTCGTCGGCCGCTGCGTCCTGCAGGAACAGGGCCACGCGGCCCATGTCGTGGTTCCCCAGGAAGGTGGGCAACTGGTAGGCGTTGCTGTCGGCGTCGGTGTACCAGTCGTCGGCGGTGAAGAAGTCGGCCAGGCTCCGCGCCGACTTCCCCTTGGCGAAGTCGACCCCCTGCTGCTGGAAGCCGAAGTCGAGCGTGGCCTGCAGCGTGCCGGCGGTCGTGTACTGGCTCATCACCGCGGGGTTGCCGTCGTAGACCTCGCCGAACGCGAAGAAGTCGTCGTTGCCGATGCGGGCGGCCTCGCCGCGGATGTCCGGCGCGAACTTCTGCCAGAACTCGAGGTTCACGTGCTTGACGGTGTCGATGCGGAAGCCGTCGATCCCGAAGGCGACCCACGTCTTGTAGATCTCGCCCATGCCCTCGACCACCTCGGGGCGTTCGGTGAACAGGTCGTCCAGCCCGATGAAGTCGCCGTACGTCGACGACTCACCGGCGAACGTCGAGTCGCCGCGGTTGTGGTAGAGCGTGACGTCGTTGAGCCAGGCCGGGGTCTTGGCGTCCTCGTCGCCCGGGTGCAGGAACGGCGAGTAGGGGAACGAGACCGCCGGGTTCAGCTCCGGGAACTCCTCGTTGACGTAGTCGCGGTCGTCGAAGGCGGTGCCGTCGGCGTCCTTGTAGGGGTAGTTCTTCTTCGTCCGGTAGGTGTAGACGCCCTCGGTGTAGTCGATGACGTCGGCGGTGTGGTTGGTGATGATGTCGAAGAAGACCTTCATGCCCTTGGCGTGGGCGGCGTCGATGAGCGCCAACATGTCGGCGTTCGTGCCCAGGTGCGGGTCGATGGTGGTGAAGTCGGTGACCCAGTAGCCGTGGTAGCCGGCGCTCTCCTGGCCCGGGCCGCCCTGCACCGGCTTGTTCTTGAAGCTGGGGGTCAGCCAGATCGCCGTCGTGCCCAGCCCCTTGATGTAGTCCAGCTTGCCGGTCAGGCCCTTGAGGTCGCCGCCGTGGTAGAAGGCCTTGTCGGTGGGGTCGAAGCCGGTCTGCAGGCGGGTGCCCGTGAGGCCGCCGGTGTCGTTGGCGATGTCCCCGTTGGCGAACCGATCGGCCATCACGAAGTAGAAGCGCTCGCGGGTCAGCGCCGACCGCAGCGAGTCGCCGGCCAGTTTCTTGTCGGACGCCGACGTCGGGGCCGCGACGTCGACCGGCGCGAACGAGACGAGGTGCGACGTGTCGTCGTAGGTGAACGCGAGCTTGGCCGGGCCCGCCAGGGCGAACGGGATGTTCGCGCCGTCCTTGACCCCACCGGCGCCGTAGTTGACGGCCCAGGAGTCGTCGAGGGCGACCTTGAACTCGTACCGCCCCGCCGGGACGGTGAACGTGGCGGCGTAGGTGGTGCCGGTGACCGCCGTCAGTTCGGTGGCGTCGCAGGCGGGGTCCCAGTCGGTCGCGCAGCCCAGTTCGTCCTGCAGCGAGCCCACCAGGGTCACCGAGGTCGGTTCGGCGGCGGCGGGGGTGGCCGCCAGGGCCAGCGGCGCGACGACCAGCGCCAGGGTGGCGAGAGCGGCGGGTAATCGTCGGGTGGCGGGCATTCGATCACTCCTCGGGGGAAGGGGCCGGGTGGCTGGCCTCAACGTAGGCGATGAGCGGGCGGGTCCACCAGGGACACCGCCGTGCCTTGTCCGGCCGGCCCGGCTCCCGGTGGGATCGGCGTCCGGGACGGCGGGTTGCTCGGAGCGTCGGCGGTGTGGGAAAGTAGTTTGTGATTCAACTTCTACCCCCGATCGTCGCCCACGGCGACGGCGTCCTCGCCCCCGGGGGATCGCCGCAGACGCCCGCCGCGTCGCTGCACCGCCTGCACCGCCGAACCGTCAGGAAGCGCCCTTGAGCTCAGTCGCCCCCCTCGTCCGCTGGCACACCGTCTTCCCCACCCTGGCCCTCATCGGGCTGATCCTCGGCTGGGGGACGAAGCCGCCCGCCCTCGCGTTGGCCGCCCTGGCGGTCCTGCTGGGCGGTTCGGTGCTCGCCGCCGTCCATCACGCGGAGGTCATCGCCGCGCGGGTGGGGGAGCCGTTCGGCTCGCTGGTCCTCGCCGTCGCCGTCACGGTCATCGAGGTGGGCCTGATCATCATGCTGATGCTGTCGTCGGCCGCGACCACCTCGTCGCTGGCCCGCGACACCGTGTTCGCCGCCGTGATGATCACCCTGAACGGCATCGTCGGGCTGTCGCTGGTGGTGGGCGGCTTCAAGTTCGGGGCGCCCCGGCTCAACGAGAGCGGCTCGGCCACCGGGCTGGCCACCACCGCGACGATCGCCGTGCTCGCCCTCGTCGTGCCCTCGTTCACCACCAGCGAGCCGGGCCCCGTGTTCAGCGGCGTCCAACTGGCCTTCGCCGCCGTGGCCTCGCTCCTGCTGTGGGGGCTCTACGTCTTCACCCAGACCGTCCGCCACCGCGACTTCTTCCTGCCGGTCGACGACGACGGCCGGCCCATCAGCGAGAACGTCCACGCCGAGACCCCCACCCTCAAGGCCGCCCTCACCAGCCTCGGGTTCCTGCTCGGCGCGCTGGTGGCCGTGGTCGGCCTCGCCAAGATCCTGTCGCCCGCGATCGAGGGGGGCGTCGCGGGGGCCGGGCTGCCGGCGTCCTTCGTCGGCGTCGTCATCGCGCTGCTGGTGCTGCTGCCGGAGACACTGGCCGCCGCCCGCAACGCGGCCCGCAACCGGCTGCAGATCAGCCTCAACCTCGCCTACGGGTCGGCGCTGGCGTCCATCGGGCTCACGATCCCCGTGCTGGCCCTCGCCACCCTGTGGCTGCCCGTGCGTCTGGAGTTGGGCCTCGGCCCGGTGCACCTGGTGCTGCTCGCGCTCAGCGTGGTCGTCAGCACCCTCACCCTGTTCACCGGCCGCGCCACCCGCATGGAGGGGGCCGTCCACCTGGCGATCCTCGCCGCCTACGTCTTCCTGTCCGCCGTCCCGTAGGCCCGGACGCCGCCGCGCGCCTCAGGCCTCCAGCAGCCCCCGGATGTCGTCCGCGGACAGCGGGGCCGCGACGTCGGACGCCCGCCCGACGACCGCGTCGAACAGGTCGCGCTTGCGCCGCTGAAGGGCCACCACCTTCTCCTCGATGGTGTCGGCCGCGACGAGCCGGTACACGTTGACCGGCTTGTCCTGGCCGATGCGGTGCGTCCGGTCGATGGCCTGCAGTTCGGCGGCCGGGTTCCACCACGGGTCGAGGATGAACACGTAGTCGGCCTCGGTGAGCGTCAGCCCGAAGCCGCCCGCCTTGAGGCTGATCAGGAACACCGGGTCGTCCCCGCCCCGGAACGCCGCGATCCGCGCCGCCCGGTCGCGGGTGCGGCCGTCGAGGTACTGGTAGGTGACGCCCTCGGCGTCCAACCGGGCCCTGACCAGGGCGAGGAACCCGGTGAACTGGCTGAACACCAGCGCCCGGTGCCCCTCCGAGACCACCTCGCCCAGCAGTTCGACCAGCGCGTCGATCTTCGCCGACTGGGCGGCATACGTCGCGTCGACCAGCACCGGGCTGAGGCTCAGCTGCCGCAGCAGGGTCAGCGAGCGCAGGATCGCGATGCGGTTGCCGTCGAGGTCGTCGATGAGCCCCAGCACCTTGGCGCGCTCCCGGGCCAGGTGCTTGTCGTAGAGGCGGCGCTGCCCGGCCCCCAACTCGACCGGCACCACCTGTTCCTGCTTCTCGGGGAGCTCCGCCGCCACCGCCGCCTTGGTGCGGCGCAGCACCAGCGGCCGGATCCGCCGGTGCAGCCGGGCCAGCGCGTCGGCGTCCCCGGCCTCGATCGGCTTGCGGTACAGGTCGGTGAACGCCGTCGGGTCGGCGAACAGGCCGGGGGCGGTGATCGACAGCAGCGACCACAGGTCCATCAGGTTGTTCTCCAGCGGCGTCCCCGTGAGGGCGATCTTGACCCGCGCGCGCAGCTTGCGCACGGCCTGGTAGGCCTTCGAGGCGCGGTTCTTCACGAACTGCGCCTCGTCCAGCAGCACCGCCGCCCACGGCAGCGCCCGGTAGGCGTCGGCCTCGAGGCGCAGCAGCGTGTACGACGTGAACACCAGGTGCGCGTGCCGCACCGCCTCGGCCAGCGGGACGCCGCGGCGCGCCTCGGTCTCCGTGATCGTCACGCAGTCGAGCTGCGGCGCGAACCGCGCCGCCTCCGCCGCCCAGGTGCCCAGCACCGAGGTGGGGGCGACGACGAGCACGGGGGCGTCCAGCTCGCCGGCGGCTCGCGCCGCCTCGACCAGCGCCAGCGCCTGCAACGTCTTGCCGAGGCCCATCTCGTCGGCGAGGATCCCGCCGAGCCGCGACCGCCACAGGAACGACAGCCACCGGAAGCCGGTCAACTGATAAGGCCGCAGGTCGGCGTCCAGGCCCGGCGGCGGGGGTGTCTCGGGCAGCGCGTCGAGGTCGAGCAGGGCGCTCACGGCGTCCCGCCACGCCGCCGACTGCTCGGCCACCACGCCGAGGGCGACGAGTTCCTCCCAGAGGCCGGCGTGCTCGGGGCGCAGCCGCAGCGACCCGCCCTCCCGGTCGGCGAGCAGCCGGGCCTCCTCGATGAGGTGGCGCAGCCGGTCGAGTTCGGGGTGATCGAGCGCGAACCAGGTGCCCGAGTCGAGCAGCAGGTGGTCGTCGCCGCGGGCCAGGGCCGCGAACAGTTCGGCGAACGGCACGACCTCCGCGCCGAGGGTCACCTCGACATCGAGGTTGAACCAGTCGCCGTCGGCGCCGTCGGTGACCGCCAGCCGGACCGCCGGGGCGGCGTCCGACTCGTGGAACTCGGGCTGCTCGCCCGCGACCTCCACGACCACGTCCGGGCGGGCGCGCAGCGCGGGCAGCACCTCGCCGACGAGCGTGAACAGCAGGCGCCCGCCGACGATGGCGTCCTGCAGGAGGGCCTGCCCGCGGCGTCCGGTCGCCAGCCAGGGGCCCGCGGGCACGGACGCCGCGAGCGCGGCCTCCGCCTCCGCGTCGCGCACCGGCGGCTCGTCGCGCCCCGGGCGGAGGGGCAGGTCGTGGACGGCCGCCCCGACCCGGTAGCGGAACCCCCACGTCACGGACGCCCGGTGCGCCACCCGGCCGTCCCGGGCCGCGAACGCCACCCGACAGACCAGCTGCGGCGGCGAAGCCTCCGGCAGTTCGACCCCGTCGCCCACCCGCACCGCCAGCCGCTGGCGGAGCCGGGGCAGGTAGCCGGTGGCGAAGGCCGGTAGGTCGGCGTCCGGCACCTCGATGGTCCGCCCCGACCGGAACAGCGCGTGCTCGGCGTCCTGCAGGGGGCGGCTGAGCGGGGCCAGCAGCAGCCGGTCGGAGGTGAGCACCGCGCAGCCGTGCGGCGGCGCGCCGATGAACACGACCGTGGCGTCCGGCGCTGCGGGGCCGACCAGGCGCGGTGACAGCGCGACACCCGCCGCGGTGCGCTCGATGGCCAGCGTCGGCACGACCGTCTCGTCGGAGAGGACCGGCTGCGGCAGGGCCCGGCCCCGCGCCCCCTCGCCGGCCACGAAGGTCACGCCGGCGTCCCGGGCGGCGCGCAGCAGGCGCCAGGCGTCCGCGCGCAGGTCCCCCAGCGGCAGGCCGTCGACGCGATACCCGTAGTCGTAGGCGCCGCGCCGGCGGGCGTCCGTCATGGCGAGCAGCGCCTCCCGGTGGGCCGGGTCGACGTCGCCCAGGCCGGAGCGCAGGTCGTCCCAGGTGGCGCCGGTCTTGATCCACCGCCCCGACCGGCCCATCTTGAGCGGCCGCACGGTCAACCCGTAGCCACGGTCGTCGAACTGCAGCGCCAGTGGCACCAGCGGCTCGTCGGCCAGGGACGCCACCGCGTGCGTCAGCGGCTCGAGCGCCCGCCGCCACGGCGCGACCGCCGCACGCCCCAGTTGGCGCCGGAGTCGCAGCAGCAGCGCCACCGCGTGCTTGCAGCCGCCGCCCACCGGGCAGGTGCAGCTGGTGGTCAGGCGCAGCGCCCCGCCGGCGTCGTGCGCGACGACCAGCGTCTGGTAGGTGCGGCGTCCGCTGCCCCGGACGGCGGCCAGCGCCGAGCCCGGGTGCTCCTGCACCTGCTGGACCCGGCCCTCCTGCTCGTAGGCGCGGCCGCGGACGAGCGTGTCGCGGCCGAACCGGCGGGCGAGCTCGTCGTCGCTCAGCCGGAGCACCCAGTCGTTCGCCACCGGGCCAGCGTAGGACCCCGATCCGACACCCCTGCCTCCCGCCCACCGCCCGGCCACGGCCACACGAAGGCCTCACACGCCGCACAGCCCGCGCACAGCCGGGTCCGCCAGGCTGAGGTCCGTGACCACGACCTACCGACCGACCAGGGCCGACGCCCAGCCGCTGACGGTCCCCGCTGGGCCGCCGCCCGGCCGCCACCGCCGTCGCGCCGCCCGCCGCCACCTCGTCCGCGACGGCCTACAGGTGCTCGCCTGGGTGTCGATCGCCGTCCCCGTGGCGGTCTGGCTCGCGGGCGGCGGGCTCGCCGGCGTGGCCACCGTCGCCGGCGCGCTGACCGCGGCCGGCATCGTGACCGGGCTGGTCGCGACGGCGTCCGTGGTGCTGATGCTGTGGCTGTCGGCCCGGGTTCCGGTCATCGACCGGGCGATCGGCCAGGACCGCGCGATCGCCCTGCACGCCCGGCTCGGCCAGGTGACCTTCGGCGGCCTCGTCGCCCACGGGCTGTTCCTCGTCGCCGGGTACGCGCTGGCCGACGGGCGGGGGCCGGTCGCCGAGTTCCTCGACCTGTGGGGCGTCGGCGACTTCACGCTGGCCGTCGCCGCGATCGGGTTGCTCGCCGCGGTGTCGGCGTCCTCGGTGGTCGCCGCCCGGCGGAAGCTGCCGTTCGAGGCGTGGCACGCGATCCACCTGCTCAGCTACGCCGCCGTCCTGGCGTCCCTGCCGCACCAGTTCTCGATGGGCGGCCTGTTCGCGTCGGGCGTCGCCCACTGGTGCTGGGTGGCCGTGTGGCTGGCGACCTTCGGGGTTCTGCTGGCCTTCCGCATCTTCACGCCGCTGTTCGCCAGCATCGAGCACCGGCTCGTGGTCAGCAGCGTCGTGCGCACCGGCGACGTGGCGACCATCACGATGACCGGACGCCGGCTCGACCGACTCGGCGCCGCCGCCGGCCAGTACTTCCACTGGCGATTCCTGGCCCGGGGGCTGTGGTGGCACCAGCACCCCTTCTCGCTGTCGGCCGCGCCGAGAGGCGACACGCTGCGCATCAGCGTCCGCAACCTGGGCGCCGGCAGCGCCGCCCTGCTCGACGTCGCGCCCGGAACCCCGGTGGCGTTCGAGGGCCCGTACGGCATCTTCTCGGACGCCGCCCGCACTGCCGACGACGTCGTGCTGGTCGGCATCGGCATCGGGATCGCCCCGGTCCGGGCGGTGCTGGAGGGCACCGACTTCGCGCCCGGGCGCGCCACGGTGATCCTGCGGGCGAGCCACCCCGAGGAGCTCTACCTCCGCGACGAGATCGAGGACCTGTGCTGCGCCAAGGGCGCCCGCCTCTACACGCTGATCGGGCACCGCGGCCACGACGCGGCGGGGCGTCCGGTCTGGGGGCCGGAGCAGGACGCCCACGTGCGGCTCGCCGACCTCTGTCCCCGGGTGGCGGACGCCGACGTGTACGTCTGCGGCCCCGCCGCGGCCGCCGGCCTCGTCGTCGCGGACGCCCGCGCGGCGGGCACCCCGGTCGACCGGATTCACTTCGAGCGCTTCGACTGGTGAGCCGCGCGGACCCCCGCCCGCGGCGTCCGGGGCCGGCGCCGGGATTCCGGCGGCCGATTCGCCCAGACTTCCCGCGAAGCAGCCGATACTTTGGCAAACTTGTCGCGTGAGCGACAACACCATCAAGGAAGCCCTCGAGGGTCAGTTCGGCCTGGCCGATCGAGTGGTGAACCAGGAGTACCTCGACAACAGCGTGAAGCGCTTCCGTGAGCGCGGCATCACGCTCCCCACCTTCGCCGAGATGGCCGACCCGTCAACGGTGCCGGCCGACCGTGTCGGCGACGCGGACCCCCAGGGCCCCGACTCGCGCAACCTGTGGCGCCTGCACTGGTACAACGACCTGCAGGGCAACCGGGTCTCGGTTCCCGATCACGCCATCCTGACCAAGGAACTGACGGGCATCGACAGCCCGATCATCGTGATCTTCGGCGACCGGTTCCCGATGATCACCGCCCACAAGGTCATGCCGGCCTACGCCTGCCTCGCCCCGCGCGTGGTCTGCGGCCAGTTCGACCCCACCAAGCACCGCGCCATCTGGCCGTCCACCGGCAACTACGCCCGCGGCGGCATCGCGATCTCGCGCATCATGGCGTCCCGTGGCGTGGCGATCCTGCCCGAGGGCATGTCTCAGGAGCGGTTCGACTGGCTCAACCGCTGGTGCGAGAACCCCGAAGAGGACGTCATCAAGACGTACGGCACCGAGTCCAACGTCAAGGAGATCTACGACGCCTGCAACGAGCTGGCCAAGGACCCCGGCAACTTCATCCTGCACCAGTTCGCCGAGTTCGCGAATCACCTCATGCACTACAACGTCACCGGGCGCGCGCTGGAGCACGCCTGGGAGGTGGCTCAGGAGGAACTGGGCCGCCCGCTGAAGTTGGCCGCCATGACCTCCTCGACCGGCTCGGCCGGCACGATCGCCGCCGGCGAGTACCTCAAGAAGCGCCACGGCACCAAGGTCACCGCCCTCGAGGCCCTGGAGTGCCCGACGCTCTACAACAACGGCTTCGGCGAGCACAACATCCAGGGCATCGGCGACAAGCACCTGCCGCTGATCCACAACATCATGAACCACGACCTGGTGGCCGCGATCAGCGACAAGGCGACCGACCAGCTGTTCGTCCTGTTCAACACCGACGCCGGCCGCGACCTCCTGCGGGCCCGTAGGGTGTCGGAGAAGATCCTCGAGGACCTGACGCACATGGGGTTCTCCTCCATCTGCAATGTGCTCGGCGCGATCACGACGGCCAAGAAGTTGGGCCTGGGGGCCGACGACGCGATCGTCACGGTCGCCACCGACGGCGGCGCGATGTATGCCTCCGAGCTGGACGGCAAGATCATCCCGCGCGACTTCGGCGGCGACTTCGACGCCGTCGACGCTGCCACGGTGTTCGCGCGGCACCTCGACAACGTTCCCACGACGTACTGCATCGAGCTGACGCGCGCCGACCGCGAGCGGATCTTCAACCTGGGCTACTACACCTGGTGCGAGCAGCAGGGGACGCCGTTCGAGCTGTTCATGCAGCGCAAGGAGCAGAAGTTCTGGGACGACCTGCAGAAGTTCGTGCCCATCTGGGACGAGATGATCAAGGACTTCAACGCCCGCGTGGCGTCGGGCGCCTGATCTCAGTCGGCACGCGCGGCCCGCACCGGTTCGGTGCGGGCCGCGCTGCGTGTGGGCCCTCGTACGTGCGGCACAGGGCCGCCACAACGAACCCACAGGGTCGGCCGGGAGGGTGGTGGCATCGACGCGGTCCGCAGGGGTCGCGGCCCACCGACGGAGATCACCCATGAGCACCCGCGCCAACATCGCCTCCACCCTCGCCTCGATCGGCGTCCTGGCCATCGGCTGGCAGGTCGGCACCACGACCGGGCAGACCGCGCCCGCCCCCACGACCGCCACGACCACCGCCATGGGGACGACGGCCGGGACGCCGACCGGGACGACGACCGCGCGGCGGACCACCGCGGCCGCCTCCGCGCAGTCGGCCGCGACGGCGTCCGGCCTGACGGACGGCACGTTCACGGGGGCGACGGCCACCAACCGCTTCGGCTCGGTGACGGTCAAGGTCACCGTGTCGGGCGGGAAGATCACCAACGTCACCGCGGCCACGACGGCGGTCGACAGCAAGTCGGCGCAGATCAACAGCCGGGCGGTCCCGGTGCTGAAGTCGGAGGTGCTGGCGGCCCAGAGCGCCGACATCGCCAACGTGGCTCATCACAGTTGAGGGTGTAGAGGCGGGGTGATCTGGGGCGGCGCGTCGGTCCGCGGATGAGGGTCGAGGCCTCCCGAAGATGGAAGTTCTCACACTCACCATCCGGAAGACCTCGACGTGCCCCACGCTACCTTCGT
>JAAYTZ010000097.1 GCA_012517965.1 Propionibacterium sp. | reverse complement strand
TCAGACCTCGATTGGCGCCAAGCCCAGATCACGGTGACCCAGCACAAGACAGCCACCGTGGTGACGCTGCCGTTGCTGGCCGATGTGGGGACCGCGATCGCCGATTACCTCCTCCACGACCGACCAGCCGGTATCGGCGACAATCACGTGTTCCTGCGATCCCAGGCCCCGCACGTCGCCTTGGCGTCCGGGAAGGGTATGCATCACGTGGCGGCGACCGCGTTCGCCCGCACCCCGACCGCCTCAACCGGCGTCACGGGCCACGGCATGCGCCTGCTACGGACGTCGTTGGCGACCAGGATGCTCGAGCAGGAAACCCCGTTACCGGTGATCGCCAGCGCTTTGGGGCATCGTGGGATCGAGTCGGCGAAACACGACCTGGCCGGCGATGAGGCCCGCATGCGGCAGTGCTGCCTGAACTTCGCGGGAATCGAACCGAACGAGGCACGGTCATGACCGGGCTGGGCAGCGGTTTAGCACCGCACATCGAAAGCCTGCTCGACCTCAAGCACGCGATCGGGTGGCCGTACACCACATCGGAGCGGCACCTGCGTGCGTTCGATGCGATGTGCGCCGCGGAGTATCCCGGTCAGACCACCCTGAGCAGGCCGATGGCGATGCACTGGGCCACCGGCCGTCCCGGCGAGCACGTCAACGGGCAGATGCGACGGATCACCCCGGTCAGGCAGTTGGCCAAACACATGGCCGGGCTCGGCGTCGACGCCTACGTGATCCCCTCAGGCATCCCCGGCAAGCAGGTCCGGTACCGCCCCCACCTCTACACGCCTGGCGAGTTGCGGGCGATCTTCCAGGCGGCCGACCGGATCGACCCGTCCCCCCACGGGGGCCAGCGACACATCATCATCCCGGCGGTCTTCCGGATGATCTACTGCCTCGGGTTGCGTCCCGGCGAGGCCCGCCGCCTGCACCGCACCGACGTCGACCTGACCCGGGGCACCATCCACATCCGGGAATCGAAAGGACACAAGGACCGGCTGGTGTTCCTGTCGACGGATCTGCACAACTACTGCCGCCGCTACGACGCCACCATCAGCGTCTACCACCCCGAGCGGGTCGCGTTCTTCCCGAACCAGACCGGCGGCTTCTACAGCCCCAGCACCCTCGACTACTGGTTCCATCAACTGCTGGCTGCCGCCACCCCGCCGATCATGGGCGTCGAGGGCTCCCGGCCGCGGGTCTACGACCTGCGACACGCGCACGTCGTCGAGGTCATCAACCGCTGGACACGCGCCGGTCACGACCCCCAAGCACTCCTCGCCTACCTGAGCCTGCACCTGGGACACGCCAACCCCGACAACACCTGGTACTACTTCCACCTCGCCGCCGATTTCCACCCCGACCTGCGTGCCCTCGCCAACACCAACATCGAGGCCACCTTCCCGGAGGCGTCCCATGCCCTCTGACGATTTCTACCGCCTGATCCGCTCCTGGTTGACGGTCTACCTGCCCCGAGCACGCAGGCTCAGCCCGCACACGATCCGGTCCTACAAGACCGCGCTGAACATGCTGCTGACCTACCTGCGGCAGACCCGCGGCCTCGACCTGGCCCACATCACCTTCGACGTCATCGACCGCGCCACCATCGCCGGGTTCACCCTCTGGCTAGCCGACACCCACCACCTGACCGCTTCGTCGGTCAATCAGCGCCTGGCCGCGATCAAGTCGTTCCTGTCCTACTGCGCCGGCGAAGACCCCGCCCTCGTCGCGGTCTGGTTGGAGGTGAAACAGACACGACCCGCCCGCGTCCCCACCCACGCCCCCGACGCGTTGACGATGACCGCCGTCGAGGCCTTGATCCGGGCACCCGGCCAACAAACTCGCCGGGGTCTGCGCGACACCACGCTCATCCTGCTCCTGTTCGACACCGCCGCCCGCCTCCAGGAAATCCTCGACCTGACGATCGCCGACATCGACACCGGGCCCGGCCGGGGCAAGGTGACCGTCACCGGCAAAGGGCACAAGACCAGAACCATTCCCCTCATGGACAAGACCGGCCGTCACCTCGAGCAGTACCTCAACGTCTTCCACGCCCACACGCCCCACCCCGGGGCGCTGTTGTTCTACACGACCCGCGCCGGCCAGCGGCAACCGATGAGCCAGGACAACGTCACCTACCTGCTCAACAAACACGCCACGGCAGCGCGACCGGACTGCCCAGAGCTCCCCGAACGGATCCACGCCCACCAACTACGACACGCCCGCGCCATGCAACTGCTCCGCGCCGGAGTGCCACTGCCACACATCAAGGAATTCCTTGGCCACGCCAACATCACCACCACCAGCATCTACGCCTCAGCCGACAACCAGATGGTCCGCGAAGCGATCCAGAAAGCGGCAGGACCCACACCCGACCTCGCACCCCTGTGGAAAGGAAACGACGACCTGATCCTCCAACTCGCCGGACTCACATGATTATCCCGAGGAAACACCGCCGCCACCCACGCTGGCTAGGCGCGACACCCAAGACTCGGGATAACAGAACCCTCGAGATAATCGCGCGGTGACCTGACGCGTGCCGGGTCGGTGCCGAACCCGACGTGTTGGGCGTAGTCCAACCAGCCTTGGGACAGGCGCGGGTTCACCGGGTCGGGGTCGGTGACGATGGCCTTCATGTTGTCGGGGACCAGGACCTTGAAAACCCCCTGGAAGAACACCCATGCCGCTTCACAGCCGGCGATGACCGCCACCAACGTCTGGGAGTACGTCAAACCAGACGAACAGGTGCCGGGAATAGCAGGCGGTGAAGATCAGCGCGTGGACCTTCCGCCGGCGACCATCCTCCCCGGTGAGGTAGCCCAGGTGACCGAAGTCGATCTGGAGCTCCACGCCGGGCTCGCCGTCGGCGACCCGGACGGTGGTGTCCTTCACGCGGAACCCGCACCGTTCGGCGGCGAACCGATGCAACGTCCGATACGGCACCACACACCCCTGCCGGGACAGCAGTTCGTGGACCTTCACCACCGACAGCGGCTTGGCGTCCTTACCGTCACCCTTCAGCCACACCGCGATCTGCTCCTGGCGGGCCTCGAGGGCCTCCCACGCCGTCCCGTGCCCGTTCGGGCGGGCCGGACGCACCGCCGACACCACCTGGGCGACCAGCTCGTCGTCGACCGCCGCGAACCCCGCCTCCCGCTGCAGACCCGCCTCCTGGGCGGCGGCCACGTACCGGCGGGCCGTCTTCCGGTCCACCCCCGCCCGTTCGGCGACCGTCCGCAACCCGGCGCCCTCCAGCCAGCCGCGGAGCACTTCCCTGACCTCAACCACACTGACCTCCCTGAATCCCACGCCCGTAGACCTCCATGACGGCGACACCGACACGGCGATCCAACGAGCCGACCCAGAACCCCCCGGCACGACACGCCGGGTGGTCCCATGACTGGCAATCCAAGTGGTCCCATGAACCTGGCAGAAAACCCGCTACCCCGGTCCCATGCTCATGGCAGGCGACAGGAGTGGTCGGGCATCAGACAGTAGTCGAAGCTGCGGGCCGCTGCGGGTCCGTTCAGGGCCGCTCCTTGGTACGTCGTGGCGAAGGGGTACTCATAGCACTCCATGCCTGCGGGCCGAACGAGTGAACCGGGCAGGCCGTGCTCCGGTTCGCGGCATCTGCGCTTCGGGTACCGGCAGCCGACAGGCTACCCTCGCGCACCCTGCGGCCGGATGTTCCGCCAGAGCCGTGATGGCGTGCGCCCTACGCGTTGCGCGTCACGGATGGTTTCGACCACCACCGCGTCTTTGCGTCGATCAACCAGGCGATAAGGGCACCCGCGGCGTAGGCCACCAGGTCTTCCCATCCAAAAGTGGCGCCTACCACCACGGAAAGGAGCGGGTGGCGGGCGAACCCGAGAATCTCGGGGAGCCCCAGGTATTGGACCGCCTCCACGACCGCGCCCACCAGAAACGACACGGCCGCCAAAGCGGGGGCCGGCACCGCAACCACCATCCGAAGGCCCGCATACACCAAGACCACAGCCAGCACATCGCCGGCGTAAGGGCGAACCCAGGCATCTCGCACACAAGCACCGATGAAGATCTCGACAGCCAGAATCCCGAGCACCGCCGGCAACGGACGCCAGTTCAGGTGGAACACTCAACCAGCCTGCCACCAGGTGCGACCCTCGACGCCACCGCCACCGCAACGCCCAGCATCATGGCACCCTGATCCACCCACGTTGGTGGATCAAGGCTGTGCCTGCCGCCCGTCAGCCGTTCCACTGTGCACGATCACGGGCGTCGTCCGGGATGGGTCCGAGCACCGTCCAGTACTCGTCGATGATCCGCAGCGACCGGAAGCCGCGGTCGCGGGCGAAGGCGCCGGGGTGACGGTCGGACGCGGAGTACATCAGCCAAACCGTCGGGCTGTCCTCGCCGTAGAACCGGAAGAACACGCGATCGGCGTCCTTCGCCTGCCAGACCGCCACCTCCTCCCGCAGTGCCCGCAACCGTTGGGCGTCCGCCGGGCTGTTGGGGCCGCTGCGCTCGGCGCCGCCCACGGTCACAGAGGTATTCATCGTCGTCATGGCAACCCGGGTGGTGCCGGGGATCTGGGCGCTCAGCTCAAGAACCCGCGCTGCCGCGGCGTCGTAGGCAGGGCGGTTGCGCGCGAGTTCTACCAAGACGCTGTCGAAGTGGACCGGGTCCTTGCCGGTGAAGTGCCCGCTGATCGACCAGGCGATCCACCCGACGAACAGCGCGGCAAGCAGCGCGGCGATGCCCACCACCATCGCCGTCGCCTTGGCCAGGGTCCGCAGTCTCATCGGTGTGCCTATCGACGGGGGTCAGAAGGTGCCACTGATCGGCACCTCGAAATCGACAACCGAAATGGGCGGAACATACTTCCCATTGAAGCGGCCGTAGTGCCGCAGCGTGAACCGGAGCGTGCGCTTCGGG